>PUND01000062.1 GCA_003551645.1 Phycisphaerae bacterium | reverse complement strand
TCTACGCGTGCAGCTCGGTACAGGAAGAGGTCGGGCTGGTGGGCGCGTCGATGCAGGTGTTCAACCTCTCGCCGGATGCGGCCGTCGTGGTGGACGTCACACCCGCCACCGACACCCCCGGAATCGACGTAAAGCAGCACGGCGAATGCAAGATGGGCGATGGCCCGATGCTGTCCATAGGGCGCGAAAACCACCCCGTGCTGGTGGACCGGCTGCGAAAGGTCGCCCGCCGCAAGCGGATCAAGATACAGACGTCCGCGTTCAGCTTGAGCGGCGGAACCGATGCCATGGTGATATTCAAGGCACAGGGCGGCGTTCCCTCGGCCGTACTGAGCATACCAAACCGCTATACGCACTCGACCATCGAGATGATCGATCTGCGTGACATGGAGCGTGCCGCTTCGCTGGTCACTGCGCTACTGGCGGACGTGAAAAAAGGCGAACGATTCGAAGTGAAGGTTTAACTAACCGGAGATATTCAATGCGACAGCGGAGTTTCGGCAGCACTGGCGTGACCGTCGGCGAGGTCGGTTTCGGCGGATGGGCGATCGGCAAGCACCAGTGGGGCGAGGTGGACGAGACCGCCGCCCGCGACGCCGTCCAGGCGGCCCTGGACGAGGGCGTCACGTTCTTTGATACCGCTCAGGAATACGGTTCGGGATTGAGCGAACAGATATTCGGCGAGACCCTCGGCGGCCGTGACGACCTGCTTATCGCCACCAAGACCGGCAAGTACTGGGACGTGGACGGAAACTTCGTTCAGGACTATTCGCCTCAGCACATCACCGCGTCGGTCGAGGGTTCGTTGAAGCGGCTTCGGGCCGACTGCATCGGCTTGTACCAGCTTCACAACCCGGGTGTGGAGGTGTCCGACCGTCCGGAAACCTGGAACGCCCTGCGGCAGTTGCAGAGGGAAGGCAGGATCCGTTTCTATGGATCCAGCATCGGCAAGCTCGCCGAGGCGCGGGCCGCGATAGACAACGGCGCCGCGGCCTTGCAATTCGAGGTGCACATGGCCGAGCCGAGGCACAAGGAGTTTCTGGACGCGGCGGCCGAGGCCGGTGTCGCGGTAATAGCCCGGACGCCGCTGGCCTGGGGGGCGTTAAGCGGAAAATACGGGCCCGGCGTGGAACTTCCAGCCAGCGATTTCCGCGCCGAGGGCAACTGGGGCCACAAGACCTTCACCAAATGGGTCGAGCGCGCGAAGGATCTGGCGTTCCTGGAGCGGGAAGGCCAGACGCTCGCCCAGGCGGCGCTGCGGTACGTGCTGGCCCAGCCGGCCGTATCGGTAGTAATCCCGGGCGGTAAGACCGCCGAGCAGGTCCGCGAGAACTGCGCCGCCGCACAGGGCCACCTCACCGAGGACGAGTTGTCCCGGATTGAGGATATCCAGCGGAGATGGGCGCGGGAGTAACCGGTCCCCGGCCGCGTTGCGCGGAAATCCGCCTTCACGCGCGCACTCCGCGGTAACCGCGGCGGCCGGCCGTGTACCGAGGCGCTTCAGGAAACAGCCGCCGGCTTTTTTGTCCGCTTGCCATCGGCGGTGCCGCGAAGCATCGCCAGGAACTGCTTTTCCGCCGGGCCTGGACTCTTGCCGCGTCGCCGCAGAATGCCTACGGGCCTGACCCATTTGTCGGCGTCTTCAAAGCCCACGTAGCAAAGCTCGCCGTGTCTGGCTTCGCGCTCGACGTTGTCCCGAGGCAGGATGCTCACACCGGCATCCACCTCGATGGCCCGCTTGAGCAGCTCTATGTTGTCGAACTCCATCTCGACGTCCACTTCGACCTTCTCCGCCCGAAGCATCCTCTCGATGTGCCGCCGGGTCGGAATGTTCGCCTCAAATGCCACAAAGCTCTCGCCGGCAATGTCCGCCGCCCGAACCTGACTGCGCTTCGCCAGCCGGTGCCTGGGAGAGCAGACCAGCACAAGCTGCTCATCAGCAAGGGGGACGGTCTCGATGGACCGGTGTTTTTCCGGACACGCGACCACGCCGAGGTCCATCTCCCCGCTCACAATCGCAGAGTAGATACGGTTCCAGCGGGTGTATTCGACGTGCAGGTTCACCTCGTGGTGCGTCTGGAGGAATTTGCGCACGTAGGGCTCCAGCAGGTAGAAGCCCACAGAGTAGATGGTCCCGACCCGAAGCACGCCGCGGACGGCGTCGGTCGCCGAGCGCACCTCGCCAAGAAGGTGCTCATAGCGCCGGAGTATCTCCTTGGCGCCATTGTAGAACGCCTTGCCCGCCTCTGTAGGGGCGACCAGACCTGCGCCGCGGCTGATAAGCTGGACCGAAAGGTCCCGCTCCAGCTTCGCCAATTGCTGTGATACCGCCGACTGCGAGATATAGTTCGCCTCGGCCGCCTTCGAAAAGCTGCTGGTGTCAACAAGATCGCAGAATGTCTTCATCACGTCCAGGTTCATCGGCTCGACCTCCCGTAGAATCAGATAAGCTAATCTGCCCGATTAGCAGTTCACGACATCTTATAGAGAGGCAAGTGGGTTTTCAAGGGCGAATGTGGCCTGCCGCTTTAGGTTGCGCGACGGGCGACCGGTGCGTCCCGCGGCCGGACTTGAGAAAGACCGGCCTATCGGGTTCAATCGTAACCTTGCAGCCGGACAGGAGAGGACAATGCTTTCCACCCTTGAGAGCCGTTTCCGCGAGGTGGCCCCTTCGGGTTGCTTCTGCTCGCTTCGCTATGTTCGCAGCATGGACGAGATGCTAGCGGTCCGTCAGGATGTGCCGCAACCGCCGCGGCTGTACGACGATGTCGGCGCGATGATAACCGTCATAAAAGACGGCGGCCTGGGCTACGCCGCCACATCTGATCTGTCCCTAAGCGGTCTGCGACAGGCGGTGCGCCGGGCATCCGCGTGGTCGAAGCGGTCGGCGGGGCGGTCCGTGGCCGACTTTTCCGCAATCGATATGCCCCACCCGAGGGGCGAGTACGAAGGCCCGGAGACAGTCGCCTGGGAGGCCGTACCGCAGACCGAAAAGTTCGACCTGCTGCGGGAAGTGTGCGCATCACTTGCCGCCGACGACAGTATAGTGGACCGGCGGACGTCGTTGTCGCACACATATCTGGAGCAGATATACCTTACCGCCGGAGGCGGGCGGGTGGTTCAGCGCATAGGCATGCTTTGCCCGTTTATTTCGGCCACGGCGGCCGCCGGGGGCGAGGCGATATCCCGCTCGCTCGGGGGGCGCGGTTACTGCCGGCAGGCCGGGCTGGAACTGCTGGATGATATCGGCTTCCGCTCCGCCGGTCCCGGTGTCGCCGACGAGGCGATTCAACTGCTGGACGCTCCAAACTGCCCGGCCGGCACAATGGACGTGCTGCTGGCGCCGGACCAGATGATACTCCAGATACACGAGTCCATCGGGCATCCGCTGGAGCTTGACCGCATACTCGGCGATGAACGCAACTTCGCCGGCACCAGCTTCGTCACGCCGGAGATGTTCGGCAGCTACCGGTACGGCAGCGATCTGCTGAATGTTACGTTCGACCCGACCCGTCCGGGCGGGCTTGCCGGATACGCCTTCGACGACGACGGGCTGGAGGCCGAGAAGGCGTTTCTCATCGAAAAGGGGATCCTCAAGCGGGGGCTTGGAGGAGCGGTTTCTCAGCACCGCGGCGGCCTGGAGGGCGCCGCCTCGACCCGGGCCAGCGGCTGGAACCGCCCGCCCATAGACCGTATGGCCACCCTGAACCTGGAATGCGGAGACAGCACGCTGGAGGAGATGATCGCCGGCATTGAGCGCGGAGTTTACATGAAGACCAACTGTTCGTGGTCTATCGACGACAGCAGGAATAAGTTCCAGTTCGGCTGTGAATGGGCCCGTCTCATCGAGGATGGCCGGTTGACCAAGCTGGTCAGGAAACCCAATTACCGCGGCGTCAGCGCCACTTTCTGGCGGAACCTGCGTGCGGTCGGCACGGCCGGGACGGCAGATCTGCTCGGCACGCCCAACTGCGGCAAGGGCGAGCCGAACCAGATTATCAACGTCGGGCATGCCAGCCCGGCGTGCGTATTCGCCGATGTGGAAGTCTTCGGCGGCGAGTGAAAGGACACCCGATGCGGGAGTATTTCAACCAGTTGGTGGACGACGCCACAGAAGCCCTTCAGCGCGATGAGGTCCTGCTTGCCAACCTCTACGCCGAAACAAGCGACTTCACCCGGCTGAACCGCTCGGCCGTCCGCCAGGCGGGCGAGGTCCGGCAGGCGTATATGTCGCTCGAGCTGGTTCGCGGCCGACGGCACGCCAGCTCGATACTCACTCTGACCGGCCAGTTGGATGAAGACCGTGGCCGCATCAGCCAGGCCCTTGACGGCCTGCGCGGCCGACTGGCCGAGACGCCTGAAGATCCGTATCTGCTCTATTCCACTGAGGTTCACGACACCGAGCACATCGGCGGGGACCGGCTGGGCGAGCCGGACACCGTTCTGGAGCGGATACTGGCGGCGGGGGCGGGACGCGATCTGGTGGGCATCTACGCCGCCGGCCGAATCGAGCGGGGGTTCGGCAACTCGCTCGGCCAGCGGAACTGGTTCTCGACGAACACATTCCACTTCGACTGGAGCTTTTACCACGAGGCCGACAAGGCCGTTAAGGCCTCGTACGCCGGTTTCGAGTGGAGGCCGGAGGAGTTCGACGGCAAGGTGAGTGAGGCCGCCGAGCAACTGGATATCCTCCGCCGACCGCCGCGCACGATAGACCCGGGCGAGTATCGCGTGTATCTGGCGCCTGCGGCGCTGGCGGAGATAATCGGGCTGCTGTGCCGTGGCGGGTTCGGCCTCAAGGCGCATCGCACGAAGGTTACGCCGCTGCTTCGGATGATAGAATCGGGCACGATGCTCGACGAGACGGTCACGCTCCGCGAGAACATCCGCGAAGGCATGGCGCCTCCGTTCAACTCGGCCGGGTACGTCAAGCCCGACTCCGTGACACTGATCGAGAACGGTCGGTATCGTGATTGCCTGGTTTCGCCGCGGTCGTCAAAGGAATACGGCGTGACCTGCAACGGCGCCGACGGCCACGAATCCCCCGGCTCGCTTGATTTGGCGCCGGGGGCGCTGGATGCGGCCGACATGCCGGCTCTACTCGACGAAGGCGTGTACATAAACCGGCTGTGGTACGGCAATTTCTCCGACCGCTCTGGAGGGCGGATGACCGGAATGACCCGATTCGCGACTTTCTGGGTCGAAGGCGGCCGGATAGTCGCCCCGCTGAACGTCATGCGCTTCGACGATACGGTGTACCGGATGCTTGGCGAGAATCTCGTGGGACTGACGAAGCAGCGGGAGTTTCTGCCCGACAGCCGCACATACCAGATGCGTAGCACCAGCAGCGTGCGCCTGCCAGGAGCGCTTATCGACAAGCTGAGGTTCACGTTGTAACGCCGCGCCGCGGTCGTGACGGATAGCAATACTCGCAACCCCGCGCAGACACAGCACGCAATCCGGACTGCCGACCGGCGAACCGTGCGGCTCGTGCTGCTTTAACGATGCCTCGCCTTCATGGATCGGCAGGCGGAATGTCCCCGCCGGGCGGCCGGCTGGTAGGCGGCATACGGGCTTCGCACCGCCTTACGGTGGTGGTTTCATCGGCTGTCGCCGAAATGCCGCGGCTTCCTCAGTCATGCACCCGCAGGCGGAAGTCCCTCAGATGCATCTGTCCGTCCCGCATCCATACCCAAACGTTGGGCGCGACCACGTTCTCGACCACTTCGCCGGAGACCGCCATCGGCGTCCACTCGTTTCTCCGCACGGTGGTTGATCGGCTGACAAGTTCTTCATCATCGGCGCTGAGGAACTGCATCCCCACCCAGCCGATCGGGTCTCCGCCGGGGTCGCTGATTTTGACTTCAAAATAGAGCGTCAACCGCTGGCCCGGCTGAAGGTCCATCCCGTCCACCTGCTGCATGATGCCGCTTCGCCGCAGCACGGCCAGATGCTGTGTGCCGTCCTCTTTCTCCACTATACGGACGTCTTCCTGCTCGGCATCCCAGCCCGCTGTGCCTTCCTGGAAGGATGGGTTTCGCAGTTGCTCCGAAAAGACGGCTTTCTCCTCCGGCGTGAATGTGGCCGTCACGGTGACGTCGCCCGCGCCTATGGGCATGCGAAAGCGGCTGTGCGGGGAACGGGGATCCTCCACGCCCTCTATGTCGCCGTCCCAGGCATCAAAGACGTATCCATCCGGTATGTCGGCATTAATCTCGCCATAAGACTGCTCAAGCAGTTGGCCGCTGCCTTCACCGTTTTCAACCGTAAGTGTGTATGACTCAGCCGGGCGGTATGTGGCCTCGACCGTAACCGGCTTATCCTCGGGCAGGTCTATTACTGTCTCCGCGGCGTCAACATCCTCGACCCGCTCGGTATCGCCAATCCACTTATCGAAAACTTTATCTTCTTCCGGTTCGTCGGCCTCTATGCTTACGCCTCGCGAGCCGGTGAGGTACTCGCCGGAACCGGAGCCGTTGCGGACGGTCAATTCCGTCAACTTCCGGTCCTCGGTTCCCACCAGGCCGAAGGGCTGCAGCAGCGTCTTTGTGCCCTCGTCGCCTTTCAGCACCGCGCGGACGTAATCGCCCAGGTTGACCGACAACGGCAGGGTCCTGCCGCGGTGGACCTCATGGCCGTGACTGATCCAGACCACCTGGTCATCTGCACAGTCCACGGTCAGTTCGATGGCGCGGTCGTCCACACTAATGCGATCTGGTATTATCACCTGGGAGGTGTCCCGTGACGGGTTGTACACGGCGTGGAAACGGCCCTGCTCGAAGGCCCGGCGGAAGTCCTCCTCATTCAGCCCGTCCGGCGGCAGCAGGAAAAGGTTGAAGCTCCGCGCGAAGTGCTCCATTTGGTGGAAGTCGTCGTTAGCCATGGCCCAGACCGGCCGTTCAGGCATGAGACCGCTGATAACATCATCGTAAATCTCCCGGTCTCCGGGATAGCGGTCGTTCTGGTTGAACACCTCCATGCCGACCAGGTGGGGCCAGGTCTGGTACAGGTCCATGTACCACTGGGGCGTGCGGCGGTGTTCGTATCGTCCCGGATGGAACATCACGGCCAGCCCGCCTCGGTCTTTGATTTCCTCCAGGGCGTCGGCAACGGACTGCTGATCCGAATCGCCGTAGTCGTTGAAATAGCTGCCGATGTGGTCGGGTCTGGATATTTCGTTGCCCTGGATCGGCAGCATCCCGGAGGCCTCCACGTCTATACCGTAGTCCTCCCACGGCCAGGTGGGCTTCTCCGGATCGTGAGTGTCGTGGTCGGTCAGCGAAAGGATCGTGTATTCCTTATCAGCGTAGAGATCCACCACCTCCTTCGGCGACAAAGCCCCGTCGCTCTCGGTGGTATGGGTATGCAGATTGGCCTTGTGGACCTCCACCGTATCCCAGTCCAGGTCGGCGTAGGGGTTGACGGCCACCTCGGCCCCGGTAGGCATACAACCGGGAAGGAGTAAGCACAGTGAAATCAGGACGGCACGAATGGCGGTCATCATGGTGTGGCTCCTCATAATCGAATGCCAGCGGGGTATTTCAGTGCGGCCCGGCCCGAACCCGCTCTCGGCCAGGCCCTGATGGACTATGATGCCCCGTTGCCCCTGTGTGCGCCAAGGGAATATCCAAGGCGTGAGGCGTCCGCAAAGCCGGCCTTGGCTCCATGTGGCACGGAAATGATGTGATTGGCCGCCGCGATCGGGGGTGCTGCGCTATTATGTGTGGGTCTGAACACAACGCCGTTAATTCGCGGGTATCGCGAAGGCGTTTCATGCGGGGCCTGATAAGACTTCGCACAGGCGGGAGGATGCCGGAGTTGCTGTGTGTGTGCCCATTTCTTCCTGGCGGTACCGCATCTCCGTGTGGGGCCGTCAACCGCCGAGAGCCGCTCTCAACGGCTCCATCAGCAGTTGCGGCAAAATGCCGAGCAGCACCAGAATGGCCGCGATTGCCGCTATCAGAACCCGCCACACGGCCCCCCGCGCGCCCGGAAGCGAGATGTGCTCCTGCGGCGCCGGTTTGCCGATGAATGCCGCGGCCAGCAGCATGCTCAGGTAAGTCGCCGCCAGGGCCACCATCGGCGGCAGAAGCAGAAGCATCACAAGCAGTGCCCCGGTTCCGGCGGATGAGGCGAGCGCCATCAGCCGCCAGATGAACCCCGCGCTTATCGGCATCCCGGCCAGCGATATCAGGCACACGCCCGCCGCGAATGTCATGCCGGGATACTTCCTGGCAAGGCCGCGTATATCCTGCGGTTCGGCGAGCCGCCGACCGGACCTGCCGATATATGCCGCGCATACCATAAGCCCCAGCCAGCCGAGGGCGGCACCGATTGCCAGATAAGCCACGGAAACGTGATGCGGTGACACCCAGCCGTCCGCGGCCTGGTGCTCCGGCAGCACAGCCGGCGCGGCGGTGAGGACCACTAGGCCCGCCTGTGCCACTGCAAGGGCCTTGGCCGCCGCCTTCAGCGTCTCGGCCCGCAGGGCGCGGCGCATGGCCGCCAGCATTCCGGCAAGCCCGGCGACATACACAACGACCCAGCCGGCCAGGCGGGCTATGATTGCGGTCTCGAATATGTCCATGGTGGCCGGCGGCCTGCCGAGCAGGTATTCATCCGTATGCAGCAGGTCGTCATACGCGAAGCTCACCACACCGGTGGCCTCGTTGTGCAGCCAGCCGAGCCAGAGGACTACCGCCAGCAGGGCGGTGGTGACCAGCAGGCAGGGCAGCATGAGTCGGCTCGCCGGTCCAGGCCCGCGAGCCACGGCCACCAGAATCACGGCCATCAACCAGGTCCACTCCACGAACATGCACAACAGCAGCAAATCCGCCGAAAGTATCGCCCCGACCACTCCCGCATGCATGAGCAGCCCGATCGCGGTTCGAGCGGGTGTCAGCTCATTCTTGCGGTGGGTCAGAAAGGCGATGGTCGGTGCCGCCAGGGCCGGCGCCAGAAGAGCCGTGGCTCGCGGCATGTCGATATGGAAAGCGACACCTCGTCCGGGCCACAGTCTGACCCATTCGCATACTGATTCGGCCTGCCCCTCGCCGGCGAGCAGGACCATGGCCAGTACGGTCGTTGCGGCATGCAGCGCCGCGGCGGCGAGTGTTACCGCCAGCGCCGCCGTCGGCCGACGGCTGACCAGGGCCGCCACCGCGGCTATCGCCGGAAGCAGCACAAGCAAATACGGCAGGTTGTAGCGGAGAAAATCCAGCATGGCGGCACGTGGTCTGTGATGGTGAGTTTACAGAAACCATGCCCCGGCCGCGACCGGACACTGGCATTGCGATGCCAGTTGATGCAGAGTATGCGGCCGAGGGGGGGGGCGGCAAAGATAGAAACCAACGAAACTCGGAGCGAAACACATGAATGACCGAGAGAGATTCCTGGCGGTGATGGACTACGGCGACTTTGACCGGGGCATTATCCAGGACTTCTCCTACTGGGACGAGACCGTCGATATATGGCACCTCTACGGCCTGCCGGCGGATGTGGACAGGTCCAACAGCGAGGCCTATTTCGGGCTGGATTCGTTCTGGCGGGGCGTTGGGGTGAGAACGATGCTCTGGCCGCCGTTCGAAAGAAAGACCCTCGACGACGACGGCACGCATATCACCTACCAGGACTCCGACGGGACTATCCTCAAGAGGCACAAGTACATGTCGTCCATTCCCGAGCACATCGGACATACGCTCGTTGACCGCCAAAGTTGGGAAGAGCATTACAAGTGGCGGCTGGACCCCATGCGCGAAGACCGCTTGCCCGATGAACTGGCCGATGCGCTGGCCGCCAACGCCGACGCGGTGCGGACCTGGCCGCTTTCGACCGACGCCGGCAGCTTGTTCGGACGCATTCGTAACTGGATGGGGCTTTTGGGAGTCACCTACATACAGGCCGACGACCCGGAGCTATTCGCCGAGATGATCTCGACGGTCGCCGACTGCATCGTAGGAACTCTTGGGAGGTTCCTGCCGATGGCCGGCGAGGCGGGCGTGACTTTTGACCGGGCGAACATGTGGGAGGATATGTCATGTGCGCAAGGTCCGCTGATGCCCCTGCAAAGCTTCAAAGATCTGCTGGTCCCGCAATATAAGCGGATAAGCTCCCTGCTTCGGGAGCACGGCTGCCGGTTCATCATGCTCGACAGCGACGGCGACGTGCGAAAGCTGCTTCCGGGCTGGCTGGAAGCCGGCGTCAACATAACCTTCCCGCTGGAGGTTGGCACCTGGGAGCAGGAGCCGCTCGGAGTCCGCGAGCGGTTCGGGCCGGAGCTGCGAATCTGCGGCGGATTCGACAAGCACATACTCGCGCGGAGCACCGAAGACATCGCCCGCGAGATAGACCGTCTGGCGCCGCTGGTGGAGCAGGGCGGGTTCGTGCCCTTCTGCGACCACCGCGTGCCGCCGGATGTGCCTTTCGATAACTACCTGTTCTACATCCGCCGGGCCAAGGAGGTCTGGGGCGGGGGGCTGGACAATCTGCTGCCGACCGGCAAGCCGGATACATCCGCCCCGCTCTATGGGCAGCCCTACGACTACAACAAGGCCGTGGATATCTTGAGAACAGAAGGCAGTCGGTAGCCGGTGGAGTCGCTCGAAGCCACGCAGCGCGGGCCTGGCTGCTGGCTACTGATCACGGGCTACTGATTGCCGCTCACGAATCGGCCATTTCCAGGTAGGCGATCTCATCCTCGGAAAGCTCCACGTCCAGCACGTCGAGGTTGCCGCGGAACTCCTCCGGCGTCCAGCAGCCGACCAGCGGAAAGACATTCAGCGGCTGGTTCAGCACATACGCCAGCGATATCTGCGGAACGGTCAGGCCCTTCCTTTCGGCAAGCTCGGCCGCTCGTTCCAGGCGTTCGTAGTTTGCTTCGGAGGCGAAGGAATCCACGCCCAGGTCGTCGCGCTTCTCGGCCGACTCGCCCCCGTCGCGGCGCACTCGGCCGGAGAGAAAACCGCGGGCCAGCGTTGACCACGGCACAAGCGCCACGTCGTTTTCATGGTACCAACGGCGGGCTTCGGCGCAGGCCGGCCCGCTGATGCTGATGCAGTTCGGCCACGGCTCCTTGATCATCTCGACCAGTGAAAACTGCGGGCTTGAGACCGCGAAGCCCTCCAGGCCGTGCGCCTGTGCGTATTCGTTCGCCTCGGCCACACGCTGGTGCGTCCAGTTGGAGCCGCCGAACGCCCGGATAAGCCCGGCCTGTTTGTGTTCGTTCAGGGCCTCCACTATCGGGCCGACGGGCACTTCGGGGTCGTCGCGGTGCAGGACGTAGAGGTCGATGTAGTCGAAGCCGAACCGCGCCAGCGAGTCGTGCAGGTCGGCGGTGATGTCGAACGGCGTCACCCGATTCCGGTCGGCGTTGTGGTGGGCGCCCTTGGCCAGGACGACGACTTCCTCTCGCAGGCCACGGTCGTTGACCCACTTTCCGAAGGTCCGCTCGTTGTCGCCGCCGCCGTAAACGTGCGCGGTGTCGAAGATATTGCAGCCAAGCTCGAACACGCCGTCCAGCAGCGCGAAGCCGGCGTCCCTGTTCTTGGAGCCGATCATGATTGTTCCCTGTGCCAGCCGCGATACGGGCTTGTCTATCCCGCGTATGTTTCCGTACTGCATGGGCATCCCTGTGAACTTCCTTTCATCCAGAGCTATCGAGGCGTTGTTGTTCCAAACCGAGGCGCAGTAGAACAGAGAGATAAGCTTGCGGCTCTGGCAAGCCGGAGCAGGAGGCCGAATCTGGCCTGCACAGCATCGTGCTTTTTCCGTCTTTTTTTTCTACTCTGTTTCCTTGGGCCTCTGTGTCGCATAGCGGTTTCTTCTGCGTCTCTATTCAAACGGGTACCGCAGTCCCCACCGGGCGCGGATTTCATCCATGGTCTGCATTATCGACAGGGTCTCATCGAGCGGCATCACGTCGCTTTCGATTTTTCCGGCGGCCAGGCATCGGGCGACCTCGTCGGCCTCGTAGTTGAAGCCGTTGCCTGTCTGTGGCGGCTCGATTCGCTCCTCCGCGCCGCCTTTGCTGAGTGTCATGGCCGAGCCGCGAAACCAGTCCTTGTGCAGTCGGATATACCCGTCGGTTCCGAGTATGGTCGCCTCGTGCGGCGTGTTTGTTCGCACGCCACAGGCAAGCAGAGCCAGCCGGCCGCCGTCGTACTGGCAGACGATGCCGGCCTGCTCGTCCACGCCCGTTTCGCCGATGTCCGCAAGCCCGGTTACGCGCATCGCCGAGCCGAGCACCATCGAGGCCAGCGATACCGGGTACACACCCACGTCAAGCAGTCCGCCGCCGGCGAGCTGGGGGTTCAGCAGCCGATGTTCGGGGTTCCAGCCGGCGCGGAAGCCGAAATCCGCCATCACCATCCGCACATCGCCTATGCCGCCTTCGTCCAGTAGCTCGCGGAGCTTGACGATGGACGGGACGAAGCGGGTCCACATCGCCTCCATGCAGAAGACGCTGCGTTTCCGGGCGGCCGAGATGACTTCCTCGGCCTCGCCGGCGTTGACCGTGAAGGGCTTCTCGCAGAGCACCGGCTTGTCGTGTGAGATGCAAAGAAGGGCATCCTCCTTGTGCATCGGGTGGGGGGTAGCGATATAGACCGCGTCCACGTCGGCGTCTGTGACGAGTTTTTCATAACTGTCGTAACCGCGTTCGGCGCCGTTCTCAGCGGCGAATTTCTCGGCCCTTTCGGCACTTCGCGAGCCGACGGCGTAAAGCTTGCCGGTCTCGGCCGATCGCAGACCTTCGGCGAACTTGCGTGCAATGTTGCCGGTGCCGAGTATGCCCCAACGAACGATTTCACTCACTGCTTCTTACCTCCGGCGGCCTGGCCGCCACTGGGTGTCAAAATCCGAAGCACAAAACACCAAAAACGAAGCAAATCCGAATCACTAAATACGGAACTCGAAACAAATCCGCGGCAGGAATCGCGAAATGCCCGATGCGTTACCTCTTCCACGGCGGCGTTTCGGGCAGGTGCGCCAGGAAGTCGTCTATCAGCTTCTTCTCGTAATCACCTGCATACGTTCCGGCGAAGAATCTCTCCAGCCCTTCTTCCAGCAGCCGCCGCCACGAGTCGGCCTCATCGCCGGGGTTTACCGGGAAGAACAGGGCATCGTTGGCCTTGGCCGCCTTCATGTCGCCCGGTGCGTCGCCGACCATAAGCATCTTTTCCGGTTCGTAACGTCCGCCGGCGCCGTGATGGATGTGCTCTTTCTTGGAGCCAAGCTCCTGGCCGCAGATCATCTGGGCGTAGGGCGCGATGCCGTGTTCGTTCCACTCTCGCGTCAGCGCCTCGGTGGGGGTGGCCGATACCACCATCACGTCGGCCCGTTGCTGGAGGTTCTCCAGCACCTCCCGCACGTGCGGGAAGGGTGGTACGTTGCGGACTATCTTCTCCACAGATTCGTTGACCGCGTCGGACCACTGAAGCGCCTTCGTCAGGACCGGATCGCCGGTGGACTCGACCTTTCGCTCGAGAGATGAGCTGGAGAGACGCGTCTCGGCGGTAATCCATTCCCGCAGCGAATCCACCCGCGGGCACTGATAGCCCCGCTCCAGGGCTTCGGACCGCTTGGCGAGCAGGTCAAAGACCATCACCAGCCCCGGAAAGCGGTTCACGCCCCGCCAGCGGCTGTAGAGGTTGACGAACTCGGCCGTCTCGCGGGCGAACTTCGAGACCGGCTGGAGGTCCCAGATATTGATGATATTGGGGATGAAGCACTCCTTGTGCTTTATCTCCATGGTGTCGAAGGCGCAGCCGTCGGAATCGATGCCGACGTAGAAATTCTGGTTCTTTGCGAAAGACTTTAAATGGGCAATGTGGTCGGTCATGGGCCATCCTTATTTCGGATTGCGGATTTCGGATTTCAGATTGCTCAACTCGCAAACTCAATCGTAAGTATGTTGCCTCTCGTCAGCGCTGTTGCATGAGAACTTCGGTCTTCATAAAGGGTCGGCTGTGGCGGTCTCGCTTACATGGCTGTCGGTGTGGCAAAAGCGGACTCATAATCCGCAATCCGCAATTGTCACACTCCGCTATAGGCGCTGAAGCCGCCGTCGATGGGAACGACGATACCGGTTACGAATCGCGCGGCGTCGCTGAGCAGCCAGACAAGCGTTCCGACCAGATCGGCCGGCTCGCCGAACCTGCCCATCGGCGTGTGGTCGATAATCTGTTTGCCTCGGGCGGTAAGCTCGCCGGTGGACTCCTCGGTGAGCAGGAAGCGGTTCTGCTCGGTCAGGAAGAACCCCGGCGCGATGGCGTTGACGCGGATGTCGCTTGAGTGCCGCTGGGCCATGTACGTCGCCAGCCACTGCGTGAAGTTGCTGACGGCCGCCTTGGCCGCGGAGTATGCCGCGATATTGGTCAGCGGCCGGAAGGCGTTCATCGACGAGACGTTGATGATCGAGCCAGCGCCCTGCTCGGCGAGATGCCGGCCGAATATTTGGCTCGGCAGGATCGTGCCCACCAGGTTCAGGTCGAAGACCCATCGGATGGCATCGTCCGGAAGGTCGAAGAAGGTGGTTGGCGGCGCGCAGGTCGCCTGTTTCTTATTTCCGCCGGCGCCGTTGATGAGAACATCCAGCCCCCCGAGCGCGTCTAGCGTTTCGGAGAGGGATTTTTCTACCGCCTTGCCGTCAGTTACGTCCACCTGAACGGGACTAGCAGATCCGCCGGCCGAGGCGATCTCGTCGCAGAGATTCCTGGCGCCGTCGAGATTGAAGTCGATGACGGCCAGCTTCGCGCCGCGTTCGGCAAGTGCCCGGGCCATCTCCCCGCACAGGACGCCCGCACCGCCTGTAATCGCGATTCGCTTGCCTTCCACGCTGAACAACTCGTCTTTGCTCATGGTTACCTCGTTATCGTTTTCGTAACGGCTCCCGATTCATCAGAATCAGGCAGTGGTCAACGCGGATGAACACGCATTCCCAAGAGGGCGGATGATACTCGCCCGCGCTCGGCATCATGTGGCGGCCATTGACGGCGTCATCTCCGCGTTCATCCTTGTTCATCTCCGCTTTTTCTCGGCGTTTCCGGCGTTTCCGCGGCCGATCTATTCACCGGCATACAGGAACGGCTCAACGTGTCGGCGCAGGTGGCTGCGAAGCGCATCGTAGTGCGTTTCCTCATTCGTTCGAAGCGCATCGAACAGCCGGTCCCCGAACCGTCGGCCGTCGTCGGCGGTCAGGACCGAGCCGAACGTCACATGCAACATCTGTCGCGTGTCGAAGTGGTCGGTCAGCTCGCCCAGCGCATCGTCATCCAGCTCCGCAAGGTCGGGCACACGAGCCAACTCGGCCGATACGTGATAGCTGGCCTTGTCGGTCTCATACTGCCGACGTGCGAATTCCACGATCTCCCTGAACAGGGCCGCATCGGCCTGCGCTATCGCCTTCAGGGCCGCCAGGTAGCTCGTGCCGGCGGTCTTGACGTGCACAAGCCCGTCGGTCAGCTCCGACACTATCGGGTAAATGCTGAACTTGTCCGACCCGCTGTGGATGGATATCTTGTACGGCCCCAGCGTCCGCATGACCGCCGCGTGCTCGGCGAAGCTGTTTCGGAACTCGTCCAGGTCGCCTATGTAGTCCACGCCCTTTTCAAACCGCCCGACGAACCGTGGCGCCAGCGACACCCACTGCACGCCCAGCCGCTTAAGCTCGGCGGCGAAGAAGTAATGCTCCGCCGGCGAGGTCGGCGTCTCGGTCTCATCCACCGATACCTCAAGCTCGAAGTCGCCCTCGTCGCGATGTTCCCGCAGCCGGCGGTACATAATGACGGTGTGGGCGACGGCGCCGCCGTACTTGGCCGCCGCCTTCAGGAAGGTCCGCTCGTCGAAAGAGACCTCCGTGCCGCCTTCAAGCAAGAAGGTCTGGCCGACGTATCGCTTGCGCAGGTCGTCCGGTGTGGCCTCGAGCGACTCATCGTCCAGATCTTCGAGCTTGGCGGCCAGGGAGGCCTCGTCGCGGTCATCGGCCTCGTTGTCCACATGCTCGCCGGGGTCGATGGTGAACATGGTGAAGCCGGCGTCGGCCGTCCTATCGATGTCCACCGGCTGCTGCAGGTGGTCGGCGTCGGAGCCGAACGTGTCGCGGAAGCCCTCCTGCACCACGCCCCAGGTCGCATCGTCCATGACCTCCTCGGGCGTCCTGCCGGTTCGCTTCATCTCACGGATGGACTGCTGGGCGAAGATTGGCGAAATATGCGTCCCGCGGACGGCGCGGATATGCCCGGGCGTGGCCAGGCCCAGCCGGTCGCCGAAGCCGACCGAAGTGTGCATCCCCAGGCAGATCGGTCCGGCCCAGGGGAGGCATTCGCGTATCGCCTCGGCGTTCTCGTGGCTGGTAGGCCCGACGACAATCGCTTTGCCGTCAATCTCGCCAGCCGCCTCGCCCTGTATCCCGCCGTCTCCGACGCAGCCGATGAGCTTATCGTCGGCACGACGGGCCATGAAGTACACCGCCTCGTCCGTCTCGTGAACCGACGGTTCATAGATGTCCAACCCCGTTGCTTTTCGCAGTTTCTCAATCATTCCGGATTCTCACTGCCGGGTGTCGTGTTCGGCCTCCTATGGCCTTTCGGGCGCTGGGGTTCGTCTCCAGCGCCGGTCTTTCGGGTGCCGTGGTCTGTCTCTCACATCCGGCAAAGCCGGCGCGGGATGCAACCAAGTCCGATCGGCCCGGCGGGCCTTGTCCCACAACCCGTGCCACCGTGCCGATACTCCATGTTTACACGGTGTACGTACTTGCTGTGGCGCTTCCGCCTGTCTCGGCCCAGTCTGTATGGAAGAACTCCCCGCGGGGCTTGTCCACGCGCTCATAGGTATGCGCGCCGAAGTAGTCCCGCTGGGCCTGCAGCAGGTTCTGCGGCAGCCGGTCGGAGCGGTAGCCGTCGTAATACGCCAACGCCGTTGAAAATGCCGGAACCGGTATCCCCAGCCGAACGGCCTTTGTCACCACACGGCGCCACGCGCCCTGGGCCTTACGGACGGCCGAGCGGAAGTACGGCGCCATAAGCAGGTTCGCCGGCTTCTTCCGCTTGTCGTAGGCCTCCTTGATGCGCCCGAGGAACTGGCTGCGGATTATGCACCCGCCGCGCCAGATGCTGGCGATGGAGCCGTAGTCCAGATCCCAGCCGTACTCCTCGGCCGCCTCCGACATCAACTGGAACCCCTGGGCGTACGAGACAATCTTACTGGCGTAGAGGGCCTGCCGGATGTCGTCGATGAATTTCTGCTGGTCGCCGGTGAACTTCGCCTTCGGGCCGCGGAGCTTCTCCGAGGCGGCCACCCTCTCTTCCTTCAGGGCCGACAGACAACGCGCGAAGACCGCCTCGCCTATCAACGTCACCGGCATGCCAAGTTCGCAGGCGGTGATGACCGTCCACTTGCCGGTGCCTTTCTGGCCCGCGGCGTCGAGAATCAAATCGACCATGGGCGTGCCGGTTTCCTCGTCGCTCTTGGACAGGATGTCGGAGGTTATTTCGATAAGGTAGCTGTCCAGGTCGCCTGTGTTCCACTCGCCGAAGACCTGCGACATCTCCCGCGGGGTCATTCCGACGGCCTGCATGAGGTGGTAGGCCTCGCAGATGAGCTGCATGTCGCCGTATTCGATACCGTTGTGGACCATCTTGACGAAGTGGCCGGCACCGTCGGAGCCGATCCATGCGGCACAGGGACTCTGCGAGCCGTCCGGCTCGTCGACCTTGGCCGACGTCGCCTTGAAGATTTCCTCCACGTGCTCCCATGCGCCATCGGAGCCGCCTGGCATCATGCTCGGACCGTACCGGGCGCCGACCTCGCCGCCGGATACGACAGTGCCGATGTAGCGCAGGCCCTTCTCTTCCAGATACTTCGTGCGGCGGATGGTGTCGTGGAAGTTGCTGTTTCCGCCGTCGATGACGATGTCGCCTTCCTCCAGGTGCGGCAGGAGGGTTTCGATGAACTTATCCACCGGCGGACCGGACTTCACCAGCAGCATTATCCGGCGGGGTCTTTTCAGCGCCGCTATGAACTCCTCCACCGAGTGCGTGCCGACAATGGTCTCGCGACCGGCCGCCGCGCCGTTGATAAAATCGTCCACCTTGCTGACAGTCCGGTTGAACACGGCGACCTTGAAGCCCTTGTCGTTCATGTTCAGCACGAGATTCTGCCCCATGACCGCAAGGCCTATCAGCCCGATGTCGGCGCCTTCGGAGGGCGTGTGGGTATCTGCTTGTGACATAAGTTTGTGCTCCTTCCGTATTGGGTTGTTCCGTTATCCGCGTGTCGTTGAGTCAGCGTCGGCGCGCCGCTGTCGTCTCAGATACCTCCGGACATATCCGGCCGGTCGCGACGGCCTCGAAAAGGGAATCCTAAGGGCCGTGGGGCGGATTTCAAGCATGTTCGTCGGCGGTGGTCGGCTCCGGCTCGGCGGCATTGACCCGCGGCAGAGCCGGTTGCCCGGCCTTCTGGGCGCCGATCAGCAGCGCGATTGTCGCGGCCAGGCAGGCCCCGATGGACCAGCGATAGCTGTCGGCGAACTGGAGTGAGGCGGCGAAAAGACCCGGCCCGACGGCGCTTCCGACGACCGTCCAGGACATGTGAAAGCCGCTGATGGCGCCGAGGTGCGTCCGGCCGAACAGTCGCGGCCACGTAAGCGCCAGCAACGGGCCGAAAAGCCCCGCCGAGATGCCGCGCGAGCCGACGTAGAGCCAGAGCGGCAGGCCCCGGCCGAGTATAAGCAACGCCACCATAGACAGCGCACCGGCCGCCAGCATGATCGTCAGCAACCGCTTAAGCTCCACGTGGTCGCTTATCCACCCGCCCAGAACGCCTGTTACTATCGCCAGCACCGACGCCGGCAGGAACGTCATATAAGCAATCTGCTGCGACAGACCCGCCTCGGAGAAGATGCTCTCCACATGGAAAGTAACCGCGGTCAGATAAAGTGCCTCCAGCGTAAGAGCCAGGTTGAACGCCCAGAAAGCCCACGTCCGCCTTGCCTGCGGGAGCGTGAAGTCTCGTTCGGGGCCGTGGCGAGGGTCTCCGGGCTTGGCGCGCAGTCCGCCGTCCGGCTCTAGACCGCAGTCTTCAGGATTGTCTCGGAAAAACACCAGCACTACCAGCGTGAAGCCGCCTATGAGGACGGCCCCCAACATCATCCATGTGCCCCGCCAGGCGAACCTCTCGTTCAGTGTGTGAAAGGTCAGCGGGGCCGATGCGAACACAAGCGGAACGAACAAGCTCATAATGCCGTTGACCAGACCGCGGCGGTGCTGGAACCACTTCATCACCATGTTGCGTGAAACTACCGTCAGCATTCCCTGCCCGCTGAAACGCAGCAGCAGGAAGCCCACGGTAATCACCAGAAAAGTCACCAGGGCGAAATCCCCGAAGAAGGTGTTTACCGCGACCTCGCCGAAGATGTCGGTAAGCAACGCCGCCACGGTGTCCACACGGCTCAAACCGATAAGCACCACACCCAGCATAAGGGCCGACAAGGCCCCGACTATTCTTGCCCCGTACCGGTCGTAAAGCTTGCCGCCCCACGTCAGAAAAAGAGCGCTGGCGGCCGTGCCGATTCCGTAGGCCAGCGATAAGCTCGTTCGAGTCAGCCCCAAAGCATCCATCAACGGCTCGGTGAACGCGGCCACGCCGATAGTCTGCCCGGGCGCGCTCATCAGTATGCCCAGCGTCCCCATGGCCAGTATGAACCAACCGTAGAAGAACGGCCAGCGGTCCGGGGCGAACGGTATTCTGTTTGTGTCCTTGCGCATGGTGAAAGCTTCCGGGGTCGATGCCGAGCACAACCTGGAGTGAACGGTGCGGCCGCCGCGGCGACCTCCTTGCTGATACGAACCTGCCAGCCGTGGCCTCCAAAGTCAAGGCACGCCTGGTGTGCCGCCGGACTTCTCCGTTGGTGCGGTCGGGGCCTCGGATTTATTATTGCCGAAGCATGGAAACGGATAACCTATTCTGGCACGGACGTCGGCATGAACCGTAAATTGTGGACTGACGACCTGTGGACACCCGGTCGCCCTCTTCCCGACGGGCGTCTCCTGCGGCGGATGGCCGAGCGTTGCGCCGGGCTATGGCAACTGCCGGAACTGGCCGAGAATGTCCGCGTGACCTACAACCCGCGGCTGCGGACCACCCTCGGCAGGGCCGTGCTCGACGAGCTTCGCGTCGAACTCAACGTCCACCTCCTGCGGGAACACCCCCGGGAGCTTGTCCCCACGCTTGTGCACGAGCTGGCGCACCTGGCGGTGCGGATGCGCCATGGCGAATCGGCTGCCCCCCACGGCAGGGCCTTCAGGACGCTGATGGCCGCCGCCGGGCTCCCGGCGGCCAGGACGCACAACCTCCCGGCGGCCCGGAAGCTCCGCAGGAAACGGGCGCGCTACGTTTACCTGCACATCTGCGACGGCTGCGGTTACAACTTCCTGGCTCGCAGTGTCCGTAGGGACTGCTACTGCACCCGCTGCGGGCCGGAGATGAACTGGGACGTTTATAGAGCGCCGGACCAGCCGGCGGGCAGGAAACGCCTGGCAGCCGCCCGCCGACGGCTGGTGGCCGAGGCCCGACGGGCGGCACGCTGAAGTCGATGGACGACAAGGCATTGTCGTCTGCGGATTTCCGTGGGGGCTTCCGCTCTGGGCAGGTCCGCCGATAGCGGCTGGTTTCGGGCTACTGCCGGGCCGCTGCGGCCGACACGCTTACGGGAGCCACGTCGTCGGCCGAGACGGTAATCGCCCCGTAGTGGTCCTCGACGGCGCCGACGACCAGGTAAGGTCCGTAGCCGTCGAGACGTCTGCTGGCGTCCGGCGGAACGGATACCTCCAGCAGCCCGCGCCCGTCGTCGAGTGTCAGGAACATCATATCCCGGCCGTTGCGCGTGGGGGTCTTCCTGGCCGCTTCCAGCACGCCGGCGACGCGCACCCGCCGGCCGATGCGCTCGGTAAGCGTTGTGCTGTCGGCGTCGATCAACCCGGCCAGTCGGCCGCGATAGTGCTCCATCACATGCTCGCGTACCGACAGTCCGAGGATGCGTCGCTCGTCGGAATACTTGCGAGAGGCCTGGTAGTCGTCCGGCACGTTGGGTATTGTCGGCCCGGCCGACAGAAGCGGCAACTGCCCATCGTCATGATGGTCCGGGTGCAGCTTGTCGAACAGATTCAGCTCAATCATCAGCGTCGGCCGGCGCCGCCCGGTGAAGTCGAACGCCCCGCACAGCACAAGCGAGCGGACCGCCTCGTCGCTGAGCCGCACCCGCCGGAGGAAGTCGCTGAGCGACTCGAACGGTCGGCGATTACGACGCCGCAGGATTGCCTCCACCCCGGCCGGGCCAAGCCCCGCAACCGAGCCAAGACCCACGCGGACGGCGCCTTCGTCAATGGCGAACTCCGCCTGCGAGCGGTTTACATCCGGCAGCATGAACTGAACTCCCTCGCGCTTGGCCTGTTCAACGTAAGCCCGCAGCGGGTACATGCTCTGATTGTTGTTCAGAGCGGCCGTCCAGAACTCCACCGGAAAGTGCGTCTTGAGATACCCCCCGGCGTATGCCGGCAGGGCGTAGCTGGCCGCATGCGCCCGGCAGAACGAGTAGGCGTTGAACTTCGCCATCTGCAGCCAGAGGTCGCGTGCCCGGCCATCTCCGGCGCCGGCGGCCGAGGCGCGGGCGAGAAACTCCCTGCTCAGAGCCAGCCGCTCCTGGTCGCTGCGGCATTTCTGGACGGCCCTTCGGAAGCGGTCCGCCTTTGCAGGCGGCAGCTTCAACACGGCCGAGGCTACCAGCATCACGTCGTCCTCGTATAGCATCACGCCGTAGGTCTCCGCGAGCAGGTCGTCCACCTCCTGGCAGCACTTCGGCACCGGCTCCAGGCCCTGACGGCGGCGGATGAAAGTCTCCTTCATGCCGATGCTTGCGGCCCCTGGGCGTATCAGCGCCAGGACCTTCATCACGTCGCGGACGCCTTCGGGGCGCATCATCTTCAGCAGTGAGCGCATCGCCGGCGACTCGAGCTGGTTGCAGCCGACGGTCTCGGCGGCCCCCAACGTGGCGAGCGTCTCGGCGTCGTCCGGCGGCAGCGACTCGATATCCAGCGACAGGCCGTGCCGGCGGCGGATTTCGTCGCAGGCGGACCGTACCGTCGAAAGGTTCCGGTTACCCAGTAGGTCCAGCTTTACCAGCCGCATCGCCTCGATGCCGTCCTTGTCGTACTGGGTGATGCGCACGCCCTTGGGAGCCGGCTGAACGGGCACGTGACCTTCGATAGGCCCGGGCGTGATTACGATTCCGCCCGGATGCACCGAAAGCACGTGTAGAAGCCCGGTGATGCGCTCGGCGAGTGCGAAGATGCGCCGCACATCGTCGGCCCCGGCGAAGTCGCGCTCGGCGAGCCGGGTTATCTGCGCGTCGGAGTATCCCAGCGCCCTGGCCGCCTCCCGCCTGGCGGATTTCGGCCGAAAGGTGTTGTGCGTGCTGACCATCGCGACGTTTTCTTCGCCCCAGCGCCGGAAGGCGTAGTCGATGATCTCGTCGCGGATTCGCCAGCAGAAGTCCACGTCCAGGTCGGGGAAGTCCTGTCGGTCCTCGTGCAGGAACCGCTCGAAGGGGATGTCGTAGTGCAGCGGGCAGACGTTGGTGATGCCCAGCGTGTAGGCGACGATGCTGCCGGCACCGCTTCCGCGTCCGGCGACGGGCGCGCCTCGGCTCCGGGCGTAGCGGACGATGTCTCGGACCACGAGGAAGTATTCCACGAAGCCCATACGCTCGATGACCGCAAGTTCCCGCTCAAGCCGCCGACGCGCCTGTGGCGACGGTGCCTGGCCGTAGCGCCATTTCAACCCGCGGTCGCACAGTCGCCACAGTCGGCCGGTCGGCCCGGCGGAACATGCGAAGCCCGGAAACGTTGGTTTCCGCGGCAGCAGGCGGAAACCCTCGCACCGTTCGGCGAGCCGGCGGTTGTTGCGCACGGCCCCCGGCAGGTCCGCCAGCCGCCGCCGCAACTCGCCGGGTGAGCGGAGGACCGCCCGCCTGTCGGGAAGCTCGGCCGGGTTCACCGACCCCAGCGTAGCGCCGGTGCGGATGGCCGCAAGCAGCTTGGCGGCCTCCATGTCTTCCGGGCCGCCAAGAAGCGCCGCCGCGCTCGCCGTCAACGGCAGGGCGGCCCGCTCGGCAAGCCGGACCAGCCGATGGAGCCGCCCCGGCGACTGCGCGGCCGGGTCCACGCCCAGCCAGAGCCGGTCCGGCTCCACGCCGGCGGCCAGGAGCTTTTCAGCGGCCGCGGGGTCGTCTGTGAGGAAGTTCAGCCCCTCGGCAAGCTCGGCCGCATCGCTGGTGAGGCCCGCATCGCCTTCTTTCCGGCAGCGGATGCGGGTAATCAGCCGGCAGAGGTTCCGGTAGCCGGTCTCGTCGGCTATCAGGGCCACGGCGCCAAGGCCGTTTTCGGAAAGCTCTGCCCCCAGTAGCGGGCGCAGTCCGTTCCGCTCGGCGGCCTGCCAGAACGCCGGCGCCGCGTATAGATTGTTCACGTCCGTCATCGCCAGCGCATCATGCCCGGCCTCGGCCGCCATACGCGCCAGCCGCTCCGGCTCGCAGACGCCAAGCAGGGGCGAGTAGCCGCTGCGAACGTGCAGGGGGGTTACGGGGTAGGTCATCGGTTTCACTGTTACGACCGGGTTAATGCGACACAGAGGGACAGATGGGCGGAGAGAAGAAACGGAAGAACGCCTTCTCTCTGTATGTCCGCGCCTCTCTGTCGAATTCTCGGCGGGATAGTGTACAGACCGGCCCGCCGTGTTTGCCGACGCGATTGGCTATTCACCTCCGCCGTCAGTCAGCAGCGCGTGTATCAGCGTCCGCTGAAAGTGCAGCCGGTTCTCGGCCTGCGCGAAGATGGTTTCGGCGTGGGCCTCGAATACGCCGTCGGTGATCTCACAGTCGCGATACGCCGGCAGGCAGTGCAGCACGATCGCCTGGTCCGGCGCCGCGGCCATCAGTAGCTTGTTGACCTGGAAGCCGTCGAAGTCGCGCACGCGGCGGGCCTTTTCCTCCTCCTGGCCCATCGAGACCCAGGTGTCGGTGTACACCGCGTCGGCGCCGGCGACGGCCTCGGCTGGGTCGTCTGTCGTCAGGCAGCAGGCCGGGCCGGCGATTTCACGAACCGACTCGACGAACTCGTCGTCCAGCCGGTAGCCGGCCGGCGATGCGGCGGTGAAGCACATCCCCAGCTTGGCACAGGCGACCGCCAGAGACCGGGCCACGTTGTTTCCGTCGCCGACATACGCCACCTTGCGCCCTTGCAGGGAGCCGAAGTGCTCGCGGACGGTCATCACGTCGGCCATCGCCTGGCAGGGGTGCGACAGGTCGGTAAGGGCGTTTATGACCGGCACCGGCGAGTGCCTCGCAAGCTCCTCGACCGATTCGTGGCTGAATGTCCGGGCGACCAGGCCATCACACATCCGTCCCAGCACGCGTGCGACGTCTCGAATCGGCTCCCGGCTGCCCAGGCCGATATCGTCTCGCGTCAGGTATATGGCGTGGCCGCCGAGATGCGTCATGGCCGCCTCGAAGCTCACCCGCGTCCGAAGGGACGGCTTCTCGAAGATCATTGCCAGCACCTGACGGTCCAGGTCGTCCGGCAGGGGGCCTTCGGTGAATCGTTGCTTGTCGGCCGCGGCGCGGTCCAGAAGAGCTACTAGCTGCTCACCGCTGAAATCACGTAGATTGACGAAGTCTTTTATCATTGTCCGGCGCCTCCGGCGGCTACTGGGTAATCAGTGTACCGACGCCTTCGTCGGAGAATATCTCCAGCAGCAGCGAGTGGCAGAAACGCCCGTCGATGATGTGCGCTCTGCTGACGCCGGCGTCCAGTGCCCGCAGACAGGCATCCACCTTCGGCAGCATTCCGGCGGATATGACGCCTTTGTCTATCATGTCGCGGATTTCATCTTCGCTCAGACGGCGGGCGAGACTTTCGGGGTCTTCCGGGTCCAGGCGGATACCGTGGGTGTCCGATACCACGACCAGCTTCTCGGGGACCAGGGCGGCCGCGACCTCTCCGGCGGCCGTGTCGGCGTTGCAGTTCATCCTGGCGCCCGTCTTGTCGCGTGCCAGCGGGGCTATAACCGGTATTGTATCGGCCTCGCAGAGCATGCGCAGCAGCTTTTCGTTGACCCGCGTGACCCTTCCGACCTGACCGAGGTCGATCTTGCGCCCGTCTTCATGCAGGAACAGCTTCTCGCCGAGCAGCACGCCGCTGGAGAGGGTATGCAGGCCCATCGCGCGTGCGCCGTGCCGCTCGATGCCGGCGCAGAGGCGGTCGTTTATCTCCCGGCAGAGCACGTGCTCGACCACGGCCAGAGTGCGGTTGTCGGTATAGCGCCGGCCCTGGACGAACTGCACCTCCAGCCCCTCCCGCTCCATCGCCTGGCTGATGGCGTTGCCGCCGCCGTGGATGACGATCGGCTGCAGGCCGACTGTGCTGAGGAACGCCACATCCACCAGCAACTCGTCCATGGACTTTTCATCGTCCATGACAGACCCGCCGACCTTAACCACGACGATCCGTCCTCGGAACCGCTGAATATACTCCAGGGCCTCTATAAGTGTGTGGGCCTTGTTGATGGCTTCCTGCATGGCTGACTCCGACGAAAAGAAACCATCCTTCTACCACCGCTACCGCTCCGCGGTCAAGGCCAGGAAAGCGCGTTGCGGCAGCGTGTGCCAGAGGTTGTGCCGCCGGCAAAAGCGGTAGCGCACACACTCACGTGCTTCCGGAGAGGCGTTTGCCGACCGTGGGCGGCTCTGGTATGCTGATTTTACACGCACAACCGCGGTAAAGGAGCACAGATGGCACAGACTCTGACGGAAAAGATAATCGAAGCGCACATCGCCTCCGGCAACATGCGGCCGGGCGAGGAAATCGCGATAAACATCGACCAGACGCTCACCCAGGACGCCACAGGCACGACCGCGTTCCTGCTGTTCGAGGCGATGGGCATAGAGAGGGTCCGCACCGAGCTGTCGGTCAGCTACGTGGACCACAACACCGCACAGTTCGGCCCGGAAAACCACAACGACCACCTGTATCTGCAATCCGTCGCCCGCAAGGTGGGGGCGCATTTTTCCCGGCCGGGCAACGGCATCTGTCACCAAGTGCACCTGGAGCGGTTCGCCCGCCCGGGACGGACGCTGCTCGGCTCCGATAGCCACACACCGACAGCCGGCGGCATGGGCATGATCGCCATCGGCGCCGGCGGGCTGGACGTGGCCGTGGCGATGGGCGGCGGAGCGTTCTACACGACCTGCCCGCAAGTTATAGGCGTCGAGCTTCGCGGCGAGCTGCGCGACTGGGTCTCGGCCAAGGACATCATCCTCCGGCTGCTGAGCATACTGACCACTCGCGGAAACGTGGGCACGGTGGCGGAATACTTCGGAGAAGGCGTCAAATCCCTGCCGGTCCCGGCGCGGGCGACCTGCACCAATATGGGCGCCGAGCTTGGCGTCACCACCAGTATCTTCCCGGCCGACGAGGTCACCCAGCAGTTCCTCGCCGCCCAGGGAAGGTCGGAGCAGTTCGAGCCGCTGGCGGCCGACGCCGACGCCGACTACGGCCCCGTAACCAAGCGGCTCCACGCCGAAAAGGACGCCGCCACCATCGAGAACATCCGCCGTTACTGTACAGGCGTATCGGTGGGCGAGCCGGACGCCGAGGGCATGGTGGAGGTGAGCTTCGGGCACGTCGTTATCAATATGTCCGAGCTTGAGCCGCTGGCCGCGGCGCCGTCAAGCCCCGGCAACGTGGTCCGCGTCGCCGACGTCGCCGGCGAAGAAGTCCGCCAGGTACTCATCGGTTCGTGCACCAACTCCAGCTACCAGGACCTGATGACGGTGGCGGCCGTGCTTACCGAGCAGACAGTCCACCCTGACGTTGAGCTTGCAATCGCGCCCGGCAGCAGGCAGGTGTTGACGATGCTCGGCCGTGAACGCGCACTTTCCGAACTGGTCCGGGCCGGCGCCCGCGTGCTCGAAAGCGCCTGCGGGCCTTGCATCGGGCAGGGGCTGTCCCCGGCGGAGGGGGTGGCGAGCTTGCGGACGTTCAACCGCAACTTCCCCGGCCGCAGCGGAACCACCGACGACGCGGTTTATCTTGTCTCGCCGCAGACGGCGGTCGCGGCCGCCCTGACCGGCGAGATAACCGACCCGCGGGACCTGACCGCCAAGCTCGACATTGAGTATACGGATGTACCCGCGCCGGGGCGGTTTCTGGTCGATGACGGGATGATAGAACTGCCGGCCGAGGAGCAAGAGGCCGGGGATGTGAAGATAGTCCGCGGCTCGACCATCGTTAAGCCCCCGCTGGGAGACCCGCCCGGTGAGCAGCTTACCGGAAAGGTAATCATAAAGGTCGGCGACGACATAACCACCGACCACATTATGCCGGCCGGGACGCTGCTGAAGCTCCGCTCGAACGTGCCGGAATATGCCCGATACGTCTTCGCGCCGCTGAACGAGCCGGACAACCCGACTTTTGCCGAACGGGCCGTGGCGGCCGGAAACGACGGCTTCGAGGGGGTCATCGTCGCCGGCGACAGCTACGGGCAGGGCAGCTCGCGCGAGCACGCCGCGCTGTGTCCGATGTACCTGGGCATACGCGCGGTCATCGCCAGGAGTATTGAACGAATCCACCAGGCGAACCTGGTGAACTTCGGCATCCTGCCGCTGACGTTCCGCTCGGCGGCCGACGCCGACCGTGTGCGGCCGGATGATGAGCTTGTCATCGAGAACCTGAGGGATGCCATCGCCTCGGCCGAGACAGTTACAGTGGCCGACCGCACGCAGGGGTTCGAGTTTGAATGTGACGTCAAGCTCGCGCCCCGCCAGCGAAGCGTACTGGCCGCCGGCGGGCTGCTGCGGCACACCCGGGCTGGCGGGAAGTAGGAGCACGCCGATGAGTTGCGGACCGGCTGAAGCCGTTACCGTCAGCGTTTTCGGCTCCAACTCCCCGACCGAGGGCGACGAGGAGTACGATCTCGCCCGTCGGACCGGTCGGCGGCTTGCGGAGCTGGGCTATGCGATCGCCAACGGCGGATACGGCGGCACGATGGTCGCGTCGGCCCGCGGCGCCAAGGAAGCCGGCGGAAGCACCATCGGCGTGGTCTGTTCGGTGTGGTCGTCGCGAGCCAACAGCTACATAGACCGCACGGTACGGACCTCGGACCTGCTTGAGCGTCTGCAACGGTTGATAGAACTGGGCGGTGGCGGATACGTTGTACTGCCCGGCGCTACGGGCACGCTGGTGGAGCTTGCCACGGTCTGGGAGATGTCGGCCAAGCGGCTGCTGACTCGCCGGCCCATAGTGTGTGTCGGCGGCTTCTGGCGGCCTGTAATAGAGCTTATGACCGGGGCACGGCCGGGCTGCGAGGACTTCGTCGCTGTCGTCGAGGCCCCGGAAGAATTGGTAGAATACTTTCCGAAGGTCGAGGCGGGCTTGCGATAGCCGGACGTCGGCGTACAATCGGCATAGACGGGCCGATGCCGGGAGCTATCAATGCGATCGTCGTACTTCAACATGCTGATTGTGCTGGTTACTGGGGCGGCAAGCGTCGGCTGCGCGGCCGATTCGCCCGCGGTCCAGCCCCCCGTGGCGGAGGAGCCGGGTGAACCGGCGGCGGCCGAGGAAGTGCCCGACCTTGAGCCGATGCTGCTGGACAGGCCCGAAGTGCCGGTGCTCTATCCCGAAGGTGTCGAAATCCCAACCGAGCCGGAGCCGGACCTGCCGGCCGAGGGGGCTATGGTAATCGACCGCCTCTGCCGGCTCGCCACCGACGACGAGGGATGGGCGGTGCTTGAGGTTCAGCCGGAGGCCGGGCGGGCTGAACTCGGCGAGCTTCGGGCGCTTCCCAGCGAGCTGCTGGAACAGATGCGGAACCTCCAGGCCGATAATCCCCAAGCGAAGTTCAGGGTATCTGGAGAAATCACGGTCTTCCAGGACCACGCATACCTGTTGCCGCGAAGGGCGACCCTGTATAAGCCGCGCTCGGAGCCGGATGAGCCGGAGGCGGAGGAACCGGACGAGCCGCTCGATCGAGATTCCTCGCCGGACGATATAATCGGCAAGCTTATGCGGGAACAGCCGGGCAGGCCGGTAATGCCTGTCGAGGGGTATGTGGAGCCGGAGACCCGCTTCGTGGTGGACCGGCTTATACGCGTAATCCCCGAAGAGGATACGCCGTGGTACGTGGCGCGGTTTGAGGCCGACGACGCTACGCGCGACAGGCCGTTGCGAATCCTGCCGTGTCGGCTGCTTCAGCGCGGTATTAATCGCGGCGAAGATACAGTGTTCCACATGTCCGGCGAGGTTACGCGGTACAGGGGCCGGGACTACCTGCTGCCGCGAAGGCTTGTGCCTAAACGCGACGTCGGCCGGTTCTGAATCCGTAGATCAGGCGATGCGGAGAGACCCCTCTGGCGCCGCTTTGGATCCCGGCATCGAAGCGGGGATGTGGGGGACTGATCAAAATATTCGAGAAGCCGGCAAGTCGTCTTGCTTCGCCTCTATCTTAAAAGCTTAAAGGTCCGTAAAATCGCATTATGAGCTTGGGTTTTCCTTGGGCGCTTTTTGGATTGCTGGTGGTGGCGGCCGCCGCGGTGCTGGCGCTGATTAGGCCGGCGAGGAGGCGGCTGATAGTGCCTAGCTTGACGCCCTGGCTGCCGGACTCCACACGCAAGACGCGGCCTGCGCGGCGGTACTCGCTCAGAGTGGTCCTGTCCTGGCTGCTGCTGCTTCTGGGTGCGACGGCCGCGGTGTTTGCGGCCGCCCGTCCTGTCATGCACGCCGAGCCGCCGAGGCGATACCTGGCCGTCGGCGTCATAAATTCCGCGGAACTCGATCTTGCGGAGGGGGGCGGCGCTCTGCATCGTTGGACGGCCGAACTGCTGGAGCGGCTATCGCCGGCGGACCGCGTGCAACTGCTGCTGCCGGCGGTCGCCGGCGGCGCGAGCGACTGGATGAGCCCTTCGGAAGCCAGGCGGCGTCTGGAGCGTCTGGAGATGCTGCCGGTCCGGGCCGATGAGCCGACGCTGCCGGAACCCTCGCCGCCCGGTGAATACTCTGTCGTATTCGCGCCGGTTGGGGCGAATGTCGGGCCGCCCGGCCCTCGGCGGACGGTTGTGGAATTGCCCGCCGAGGCCGATGAGGCGATCATCGAGTCGGTCTCGGCGGAGGTCGTCGCCGACGGCCGTGCCGAGCTGTTCATAGCCGTGCGGAATCCCATGGAATCGCCGCGTACCGTGGGGCTGAATGTTACGAGTATCGAGCCGCGGGACATGGATTCGGCCGTGCGGGAAGAGCTGCGGCTCGCCGCCGGCGACAGACGCGGGCTGGTGCTGGGGGTTCCGCCGGCGGGGGCGCTGGCTGTTCAACTCAACGACGGGGACCACCCGGCCGCCCGGGCGTACCTCGCTCGCCGCCGTCGGCCGACCACAAACGTGGCGGTCGTCGGTCAGGATGAGCCGGCCGTCAGACGCTTCGTGGCCGCCGCCGACTGGCTGGAGGAGGTCGCGGACCCCGGCCAGGCCGATGTGGTGATAGCCAACGCGGTCGAGCCGCCGGACGATGTGCCGGCCCTGGTAGTGGCGCCGCCGTCGCCGCCGCCGGGCACTGAGCCAGGCACACCCGGAGAACACGTCCGGCTGGAGGAGGCGAACGTCCGGGCAGACGATCCTGTCATGCGCCACGTGGATTTACGGGGCGTTGTAGTCCGCCGCCTGGAGCCGTGGACGGCCCCGGCGCAGCGTTACTTGCCGCTGGTGTCCATCGACGGCGAGGCGGTGATTCTTCGCGATGCGCCTGGCCCGCTGCCGCAACCTGGGCGGGTGTATGTGGCATTTTCGCTGGATGCCGAGAACACCAACTTCACCGTCAGCGAGGCGTTCGTGCTGTTTCTTGCCGGGGCGGTGGAGTACCTGGCCGATGATGCCGGTTTCGCGGCCGATTACGAGTCGATGACCCCCCTGGAAGCCGGACCGGGCTTTGACATGGAGCCGTTGTACTCCGGCGGTCGGCACGCGTCCGGCCTGCCGCTGCCGGGGATTTACGCCGACGAAGATGGGCTGCAGCACGCTGTGAGCTTGACCGGCCTTGTAACCGGCAGGCCGGATCGTGAGCCGGTGGAGGTCGCCGCCGAGGCGCCGCTGCCGGATGCGGTTACCGCGCCGGAGGACCGCGAGCTTTGGCCGGTGCTGGCGGTGGCGGCCGTGGCATTTTGGCTCGCCGGCTGGGTGCTGCGGAAACCGGCTATATAATGTCGCGCGAGCCAGAGGGAGCATATGCCTATGTCGGATTTGCGCGATGCGATGTTGTGGGAAAAGCTCGACGGCGAAAAGGTGCGGTGTAACCTGTGCGGGCATCGGTGCACCATCTCGGCCGGCAAGTACGGCGTCTGCCGGGTGCGTCAGAATATAGACGGCCGGCTGAAATCACTGAACTACCAGTCGGTCGTCGCGCTGAACGTTGACCCCATCGAGAAGAAGCCGCTGTTCCATTTTCTTCCGGGCACGCGGGCGCTTTCCATCGCCTGCCCGGGATGCAACTTCCAGTGTCCGTTCTGTCAGAACTGGCAGATTTCGCAGTCGCCCCGGACCGGCCGGGTCGCCGCAGGAGAGCCAGTCACGCCCGAACAGATAGTCACCGCCGCCGAGAACTACCGGTGCGCGTCCATCAGCTATACATACACCGAGCCGACTGTTTTTTTCGAACTGGCCTGCGACACCGGCAAGCTGGCCCGCCAGCGGGGCATAATGAATACGTTCGTGTCCAATGGCTTCCTGACGCCGCTGGCGGTCGAGACAATCTCGCCTTACCTGGACGGGATCAACGTCGATCTCAAGGCCTTTCGGGACCAGACCTACCGGAAGATCATGAAGGCATCGCTCGAGCCGGTGCTGACATGCCTTCGCGAGATCGTCCGCCACGGTATCTGGCTGGAGGTGACCACGCTGGTGGTGCCGGGAATGAACGACTCAGAGCAGGAGCTTGGTGATATCGCCGGCTTCATCGCCGGTGAGCTGGGCTTGGATGTTCCCTGGCACGTCAGCCGCTTCCACGGGGCCTACGAGTGGGACTCCACGCCGACGACGCCGATGGAGACGCTGAACCTGGCGGTCCGACTCGGCAAGGACGCAGGGCTGAGGCACGTTTACTGCGGCAACGTTACAGGGTTTGCGGATGAGAATACGTACTGCCCGAAGTGTGAGAACGTGGTGATAGGCCGGTCCGGCTTCAGCGTCCGCGAGGTAACGCTCGCCGACGGCAAATGCCCCGACTGCGGCGAGGCAATCGCCGGTGTCTGGTCGGCAAGGTAGGTCGGGATTCACCCGCCGCTGCCAAAGCAAGCGAAGCAGGAATGCAGGGGATGCACGGGATGGTTGTTGAGAAAGAAAAACAGCGGCCGGCGCCGCGGGGCTTCGTGCTGCGTGTTTCGGATCTGTCTCGGATTTCGTGTTTCCCCCACAGGTTGGACATATTTGCCCGACATAGCGGCTTTAGGTTGCGCGGTGGTCTCCACGCCGGTTGAGCAGGGGGCTGACGCGGCCGCCGGGGGCGCGTATAATCCCGGCCATGTCAAGGGAAGCTCTTCTGCGTGCTACGCTTCGGTTGCATCTGGCCGAGGGGATCGGCGCGATACTCCTGCGTCGTATCATCCGCCGTTTCGGCGATGCCGAAAGCGCGGTCGCCGCCGGTCCGGTGGGCTGGCGGAAGGTCGCCGGGATAGGCGACAAGACCGTCGAGGCGATGTCGGCCGTCACCGAAGGAGACGTTGACGCCGAGCTTGCCGAGGCCGATCAACGTGGCGTGCGGATACTGCTGCTCGGAGATGATGAGTACCCGGAGGCCCTCAGAAACATCCACGCCCCGCCGCAGGTGTTGTACGTACGCGGTCGGCTGGAGCGGGCCGACGCCCTGGCTCTGGGCGTGGTCGGCTCGCGGCGGTGCACGCACTACGGGCTTGAGCAGGCAGAGCGGTTCGGACGCATGCTTGCCCGCGCCGGCTTCACGGTGGTCTCGGGAGGCGCCAGGGGTATCGACGCCTCGGCGCATCGAGGGGCCTTGTCGGCCGAGGGGCGGACCGTCGCGGTGATGGGCTGCGGGCTGAGCACGGTGTACCCGCCGGAAAACGCCGAGCTTTTCGAGCGGATAGTCGCCTCGGATTCCGGGGCGCTTATCTCGGAGCTTCCGATGCGAACGGCCGTGCTGAGCGGCAACTTCCCCACGCGGAACCGGATAATCGCCGGCATGTCGCTTGGCGTGCTGGTGGTCGAGGCCGCCAAAAGGAGCGGGGCCTTGATTACCGCCGAGGAGGCCGACGAGGAGGGGCGGGCGGTCTTCGCCGTGCCCGGCAGGGCCGACTCGCCCATGAGCCGCGGCGTCAACGAGCTTATCCGCGACGGGGCGGTGCTTGTGCAGGACCTGGACGACATACTGGAGCACCTCGGCGAGGTCGGCGCGAAGATGACGCCCGAAGAACCCGCCGCCGAGCCGGTGCCCGCCGGGCTGGACGATACCGAAATCGCTCTGCACGCGGCGCTTGCCGACGGGCCGATGGCCCTGGATGAGCTTGTCAGAAAGACCGGATTGGAAAGCGGCCGCGCCGCCTCAGCCATGACAATGCTTGTACTCAAGGGCGCCATAGAACAGCGACCGGGAAACGTGTTCGCGCAGAGGAAACGTCGCTAGCCAAATATGCCGAAGCTGTCCACTATACTCTGTCGGTATGTGTCGCAAAGACTGAGGCCTCATCCGCCGCTGGTTGCCAGGCGTGGCTGTTGCAATCCGCCGGGGGAGTTATAGACTCGCCCTGCATGGGAGCGATTGCGGTAATACCGGCGAGGTACGGTTCGACCCGGCTACCGGGCAAGCCGTTGCTGTGTGCGACGGGCAAGGCGCTTATCCGCCATGTGGTCGAGGCGGTATCGGCCGCCGAGAGCATTGAGCGTGTGGTGGTGGCGACCGACGACGACCGCATCTCGGCCGCCCTTGAGCGGTTCGGCTCCGAGGCCATCCTCACAAGGCCGGACCACGTCAGCGGGACCGATCGGATCGCCGAGGCGGTCGAGAATCTCGGCCTGCACGATGAGCATATCGTCGTAAACGTCCAGGGCGATGAGCCGGAGATACCCGCGGCGTGCATCGACCGGCTGGTGGAGTTGATCGAGCGTTCCGGCACGCCGATGGCCACGCTGGCGACGCGCATGGACGCGGCCGAGGCCGACGACCACAACCGCGTGAAGGTCGTCCTCGACGCTGACGGCCGGGCTATGTACTTCTCCCGCGCTAAGATTCCCCATGACCGCGACTCCGCCGGCGGAGTTGAGTACCTCCTGCACGTCGGGGTGTACGCGTACCGCGCTGGATACATAAAGGCGTTCGCGGCCCTTCCGCCGACGCCGGCGGAGCAGGCCGAGAAACTGGAACAATTACGAGCATTGGAACACGGCGACGATATAGCCGTGGCCGTGGTGGACTACTCCGGCAGGGGTATAGACACCGCGGAGGACTATCAGCAGTTCGTCAAACGAGTGGAATCGCAGCACAAAGGAAGAAAAGGCACATGACCAGGCCGTTGGCACTACAGCTTTACACACTTCGCGAGCGGGCGAAGGACGATTTCACCGGCGTGATACGCGACGTGGCTGAGGCCGGCTACGCGGGCGTGGAGTTTGCCGGGCTGCACGGAAACGACCCGGCCGAGATTCGGCAGGTGCTGGACGACTGCGGCTTGCGGGCGTGTTCGGCGCACATGGCCGCCCCGAAAGACACCACCGTCGCCGAGACCGTCGATACGGCTCAGACGCTGGGCTTCGACACGGTCGTCTCGATGTGCGGAAAGGACAGCTTCGCCACGGCCGAGGCGGTCAAACAGGCCGGCGAGCAGATGCAGCAGGCCGCCCGGCTGCTGGAGCCGTACGGCATACGACTGGGCTATCACAACCACTGGTGGGAGATGGCCGAGCTTGAAGGCCGATCCGCGCTGGAAATGCTGCTGGAGTCGGCACCGGATTTGATGCTCCAGTGCGACCTGTACTGGGCGTCCGATTTCGGCCGGGTGGATGTGCCGGAATTCGTCGCCCGCAATGCCGAGCGGCTGGTCAGCTTGCACGTCAAGGACGGCCCGCTGGTCGAGGACGAGATGCAGATGGCCGTGGGCGCGGGCAAGATGGACATCCCCGCATGCATCTCGGCAGCCGGCGATAAGGGCGACTGGCTGATAGTGGAACTGGACAACTGTGACGGCGACATGCTCCAGGCCGCCAAAGACAGTGCCCGGTACCTCATCGGAGAGGGCCTGGCGGCCGGCAGGCAGTAGCAGGAGCGGCGGACAGCGCGGCTGCTCGCTCGGCCGCGATGCGGCCTCGACTCACAGACCACGGCTCCCGGTTTGAACTGGGGGCGGCCTCGCACCGCGGACCACGGCACCCGGCGTATTAGTTTTGGTTGGCGCGGGAATAAGTCCAAAGCTGTTGCCCCGGCCGGGCGGTGCGTCTAAACTCAGCGTCCATGAGCGACTCCATGGACCTGCTGCGTTCGGTACGCCAGACCACAGACGAGACCGAGTTCTACACGCCTCTGCCGGAAGGTTACCAGCTCGGCCGAGTCAAGTATGTCGCCGTCTTCGGCACGGTCATCAGCGGGCTGGGCAAGGGCATTTTCTCCTCCTCGCTTGCCAAGCTGATGAAGGATAAAGGGCTGGCCGTCTCTCCGATAAAGCTGGAGGGCTACCTGAATCTCGACGCCGGCACGCTGAACCCCTATCGGCACGGCGAGGTCTTCGTCCTGGACGACGGGATGGAGACCGATATGGACCTGGGTACATACGAGCGGATGCTCGACCAGGACCTGACCCGCGACAACTTCGCCACCAGCGGACAGGTTTACCACTCGGTGCTGGAGAAGGAACGCGCCGGCGACTACCTCGGCCGCGACGTGCAGATGATCCCCCACGTAACCGGCGAGGTGAAGCTCCGCCTGCGCGAACTCGCCATGCGATCCGGCGCCGAAGTGGTGTTCGTGGAGGTCGGCGGTACGGTGGGCGACTTCGAGAACGCCTTCTACATCGAGGCCCTTCGCGAGCTTCGCTACGAGGAAGGCCCCGGCTCGGTGGCGGTGGTGGCGCTTACCTACGTGCTTTCGCCGCCGGCGCTGGGCGAGCAGAAGTCCAAGGCCGCCCAACTCGGCATCAAGCGTCTGATGGAGCTTGGGCTTCAGCCGGACCTCATCGCCTGCCGCGCCGAGCAGCCAGTTACCGACAAGGTCCGCCAGAAGATTTCCGTCTATACCAATGTACCGATGCGGCGGGTGTTCTCGATGCACGACCTGCCGAGCATATACCTTCTGCCCGAACAGATGCGCCACGCCGGGCTGGACAGCGAAATGGTCCAGTTGCTCGGGCTTGGCGGGCAGGTCAACTCTTTGGCCGACGCCCGAGCGGCCGCCGGGTGGCAGGAGTTCACCACCAGGATCACCGGCGCGAACAAGTCCACGACCATCGGCATTACCGGCAAGTACACCACGCTGCGGGACAGCTACGCCAGCATAGTCAAGGCCCTCGAACACGCCGGCGCCGCCAACGACGCCCGCGTGGACATCAAGTGGATAGACACCACGGGCGTTGACGAATTAAACGTGTCCGAGGCGCTTGCCGGGCTGGACGGCATTATCGTGCCGGGCGGCTTCGGCGTCCGCGGCACTGCCGGGAAAATCGCCTGCATCCGCCATGCCCGCGAGAATGGTCTGCCGTACCTGGGCATATGCCTGGGCTTCCAGATGGCCGTGGTGGAGTACGCACGCAACGTCTGCCGGCTGGAAGGCGCCGACAGCACCGAGATAACCCCAGACTGCGAGCACCCGGTTGTCGATGTCCTGCCGGAACAGAAGGAAATCGAAGGACTCGGCGGGAACATGCGTCTCGGCGGACAGGACGTGACGCTGGCCGCTGGCACGCAGGCCGCCGAGATGTTCGGCGGTGATAAGACAGTGCGCATGCGCTTCCGCCATCGTTACGAGGTGGACCCGCGGTACGTCGAGCGGCTCGAGCAGGCCGGGCTAATATTCTCCGGGCGACACCCCACGCAGCCGATTATGCAGATACTCGAGTTGCCGGCGGACGTGCACCCGTTCTTCGTCGCCACCCAGGCCCATCCGTGCCTGACGTCCCGGCCGCTCCGGCCGCAACCTATGTTCGTCCGCCTTGTCGCAGCGGCTGTAAGGTAAACCCCGGCTGAAGTCGTGGCCTATTCCCGTCGGCGATTCGCAGAAGACGCATCTTCCCGATCCTGCGGACTACGGACCCGTCGGGCAACCAGGATAAACGCAATCTGTTTCCGTTGGGATTATGCTCGACCTGCCCCTGGTGGCTCGTGGCCCGTGGCTTTGGGCTGTCGCTGCATTCTGGCACACGACGAACGAATCGGATATGGTCTCGTCTTTAGCCCACGGGCTGCAGTCGGGCCTTATAAGCGGTTCCGACGGTGTGAGCCGGAAAAGCAAGAGAGGTAAGCCATGGCGGCAAAACGGCCGAATATCCTTCTGATAACCTCCGACCAGCAGCACTACAGCACGCTTGGGTCGGTCAACGAACGCATCCGCACGCCACATCTGGACCGGCTGTGCGGCGAGGGCGTGCGTTTCGACCGCGCCTACTGCACCAACCCCACCTGCACGCCGACCCGCGCGAGCATCATCACCGGACAATATCCCTCCCAGCACGGCGCGTGGTCGTTGGGGACCAAGCTTTTTGAGGATGTGCCGACCGTCGGCGAGATTTTCCAGCACGCCGGCTATGCCACCTCTCTTGTAGGCAAGGCGCACTTCCAGCCGCTGGCGTCGCGGCCGGGGTATGAGTCCATCGAGTGCCAGCCCACGCTGCGCGATTTGGACTTCTGGCGGCGTTTCCACGGGCCGTGGTACGGCTTCGACCACGTGGAACTCGCCCGCATGCACACCGACGAATCGCATGTCGGCCAGCATTACGCCATCTGGATGGAGGAAAACGGGCTGGAAAACTGGGCGGACTACTTCCAGCCCTGGCCGCCGGACCCGGAAAAGCAGCGCGAGCATTACTGGGAGGGCGGTGAGCGCATCTGGGACCTGCCCGAGCAGTTCCACTACACCCGCTGGACCGCCGAGCGGAGCATCGCCCAGATGGAGCGGGCGGCCGCGGCGGACAGGCCGTTCTTCTGCTGGGCGAGCTTCCATGACCCCCACCCGCCATACCGCCTGCCGGAGCCGTGGGCGAGCATGTACGACCCACAGGAGATGCTGCCCGGTAAGCTCACACCCGGTGAGCACGAAAAAAACCCCATCCATTTCCGGCTCACCCAGGACGAGGACGGACGCCGCAAGCTCAACGAGATGTTCCATGAGGACCGCGGTATCCACGGCTTCGAATGTCACGTCCGCGATGCAGAGGAAATCAAGAAAGACATGGCCGTCTATTACGGCATGGTCAGCTTCATGGACGACCAGATAGGGCGGATGCTGGCCCGTCTGGATGAGCTTGGCCTGGCGGAGGACACGCTGGTTGTCTTCACCAGCGACCACGGGCACTTCCTCGGCCAGCACGGCCTGGTCGCCAAGGGACCTTTCCATTACGAGGATGTCATCCGGGTGCCGTTCATTGTCCGCTATCCCGGCCGCGTGCCGGCCGGCGGACAGTCGGCGGCGATTCAGAACCTGGTCGATTTGCCGGTTACGTTCCTATCAGCGGCGGGTATCGACGTGCCAGGCCGGATGACCGGCGTTGACCAGCTTGACGCCTGGACCGGCGGCGATGCGGTCCGGCGAGGCACGGTGGTCGAGAACCGCCATACCTACAAAAACGTGCACCTGCGGACCTACATCAACGACCGTTACAAGATTACCGTCTATCGCAGCGGCGAGGACGGCGAGCTTTTCGATCTGGTCGAGGACCCCGACGAGACAAACAACCTCTGGCACGAGCCGCGGGCGCAGGAAATAAAGAAGGACCTGCTCCACGAGTTCCTCCAGGAGACGTTCAGTTACGAGCCGACGCCGATGCCGCGTATAACCGGGGCGTAAGCATGGGTGTTCGAATCACCCGGCCCACGAAGGCCACAAAGAATCAGACAGGTCGGAAAGATGAAGGTGGCCGTATCGGCCGGCCGGCGTTGCTCGTTCGCCGAGTAAACCGGTTGGAATGCCGGCCGGGAAGCATTATGCTGTCGGCCCGTGAGCGAAGCGTCGTGCGGGAGCTGGCGGACTCGTCAGCCCGTAGCCGGGACCGAGACGCGGAGAACGGGAAAATCGGCAAACAGCAAAAGCTTTTCTCTTAAGCTCTGTCTCTCTGTTTAGCACAAAAGCACGCGTGACAGCGGCCGGAAGCGAAACCCGTCCGTGGACCGACAGCAGCGCAGGTAACCAGCAAAGGGACCAATCATGGCCGAGAATGAGAAGGACAAACAGGACCAGCCGCAGGACAAGAAGATCATCATCGACGACGACTGGAAGTCGCAGGCCCAGGCCGAGAAGGAAAAACTCGCCGAGGAGGTCGAGCAGAAGCAGGCCCAGGCGGGTGCGGGCCAGGGCGGTCAAAGGGAGCTGCCCGAGGCCGGCTTCACTACGCTGGTAAGCACACTGGCGACCCAGGCGCTGCTGGCCCTGGGCGGTATGGAAGACCCCAACACCAAGCGCAGGTATGTGGATCTTGATCTCGCCAAGCATCACATCGACACGCTTGCGGTGATAGAGGAAAAGACCAGGGGCAACCTCTCCGACGAGGAAGCCAAGCTGCTCGACCAGGCGCTGTACGAGACCCGGATGATGTATGTCGAGATGGCACAGCATATCTCGGAGTCCTCGGCCGGCGGCGAGTCGGGCGGCGAGTCCGGCGGCGGCCAAGGCCCCGGCGGCCCGACCATCCAGCAGCCCTGACCGGTATCAGTGGCGCCGCCGAAGGCGGATTGCTACCATCGGCCGATAGAAACTTTTCAAAGCGGGCGTTTTTTGCTTGACGTGTTGCATGCTGTGACGTATACTGTGCATGCAAATGAGCATTTCGTGATTGGTTTCTGTCATGCCCGCTGAGCTTAGCATAGAAGACCGCCGCGAGAAGGCAGCCCGGGAGCTGTCGGTAAAGGGCTTCATGTCCCTGGGGGAACTGGTGCGGGTTCTGGGCGTATCGGAGAGCACCATCCGTCGTGATCTTGAAGTGCTTGAAGAACAAGGCCTTATCCGTCGCACGCACGGCGGGGCTGTTTACGTGCAGGATACCGGCGGTCACCGTCTGGCGTTTGCTGAGCGTGAATCCGCGGCCCAGCCGCAAAAACAGGCCATCGCCCGCGCGGTAGCGGGGCTTATCCCGCCGGCCCAGACGGTCATACTCAACGGCGGGACAACGTGTTACGAGGTGGCCAAGGCACTTCGGGGCCGGCACCTGAACGTGATTACAAACTCTGTGCCCATCGCCTCACTGCTGAGCACCGAGATGGAGACAGAGGTAGCACTAATCGGCGGGTACGTGTATCCGCGGACGGGTGTGGCCCTTGGAGCTACTGCGGAGCAGCAGTTGGACACGCTGCATGCGACGCAACTTGTGATGAGTTGTGCCGGGATTACCCGCGAGGGCGCGTTCAACAGCAACCAGATGATGGTGGATGTGGAGCGGAAGATGAAAACCGTCGCCGACGAGGCGATACTGGCGGTTGATCATACGAAATTCGGCCGCCGGGCGGTTACCAAGCTGTGCGGGCTGGACGAGCTTGATGTGATTGTCACTGATGCGGACGCCCCTCGGCAGGTGCGGTCATGGCTGGATGAGCTGGATGTCCGGGTAATCTACGCGGAGTGAGCGTATGACGAGTCTGAACATTCCCATGCCGCGCGAGCAACTGGAGCGGGTCGTCCGCCAGGTGGTCCGCCAGCGGTTCGCCGAGCGGCTTGCCGCGGG
>PUND01000117.1 GCA_003551645.1 Phycisphaerae bacterium | reverse complement strand
TGTCATTCCCAGGGAAAGACGAGAGAAGAAGCGATCGCCAACATCAGGGAAGCCATCCGGGGATGTGTAGCCAGCATGCGCAAGCACGGAGAGCCCATCCCACGGCCCTCACCCTAGCCCTCTTCCTCAGGAGGGAAAGAACCCCCTTTTCTCAGCACTCACCACTAGTTACTCATTACATTACTCGTTACTTGTTACTGCCCCAGCCTCGCCACGCGTTGGCCTTTTTCCCGCAGGTTGGAAACCTGCTCTACAGTGGGGAGGGGAAAGAGGGGCCGGACACAGGAGCCCGCCCCTACCGGAGGAAGGCGCCACCCATAAACACCTTCCCCGCTATCCTTCCCCGGAAGGAGGGACCCAGACGGTGGGGCGGCAGGGAGAGGCGTCCCCACTCAGTACCCAGTACTCAGCACTCAGTACTCGGGGCGGCGGCGGGGCGGGGCGGGGCCCCAGTACCCAGTACTCTCGAAGAGTCGCCGCAGGAGACAGTACTCAGTACTCAGTACCCAGTACTCAGCACTCGGGGCGGCGGCGGGGCGGGGAGGGGCGCCCCCACTCAGTACTCAGCACTCAGCACTCAGCACTCTCTTCGAAAGGAGCCCATCATGAACACAACCATCGCCCGGGCGCGCTTGCGCCTGGCCTTAAAGGACCATATCCCCAGCGTTTTGTATCCCCTCACCCTTGACGACTGCGACTCCCCCTGGACGCCCATCCCCCCCAACTCCGCCACCATCGACACCGTCCAGAAGCAGCAGGGCGCCGCCTCGGCCAAGATCCTCATCACCGCCGCCCACGGCACCGGCCTGGCCGCCTATCGCGACATCAGCCCCCTCGACCTCACGGGCCACGCCTGGCTCCGCTTCTGGGCGAGGTCGTCCCTCCCCCTGGCGGCCGGCGACCTGGCCCTGGTGCTGGCGGACGCCCCCGGCCCGTCGCCGCCCGTCAAATCCGTGCCCCTGCCCGCCATGGTGGCGGAGGTCTGGCACGAGCATCAGGTCCTGCTGGGGGACACCTCGGGCCTGGCGTCGGTGGCCGGCCTGGGCTTGTGGGTGTCGGTGAATCCCGGCGAGGCGACGGTGTGGCTGGACAACATCAGGTCGCTGTCCAGCAGCCATCGCTGGACGGACGAGGAGCTGGACCGTCACCTGCAGCAGGCCCTGCGCCGGCTGAGCTATCACATCCCCCGTGAGATGGAGTCGGAGCTGGCCACCACGCCGGGCAGCCGCTATATCGACATCACGGCCCTGGGCGGCTGGAGCAGCGTCTTTGCCGTGGAGTATCCGGCGCACTGCGAGCCGCCTGCCTTTCGCCGCTTCCAGTTGTGGCAGGACCGGGTGTTTTTGCAGGAGGATGTGGTGCCCGACGGCGGGCCGTGTGTGGTGAGGTATGGCCGGATGCATGAGCTGGACGCTGAGGGCACGAGTTTGCCGGAGCATCTGGAGGACCTGGTGGTATTTGGGGCGCAGGGGTATGCGTTGCAGGCGTATGCGGCTGGGGCGCTGGATGTGGTGCAGGCGGACGCTCGTTACGCCCAGGAGCGGGCTTTCCGGGACGGACAGTTGTTGTTGAGCAGCTTCAACGATGTTCTGCAACGCCTCAGCCACCGCGCGCGCCTCCGCCCTTCGCATATGTACACTACCACCGGGTGACCTTCCCCATGAACACGAACGGTGAGGGGCTGACCAGGCGGGGCAGGGGGCCTCAGTACCCAGTACTCAGTACTCAGTACTCGGGGAGGCGGCTGGGAGCGGGGCCCCAGTACTCGGGGTGGCAGGGCGGGGGGCCTCAGTACCCAGTACTCAGTACTCATCACTCGTTACTCGTTACTCATTACTCGTTACTCATCGTAGTCCAACTCTTGTAAGCATTTTGCATAAATGCACCAAAAGTATATTGACAACCGGTTTGCCCGGGGGAATAATGAAATCCCACTTGTTGTTCTCCCGGCCCGTAGTAAGTTCAAGGAGACATCCATGATGAACCCAAAAGTGAACGAACTCGTGCTCAACGACTACATGGTCAAGAACAATCTGTCCCAGAAAGACCTGGCTGAGAAGCTGGGCATCACGTCCGGCTATGTTTGCCTGTTGCTCTGTGGGGGAAGGCGGCCATCGCCTGCATTGCGCCGGCGCATGCAGGAGCTGCTGAACATGAGCTTCGATGAGCTGTTTTGCTTGGAAAATGGACCCTCTGGGCCCAGCGGAGTTGAGCCGCTTTCTGGACCCGAGACCCCTCACGCCCCTGATGGTCCTGCACCGCGTGCTGCACCCGAGGTGCCTCACGCTCCTGGTGATCCCGGCGCTTCCTGTTCCTGAGCATGACGTCAACATCGCAGTGCCATTTAACCAGGCTCCATCGGTGGGCTTGTATCGCTCGACCACAACAGGCAGTTTATCACTGGCAAAGCGGCACACAATCAAACCCCATCCGGTGGGGTCGTACCGCTGGGCAACAATAACCGGTTTCTCACTGGCAACGCGCCACACAACGAAGCCCCTTTCGGCGGGCGTGTCGTAGGACACCCTGCAGCCCGCCATCTTCCTCCAACGCCCCGCCGGGTTCTCCCCGGCGGGGTGGAGGGGCGCCTTCCCTATCCACCACTTTTCTCCCCATCACCACCCATCTCTCCACCGCCACCCCGTGCTCCTGGTCAGTCCTCTCGCACAGTCGTCGCCGCGGCAGGGCGGTGCGGGGCCCCCTCAGTACCCAGTCCTTCCGCGGTACACAGTCAGAGACGTTACTAACATCAGCGGAAGGACCAGTACTCACCCGGTCGTGGCGGGGAAACGGGGCCCCCTCAGTACTCAGTACTCAGTACTCAGCACTCCGAACCCC
>PUND01000115.1 GCA_003551645.1 Phycisphaerae bacterium | reverse complement strand
TTGGTGCTCACTGCCCGGCCGATGGCTATCGGTTCCAGCTTGCCCTCGTCGCCGTCGATTCCGTTTACATGCAGGCGGTTAGCGGGTATCACGAGCCGCCCGGCGGCCAGCTCGTCGCGCACCTTCTCCGGAGAGATTTGCTCGCGCTCGGCGACGCGGCGCATCTGCTCGGTGATTCGGCCGGCCCTGGCTTGCTCCAACTGCGTCATAATCGGCTCCCATGCCGGATGAACCTTCGGGGCGGCGGTTGAGGGAATCGGCCGGCCGACAGAGACGTGTCCACCGTCCGCTTTCCTCCGCAACTCGCCCCGGTGGGACTCGTTGATCAGGTTCCGAGGGTCTTCTCAGTCCCGCGCCGCCGGGACGCCCCTAGCGGACACTTCCATACGACATCATAGCATCGCGCAGTCCCGGCCGAAAGACATTCACCGGCCGTCGCGCGCCTCGCCGCCGTGCATCCGGTCCATTCGGTCGCGGATAGCGGCGGCGTCTTCGTAGCGTTCCTCGCTGACGGCCCGGCTGAGTTCCTTCCGCAGCTTCTCAAGCGGGTCCGGCGGCATGCCCTCCTCAATCTCCCTGGCAAGGGCCTTGAGTATGGCTATTTCCCGTCCGGCGGCGTCCTCGACGGAGATTTCCTCGCCGAACTCGGCCAGAAACGCCCTGATGTCCGAGATGCCGCGCCTGATTATCCGCAGTGCGGTCTTCGGGCGATTCTCACCCAGGGCCAGCCGGGCGCGGGCACGCGTGCACATCATCAGGATGTAAGGACGAAACTGCTCCAGCGCGTAGCGGTCTGCCTCGTCCCGGGCGTAGACCTTGCAGAAATCCAGCAGGCGGAGGTTGCGGGCGGCGTCCCGCTCGACGGCCTCGAAGTCCTCCAGGACGTACTCGGCTATGTAGCGGTGGTAGTACATCACCCCCTCGCCGCGCAACTGCTCGCAGGCGTCCTCGTCCAGGTCGAATCCTTCATCTCCGCCGTGCAGGACCTTGTGCCTTCGGAGGCGATGCTCGTGGTAGTCCAGCAAGCTCTCATGCCCGTGGGGCCGGTCGCCGTCGGGCCGGCCGGCGGTCTCCATCTGGAGCAGTCCGAGGTCCAGACGGACCTGTATCTTCTCCCGGCCATCGTCGCCGAGTATGCGCCGGACGGAAAGCTCGCCGGGTTCGTAAGGCCAGCCGTCGAGGATGTTATTGATATCCAGTGACACGGTTATTCGCCCCATACATTCTATTGCAAAGACCGGCTTGCGCCCAACATCGGCGCAAAGCACGACCCGGTCGATTATCTCGGCCGGGCCGATAGGGGCGGGCCATCCTGCACAGAGCGGCTCGGGGTGCTTCGAGCGGTCGAGCCGCCCCGTGGTCTGCTGAACGTCTGTCTTCTCCTCCAACTAAGGCAAAGGGCGAAGGCCGTGCCTACGTCGGCTGTCGGCCCGAAAACCAGCTACCGCACATTCGACAACGCTATGGCGATGGTGCCGCCCAGCTTGTGCTGTCTGCTCCGCTTCTACGGCGTCCTGTCCCGGCGCCTGTGCGGCCGGGGTTGCTTACAAATGAGAACCGGTGCTCGACGGGTGCGACCTCGACACGGACGAGGGCTGAGGAGACTGAGCGAGCGGCTCCGCGAGGCAGCGCTGGAGAGCGTTTTTCAGCGCTACTGGAGACAAAGGGCGCGTAAGGTATGCAGCCACCCCGGCCATGCGGGCCTGCCGCTCCATACGCCAGTCGCCGGCTGGTCCTATACCGACCACCGGGCCGGGCGACATCAGGCGCGACAGCGCCACAAGCAGGGGTTCGGCTCCATACCGCACCTCGACCGCTGCGATCGCCCCGTCGAACAACCGGTTCCTCAAAAACTGCAAGGCCTCCTCGGTGGAGCTTGCCAGTGACGCCTCGATCCCGATTTTGTCCAGGCATCTGCCCAATTCCTCGGCATCCGGTTTTGAGCGCTCCACAGCCAGAAGACCGCCAGACTCACATTCTCCCAGGGCCATCCAAACTCCTCACTTCCTGAGCCAGCCACATTCCCGGAAACGGACGCGGAAAAGCCGTTTCGTGCCCGCGACCGGTGAATCTCGTCTCACTGCGTCCGTTTCGGTAATGCGTCTTGAGCGGGCGCCTTGGCGCCCGTAGATAGATAAGCAACGACCGTGCCGAAAACCTCCTGGGCACGATAACTTTTGCAACACTCTTTTAATACAGGCCTTATCGCTGGCACCTTCCGCCCCGGGGTAAACGCAGGCGATGAGGCAGTTGTGGTAATTGTCAACATGCCGACAAGTGCGGACGCTAAACCCCCTCTATTGAGGCGGCTCATACTCGCGGCGTTGGACTCTGAAACGGCCGGTTGCACCGTTCAACGCCAAAGGCCTCCGCGGCCGGACACAATCCCACCGCTGAAAGAAAATCGAGGCCGGATAGACGCCTCCCCGATTGGCTCAGATGCGCAGGTCGTATCGCTTGATCATCCGCCACAGCGTGGTGCGGTCGATGCCCAGCATATCCGCGGCCCGCGTCCGCACGCCGCCGGCCTGCGTAAGCGCGTTCCGTACATGCCGACAGACCTGCTCATCAAGTGTGGGGAAGTCGCCATTTTTCCCGGATGAACCGCGGTCGGTCAGCGACTCCGGCAGGTCCCCCGGCTCTATGAGGAGTCCGCTGCCCAGCACGTATGCCCGCTGAATGACGTTGCTGAGTTCGCGCACGTTGCCGGGCCAGTCGTGTTCGCGGAGGATCTTCATGGCGGCCGGCGAAATCCTGCGATGCGGAAGCTTGAGCAACCGGGCGATGGAGCGGCTGAACCGCTCGGCCAGCAGTGGCACATCCTCCGGCCGCTCCCGCAAAGGGGGGATGTACAGACGGACGACATTGATGCGGTAGTACAGGTCGCGCCGAAACGCACCGTCGGCGACGGCCTGCAGGAGGTCTTGATGGGTGGCCGCTACCACGCGGATGTCCACGGGGATACGTTGCGTGGAGCCGACGGGTATAACCTCACGCTGCTCCAGGACCCGCAACAGCTTGCTCTGCAACGCGCCGCTCATGTCGCCGATCTCGTCCAGAAGAACCGTCCCGCCGTCGGCACAGCGGAGGAAGCCGAGCGTCGCCCTGGCCGCGCCGGTAAACGCGCCGGCCTCGTGGCCGAACAGCTCGCTTTCCAGCAGAGACTCGTGGATAGCGGCACAGTTGACCCCCACGAACGGTTTGTCGCTTCGCGGTCCCTGAGAGTGAATCAGGCGCGCCACCAGTTCCTTGCCGGTCCCCGATTCGCCCTCAAGCAATACGTTGATGTTGTGCCGGGCGATACGTTCTATCTCGGCGCGCAGACGCTCAATCGGGGGGCTGCGGCCGACCAGTTCGTCGGCACCCGCCGCAGGCGCGGTAATCTCGCCCATGGCCTTCCTTCTCCTTTCCGCCAATTTCATCTCTGGAACCGCAGGCCCCGGCTGAGGCGCCTCTTGTGCCTCCGCCGTCTGTGCGAGTCCCGTAGGCGGCTCGACCGCCCCACGCACAGGCCATACGCTTCCATATAGTGCCGCTTCCGCCGCACAGGCCCTTCCCGACAGGTGCGACGACCCCATGCTAAAGCGATGCATGGGCTTTCTTGTACCGCAGTTAATTATATCACATCATAGCCGGACACAAACAATCGACTGCGAATTTTTTTTGTTTATTACACCCGTATCCCGAAGGCGATCCGTAAGAGCCATTTGCGGAATCACTTGCATCCCGATGCGGCATATTATGGCGGGTCGTCTCCGACGAAAATTCCGAATCAGCTACTCCAGCCCGATCGAAAAATCCCAAAACCGGCGCATCCGGCTCGGTGCGGCGTCGCAGCTTGCCAGGCCCGGCGAATCCCCCGGACCGACCGCATTGCGTTCGGCTTCACGCCACCATATTTAACGCGGATATACTTGCGATAATGCGGCCAGGAGGCATAGACTAACAGTCAGCAAGTCGAATGTGCGTCTGCCGCAACACGGCGAAAGGACAAAGGTCACCTGATAGTCAGCGAAAGTGAGGATCAGACATGCGTAACCTAACAACTGTAACCATCGTAATCGCGGCACTGACCGCCGGTCTCAACGCCGAAACCTGGGAGTGGACAGGCGACGGCGACGGCGAGCGTTTCAGCGACCCCGAAAACTGGCTGGTCGCCGATGAGGTGCCCCAGGACGGCCCAGACGGCGATGACCGTCTGGACTACGTGTTCAATCCCGCCGGCGGCGGCGAAATCCGACTCGGCAGACAGTATCGCGCCGGGTCGATTACCTTCGGCCCTGAGGCGGGCAGCTTCACCTTCACCGGCGAGGCGTTCCGCAACGCGCGCGGCTATGGCGCCGAGTCGCCCATGTCCATCGTACAGAACTCCTCGGCCGAGCAGACATTCGACGTGGACATGGTCTGGATGCACGACGGGATAAACTTCTCCGGCGAGGGGACAGGGAATGTGGAGTTCACCGGCGAACACTCCATGGGCAACCGTCGGTCGCAGATCAACGTCGATACCACCACCTACCGTCCTGTCTGGGAAGGCGACATGCTTGCCGGGCATACATGGCGGGAGAGAAACTTCGGCGGCGAGGGAACCTTCGAGATAGCCGGAGCTTCATCACCGGGAGGCAGTAACTCGAACGTGACCGTCAACACACTGCTGATTACCGCCGCCGAAGACCACGCCCTGGGCAGCACCGACGTCCATATCCACAACGGCGCTACTCTGGCCGGAACCGGCAACGTCACCACCGGCACGGCCACCATATACCCCGGCGGCGGGCTGTCGCCGGGCGTTCACGGCCCGGCCACCAACGGCGAGACCGACATCGGCACGCTCAACGTGGGCGATCTTACGCTTCAGCCCGGCTTCACATACCGCTTCGACACCAAGGGTGAGCGCGCCGACCGGGTAAAAGTCGCCGAGCGGCTTGTGCTGGCACAGATAGTCGAAGATGATCAAGAGAACGCCGACGATGCAGACAACAACGAGGATGCCGAACAGCCCGACGAGGAGCCGGAGGTAATCGGACACATCGGCGACCCGGGCACCGGTGAGACGGTGGTTACGGTTCACATCGAGCCGGCTGATAAGGATGAGAACGACGAAGAAGCCGACGATAAGCCCGCCGACCGCTACGTCCTGTTTGAGGCCTCCGAGGGTGTCTTCGAAGCCGACAGCGAACAGCCGCTGACTTCCGGGATACTCAACTGGAAGGTCGACGGCGTGGACATGGTCGCGAGGATCGACGGTCGCAAGATCGTCCTGGTCCGCCAGTAGGCAGCCGGGCGACATCACGGCGGTGAGGCCATTGCCTTGGAGCGGATCGAACGCCCTGCGCGGATAAGTGTAATCGGAACACTCTTTGTGGTTTTGGGGGCGTTTGCGGCTTTCTGCGGCGTCGCCGTGTTGGCGCCTGCGCTACTGCAGCGGGGCCTGGACTCCCCGCCGGCCGCCGCGGAGCATTTCGGACCGCTCGAGCCAATTTTGGTTTTGTTGTGGATGCACATGCCTTGGTTTGCCGGAGGACAGGTCGTGCTGGCCCTGGTGGGAATCATCGGCGGGATTGGCTTACTGCGAGGGCGGGACTGGTCCAGGCCGCTGCTGATGCTTCTCAGTTGGCTCGCGCTGGTCGGGATTGCGGCCTGGGGCGTCTCAGGCATCATCGGGTTTTGGTCCAGGCCGGCGGAGGCCCGTTGGCCGGTCTTTGACGCGGTTATGACTGTGATTATGCTGGTGATGCTCGCCGCCTTTGCCGCCGTTCCCTGCGTAATAATCCGGCTTCTGGGAAGCGACGCCGCCCGGGCCTACACCGCCGGTTGAGGGCGGTTTGCCTGCGAAGCCGCGGGCGCAGAAGCGCCGCCCCCGCATTCTGTTACGAGGGCGGCGCCAAGCGTCCCAAAGTCCGTCATGCCTGGTTGACTTTATTCAAACTGAAAGTCTTCCGGCAATTGGAACTCTTCTTCGTCCTCTTCGACATCGTTGACCAACTCGATGATGTCCTGTGTTATATCCGTGGTATCGATACCCTCAGCGGCATAGACCACCTCAAGGGCGACGACCTGGATATCGGTATCGTCGACGATTTCCGCAATGGCATCGTCCACATCGGCCTCGAACTCATCGAGGATGGTATTGCGCTCCTGCTCGAAATCCCGCTGGAGCTCCTGAATCCGCTCGTAGTCGCCCTCTTCCTGGGCTTCCTGCATATCCACCTGGATGGCGCTTGCGGCCTCCCAAAGGTCATCGTGCAGGGGGTGCTCTTCCAGGACGGCCTGTGGGTTGTAGACCCCGATCATGAGGTCCACATCCGGATCAACCACGGGCGGCTCTTCAATCGGCGGCTCCTCAACCGGTGGTTCCTCTACAGGCGGTTCCTCTATCGGAGGAGGCGGATCCGCGGGTGGCTCCTCAGGCGGAGGCGGATCATCAGGGGGGGCCTCTATCGGAGGAAGCGTATCCTCGACGTCGGGCTGCTCCTCAGGCGGAGGAGGATCATCAGGCGGCTCCTCCACAGGAGGCGGATCCTGCGCATCATCGTCGGGCGGTGGGAAGAACTGCGCTTGTGCATCCGTAAACCCACCGAGCATCACCATGGCCGTGGCGGCTGCTATCGCCAGGGCCGTTCCGAAAATCAGTTTCCTTCTGTCGCGTTGCATCATGGTTAAGTACTCCGGCTGCAAGTCTCAAACTCTGCATCGCCCCGCGGCTTCAGGTAATAAGGGGTGATGCCCAGTACGGTCCGGGTTGTTCCATGTTGTGTGCTACTTTGCTACTCGGTCGGCCAGGGGATCGTCTCGACCTCGTCCGGGTCATCCTGTTCTGGCTGCTCGGGCTGCTCGGGGACGATCGGGCCCGGATCCTGCGGCGGCTCGTGCTGCTCCGGCTGATGCGCCGGCGGCTGCTCCGGGGGCGGCCATTCTTGCTCGGCCGGCGGCGGCGGGGCCTGGGGCTCCCACTCCTGCGTCGGCTCGTGCGGCTCACATCCGGCGACAAGCCCGAGTGCCGCCACAGCCAGCACTGCTACGGGCATCGTGATAATCCATTGCTTGCGCATGTCCTTCTCCCGAGGTTCTGGAATAACTCGTGGCTATAAGGCAGCGTCGCCCGCGCCTAACGCGAGCGCGGGCGGCGCCGCACGTCTGCTTACGCTGAGGTTCCCGTTACCAGGGCAGCTCCTCACCGTCGCCTTCGGTGTCGCCGTCATCACCGTTATCACCGGGCAGGAGCGGGTCGTCCGGCGGATCCACCGCATTGGCGTTATCCGGCGCCGGTGGCGGCGGCGGCTCTTCTTCCGGAGGGCATCCGGCGGTCATGCCCACCATAGCAACGGCAAGTACAATCGCTACCAAGGTTGTCAGGTGTCGTATTCTCATGGCAAACTCCAAACTCGTGCTTCTGCGATCTCTGAAACCGGGTTCACTCCGACCTCCACAGCCGGTCCCGGTCCCTTCCTTTCGACAGAGGGTCCCGGCTTCATCGCCGGCCGGGAGGCCCTCGTGCATGCTTCGTGTCAACACTGTGTATGGTCATAGGTCCTTCAGATTTCTCACCGGATGCCGACCGCTGCTACCCAGAAGCCACTGAACGAACCTTCTCTATCAGGTATTTGATCGGAAACGGCTTATCGAGGACCGCCGCCGCACCCAGTTCGTGTGCCATATCGTGGGTTTCGCTGTCGCCGAAGGCGGTAATGAATATCGTAGGCGGGCAGGAACCGGTGCAGTTGATTTCCCTAAGAATCCGCAGTACGTCCAGCCCGCTCATGTGCGGCATGCGGATATCGGAGACGACGACGTCGTATGAATCGACCGGCCCTTCTTCGCTGGCGCCGGCGCCGGAGGCCCTGCGTACGCAGGATTCCAGCCAGGCGAACGCATCGGAGCGTTCGGTCACGCGAAATCCCTCGCGTTGCAGCGCCTCTGTGAGCATCTCGCGCATCACGTCGTCATCCTCAATCAGCAACACGTGCGGGCGATCCGAAGTTTCGGCGTCCGCCCGATGCGCACTGGGGCTTTGCTGTCGGTCACCATCTGTCATCCGCCTTGCCTGTCGCTGGTCGGCACACATAGACCAAAGCCACTCTTGGGGGTTTATGTGCAACCACTATGCCGGAACCGGCAACCGACCAGCTTAACCCGACAGGGCCGCGTACTGCCCAAGAGCGAAGGTCGCCGCCGGAACGCAGCCATAAGGCCTGCTGTAACAAGTGGCTATGATGCGCGCCCACGCGTGGCGCATCGCGGCGGCGGACCGACCGGTGATCCCAGCGAATTGGAGATACCTTGGGCGCACGAGCAGTAAAAATAAGCCCTTAGGTTCTTTTGCCGATTTTTTGGCGGACAGGCCCGCTTTGGGGCCGATCAGCCGTCGCGGCCCGGCCCCGGCCGCCGAATCGGCCTTGCCCCGCACGTGTCAGCCCGGCACGGTGGGCCGAAACGACACACCGGCAGTGCCGGCCGGTCCCTCAAAGCCCCCACCGCTCCAGCTTGCGATACAGCGTCCGACGCCCCAGGCCCAGCACGCGGGCGGCGGTGCTCTTATTGCCGCCGACGGCATCAAGAACACGCTGGATATACTGGCGCTCGACCTCCTCCAGCGGGAGCAGGTCTTCCTGCGAATCCGCATCCGCGGCGGAGCTTTGATATTCGCGTATCTTCGGCGGCAGGTCCTCGACCGCCAGCTCCTCGAACCGCGTCATCGCCACCGCTCGCTCCACGGCGTTTCTCAGTTCACGGACGTTGCCCGGCCAGTGGTACGACAGCAATTTCTGTGCGGCGGCAGGTGAGAGTCCCTTAACCGGCTTATCGCTGCGACGGGCCACCTCCTGGAGAAAGTGCTGCGCCAGGAGCAATATGTCGTTGCCACGGGCGCGCAGCGGCGGGGCCTCCAGCCGCACGACATTTACGCGGTAGAACAGGTCCTCGCGGAATTCACCGTCCTCGACGGCCGCTTCCGGCTCCTTGTTGGTCGCGGCCACCACACGAACATCGCATTCGATTTCCGTGTTCTCTCCGACCGGACGAATCAAGCCGGTCTCAAGCGCCCTTAGCAGCTTGGGCTGAAGCTCCAGTGGCATCGCCGCTATCTCGTCCAGAAACAGCGTTCCCCTGTCTGCCTCCAGGAAAAGCCCCCGGCGGTCTGTCTTGGCGTCGGTGAAGGCGCCGCGCCGGTGTCCGAAAAGTTCGCTTTCCAGCAGTGCCGCCGGAAGCGCCGCACAGTTGACAGGCACAAACGCGGCGTCCCGGCGCTCGCTGTGTCGGTGCAGTGTCCTGGCGATCAGTTCCTTGCCGGTCCCGGACTCTCCGGTAATCAACACGGGCACCGGCTGCTCGGCCACCCGCGATATCTGGTCGAACAGACGTTCCATGATTCGACTCTGCCCGACGAATTCCTCGAAATCTCCGGACTGCTCGCGCTGCTCCCTGAGAAACCGTACCTGCTCCTGCAGCGATCTGTGTTTCAGCGCCCGATCGATCACGATCGCCAGCATGTCGCGTTCGATGGGTTTGGTGACGAAGTCGTAGGCCCCCGCACGGATGGCCTCGACGGCGGTATCCATGCTGCCGAAGGCCGTTATCACCACCACCGGCACATCCGGGCGGTTCTCGGCGAGCCGGTGACAGAAATCTATCCCGTTAAGCCCCGGCATCCTCAGGTCCGTAACGACCACGTCGAACGGCTCGGACATGAACTGCTCGAACGCCTCCTCGGCGTCGGTGGTGAAAACCACATGATGCCCGCGGTGGGTAAGGTCGTCGTGCAGCATACCGCACATGTTCTCGTCGTCGTCAACGATGAGTATTCGCCCTGTCATTTTCCGCTCTCCCCGGCGGGGATGTATACGGCGAAACGGCTGCCCTTCCCGACCTCGCTGTCGGCATCGATCCACCCGCCGTGCTCACGTACGATGCCGTAAGTGATCGACAGCCCAAGCCCGGTTCCCTCTCCCACTTCCTTGGTGGTGAAGAACGGGTCGAAGATGTGCTTCAGCTCCTGCTCGGCTATCCCTACGCCCTGGTCCACGACCGCGATCTCGATGAACCGACCGGCCGGCGTGCTCACCCCCTCCGGCGGTCTGGCCGTGACGGACCTGACCGTAACCACCACCTCACCGCCTTCGGGCATCGCCTGCAGCGCGTTTTCGATGAGGTTCGTCATCACCTGCTGTATCTGAACCGGATCCATCTCCGCAGTAAGAGACGACGCGTCCTCATCCGTTTCCAGTCGTACCTGCGCTTCGTAGCCCAGACAATTCACCAGCTCGACCGCATGGCGGACCACTTCGGCCGCGTCGGCCTCGGCGCGTCGCGGCGAACGCTGCCTGGCGAAGTCCAATAGGTGCCTGATTATAGTGGTCATCCTGTCGGCCTGCGATTTTATCGTCCGTGCGTTCTCGATGACCTCGCCGGAACCCGGTGGAACGGTCCCGTCGCTTATCATCTCGGTACGTCCGGCTATCACGTTCAGCGGTGTGCCAAGCTCATGGGCGATGCCGGAGGCCAGACGACCTATCGTGGTCAGACGGTCCATGTGGCGGACCTGCTCCATGGCCGAAATGCGCTTTTCCGCCTCCGCACGCTCTCGACGCCGCGAGGCCGACAAGCTCGCGCACATCTCGTTAAGGCCCTCCGAGAGGGTTGAGAGTTCGTCCCTGCCCCGAAGCGTGGGCCTATTGGACAGATCGCCTTCGCCTATTATCCTGATCCGCTCGCGCAGTTGGCTCAGAGGCCGGCCGATCGCCACCACCCCCAGCAGGATTACCGCCGTGCTGCTTACCAGCACCACAATGCCACCGCCGATTATCTCCCGCACAAGTGCATGGCGTATGTGACGGCTCCTGTCCTCCAGTGTCTCGGTCATGCGGATGGCCCCCTCGACATCGGGGACGTCCAGCGGGAAGAAGAAATACTGGACTTCGCCCTTCTCGCTGTGGTGGGTGCGTTTGCCTACCATCCGGCCCTGCTGCAACTCTTCCAGCGACTCATCGTCGAGGCGTTCGACAGCCCCGCCGGAACCTTCAAGCGGCGACCAGCCAAACTGCAGCGGGTGTCCCTCGACGTTCATCCCCTCCAGAAGGTCTATGGCACTGTCTCTGCCGTCGGCCAGCCAGGCGTTGCGGACGGAGTTGGTCATAATCCGCCCGAGCAGCTCGGCGTCGCGCTCGATGGCCGCGTTCAGACGCGCGGTCTCGTGCCGCACCGTCAGCGCGCCGTCTATAAGGCGTATCAGGACCAGCACCAACACCATCGCCAGGACAAATTTCAACGCTACTCTCATAGGGCCACCTCTGTGAACAGACAAGCGGTTCTTTCAACCTACAGCAAACCGAGTCGGCGGGGCAAAGGGTTAGCTCGGCGGCCAACACGGCAACACGGCCGAGCGCCGAAGATGCTGACCGCGCCAAGCCGACGCCCCGGCAGAAGCATTGCCCCAGGCGGCTATGCCTGCCCCTCTTCGGCCGCCCGGCGGAGCGTTTCGAAAATCTCCAACATATCGCCGTGCTGGTTGGACGGTTCCCACCGGACGTTGCCCTCGACTATCACCGGCCCGTCCGGCGTCAGGGCGACATCCCACCCAATGGTCCTCAGCGGCCTGAACAGCGGGGCCGTCCGGCACACCAGTTCCCTGGCACGCGACCAGAACGGCAGCCGCACGCCGTTCAGCCGCACGCCGGTGTCAGAGTGGTGCGTCAGGGAAATGATGCCGTTACCGTCGGGTGTAATTCGACTGCTCGCGACAAGCACGCCGTCTTCTAGGCGTACAGTCGATTGTATGTTGCCGACCGCCCACCCCCCGAAGTTGTCCACGAGACGCCCCCGCTGAGCGGTCTTGAGGTAGGCGCCGAGGATACGGCACGAACCGCCGCGCTCCAGCAGGGTAAACATTCGGACGGTCTGAAGAACCTCCGAGCCGCTTAGGCGGACCAGTTCCGGGTGGTTCTTGAGCCGCTGCTGAAGGATCGTCGCGTTGCCCCGAACCAGCGGAGCCAGGGCGTCGCGCAGCGCCTCGGGAGAATGACACTCGCCGTGGCCGTCGGTAAACCCGTCGGCCGTTCGAGCAAAGACGTTGAATCCCAGGCCGTGAGCGCCGATCGAGGGCTTGGCGACGAATTCGTCGAAAGCCCCGTCGGACAGCATCCGCCGCCACGCATCCGGGCCGTCCACCTCACCGGAAGAAGATGACCACACCGCCCCGGAGCCGTAAACTACCGCGCACACACTGGGTACAGGAAGGCCCACGGCATTGCAGTAGCGGTAGAATATCTCCTTGTTCCGCGCCAACGGCTCCCAGTCACTCGGGTTCAACACTTTCTGCGCCCGGTACAACCTGCCGTGACTTACATAGCGGCGGTACTCTTCGCGCTCGACGGCCGGGTTGAAAAGACCAAGCCGAAACGCCGCCGCCGGATCAAACCGCCCTTGCCGACAGGCCCTCATGCCGCGTCGGAACGCCTTGATATAGCTGATCTTCCACGCCGGCACGATGCGACGACACAGCGCGGCCACTTCCAGAGCCAGCCGCAGGTTTTTCTTGATCCGTCTCCGCATGACTATCTGTTTACCAACGGGATCGCCTGTCGCCGTAACACGGACCGGGGCCTATGTCTTATGCCGCCGTTTACCGTTCCAGAAGCTTCTCGTAGACACGTTGCGTGGCGCCGACCATTTCTTTGTGGCCGAAAAGCTGCTCGGCACGTTGCCGCCCAGCCCGGCCGAGCCGGTGCCTGAGTTCACCGTCGCTGATAAGCCGCAGCAGTGTCTCGTGTAGCTCGTCGTCGTCGGCCGGGACGAAGCCGGTAACTCCGTGCCGGACGATAGTGGACTCCTCGGGCCTGGTAAAACCAGTCGAAACCACAGCGGTGCCGCAGGCCATCGCCTCCATCATCACCGAACCCCCGGACAGTGTCACCAGCACATCCAGATCAGCCAGCACCTCCGGCATGTCCTCGCGCCGTCCGGTGAAAATAACCCTCCCGCTCAAGCCGTTTTCGTGCAGGAACTGTCGCAGGCGCCCGTCATACTCCCGGCCGCTGTGTTCGCCGATTGTAAAGGTTCAGTCGGAATTGGACATCCGGCCCGGCTCGGTTAGATAGTACGGCCAACCGAGAAGGAGATGTCCATGAGTGACCAGCAGAAGCGCGTTCGACGGCGATTCACCGCCCAG
>PUND01000102.1 GCA_003551645.1 Phycisphaerae bacterium | reverse complement strand
ATCAGGTTGCCGTCCACGACCACCGCCTGGTCGACGTACTCGGCCCCGGCGTCTCGCAGCTCGTCGGCGATGCCGCCTACGCCGGTCGCGGTCCTGCCGTCAAGCACGTCCGCGGTCACCAGCACCTGCGGTCCGTGACAGATGGCCGCCACCGGCTTGCCGGTCTCGAAGAAGTCGCGGGCGAAGTCCACCACCGTTTCATCTTCCCTCAGGGCGGCGGGGGATTCTCCGCCGGGGATGATCAGGGCGTGGAAGTCGTCCACAGACACATCCGCCACAGCCCGCTCGATCTCCACCTGCTCGTCGCTGTTATAGGCGGTAACCGTGCCGACCTCCGGGCCGATGACGGTTATCTCCGCGCCCCGGTCCCGGAGGTAAGCCATCGGCTCGAGCGTCTCGCCGTCGTGGAAGCCCTCCGTGATCATGACGGCGACACTTTTGCCGGACAGAGGTTCGTCCGGCTCGACCGGGTCGATCGGGTCCTCGGGCGGACAGCCCATCAACATCGTCAGTGCTACCACCGCAAGCAGCATGTGTGCAATCATCGCATAACTTCTCATGGCATCTCCTTTCGTTGTTCTTACAGGTCTCTACGCCGATGTCCCTTACACCGTCAGCATATAGGATATGCACCTCGACCTCGGGTCTCAAATGACCAGTTTTAACGGCAAACAGTGCGACCGTCGAGCCGCGGCGGCCGACGGGACAGTTTTCCTACGTCTGTTCGGAGCCGCCCTGCCGAATAAGATTCAGGTCCGCGGAGAACTCCGAGTCCTGCTTCACATAGAGCGTCTGGGTCGGGAAGGCGAACTCGATTCCCTCCGCGTTGAACCGCTCCAGCAGCTCCATGTTGAAATCGTGCCCGAAGGTTACCGACTCCCACCAGTCCGGCGGGGTGTACCAGTATGCGACGATTATGTTCAAGCTGGCGGCGTTGAAGTCGTTGAAAAACACCCTCGACGGCTTGTCCGGATGGAGGTGTTCGCTTCGCGCCGCGAGCATCTCGCGGATAACCTCGATGCCGCGTCGGAGCTTCTCCGGTGGCGTGTCGTAGGTGACGGTCACGTTGAGGATGCGCCGGATGAAAGGCCGGCGGGTGACGTTGTCTATAGGCCCGGTGGCGACCACCGAGTTCGGTATAGTGACCAGCTCGCCGCCGAAGGTGCGGAGGCGGGTAGAGCGGAAGCCGACCTCCTCGACGATGCCCTCGTATCCCTGCGCGCGGATCCAGTCGCCCAGTATGAACGGCCTGTCGGTGAAGATGGTGATGGACCCGAACAGGTTCGAAAGCGCGTGCTGTGCGGCCAGTGCGACGGCCAGACCGCCGACGCCCAGGCCGGCCACCAATGCGCCGATGTTCCAGTGGAAGACGTTCTGGGCGATGAACAGCCCGATCACCACCACAACGAAGGCCCGCAGCGTCTTGCGGATAAGCGGTACTATCTGGTTGTCCAGCGGTGTATCGGATCGGGAGGACCAGCGGCGGAGAAAATGGTCAACCACCTCAACCAGCCGGTAGATGAACCAGCCGAACGCCAGCACCGCGATGGTGGTGCAGACCTGATTCCAGAAGACCCCCACATCGAAATCCAATTCCTCGCTATGCAAAGACATGAACGTCCCGCCGGCATACAGCGCTCCCGCCAGCAGAACGGCGCGCATAGGCCCGTCGGCGGCATCCAGGATGATCGCCAGCAGCGGCAGTTGCTTCTTGTCCCGCAGTCGGCGGACCTCGGCGTGTATGGCCATCGACAGAATCCGCCCGACTATCACCGCCCCGAGGATAAGCCCCAGCAGCAAGGCCCACTGCCAGAGCTTGTTGCCGAGGAACCCCCACTCAATGAAGGCATCATACCAGGCCGCGAGAATTGGTGTCATTGTCATGTCGGCTCCTTGTGCGGGGCTATCCGTGAAATCGCTGTAAGTATAGTCATGATACAGCCGACTGTCACGCCGCCCGGCCGGCTGGGCGTTTGCCGGCTCATGCCGGCGGTGTTATGATGCCCGGTCGGGCTGGACGTCCACAGGTCCGGCGATTCTGGAGGTAAGCCGGTGAGCGACCTTACAGACCGCATCCGAACCGAAGCCCGTGCCGCCGGGGCCGACCTGGTGGGCTTAGCACCCATCGAGCGGTTCGAGCACGCGCCGCCGGAGTTTAACCCCCGTACCATCTTCCCCCAAACGCAAACGGTGATAGCCATGGCGATGCGCCAGCCGCGAGGGGCGCTTAAGACAGTCGAGGAGGGGACCTACTGGCAGGCCTACAACTGCGACGGCTACTGGTATCTTAACGAGGTGGCCGCTCCGCGTCTGCTGCGGGCGGTGTCGCTGGCGCTTGAGGCGGACGGCTGGACGGCCGTGCCCGTGCATAATCCTTTCTGCCCCGACGCCGGCCGACGGACCCGACCCGACCAGCCGGCCGGCCCGGACGGCATGGTCTCGCTGCGTGTTATCGGCGTGGCCGCGGGGCTGGGCGAGCTGGGACATTCCAAGATGTTCCTCACCCCGCAATACGGGCCTCGGCAGCGCATCTTCGCGGTGTTCACCGACGCCAAGCTCGACCCGACGCCGCTTTTCGAAGGGCAAATCTGCGACGGCTGCATGGAGTGCGTCCGCGCCTGCCAGGCCTGCGCGATGGGCAAGAGTCGGGATGTGCACATCCGTATCGGCGACCGGGATTACTCCCACGCGCCGCTGGACACCGACGCCTGCGGGCGGGTGCACCGCGGCGACGACCCGCGCTTCAGCCCGTTCAGGACCGGCCGGGAGCGGCCGGGCGAGTGGTCCAGATACCAGCAGTTCCTGCGGCACAGGTTCCGGCACCTTGCGATATGCGTCGGCAGGGGCTGTCTGCGGGCCTGCCTGGACCACCTGGAGAAAACCGGGCGGATCGAGGCGAAGTTCCACACCCCGCTCGTCGAGCGCGAGCGCTGGGAGTTGGACGCCGGAGGCCACGAGTAAGAACGTGTAGGAAAATGTGGCATGGGCGTCTCGCCCATGTGTATCACGGCCGTCGCGGCCGTGGCGCTTCCTCTCACGGGCAAGATGCCCGTGCCGCCCGAGGGAGTGGTCTTTTGCAAGTTGTGGGACGCTAAACCGAGAGAAAGGACGGTCATGAGCGAAGACAAGCTTCGAGTGGGATTCATAGGGCTTGGCATAATGGGCGCGCCGATGGCGATGAACTGCCTGAAGGCGGGTTTCCCGATGACAGTTTACAACCGCACCGGCTCGAAGGCCGAGCCGCTTCGCGAAGCCGGCGCCAGGGTGGCCGACTCCCCGGCGGCGGTGGCGGCCGAGGCCGATGTGGTCTGTTCGTGCGTTACCGCCTCGGAGGATGTGCTGGAGGTGGTGCTGGGCGACGACAGTGGCATTATCGCCGGTGTGGGCAAGGGAGCGACGGTGGTTGATTTCTCGACGGTCGCCCCGAGTGTGGCCCGGACCTGCGCCGAGGCGCTTGCTCAGAAGGGCGCCGGCTTTATGGATGCGCCTATCTCCGGCGGCGATGTCGGCGCTCGGCAGGGGACTCTGAGCATCATGGTCGGCGGTGAGCGGGAACACTTCGACCGCGCCAGGCCGGTGCTGGAGACGATGGGCAAGACCATCACCCATTGCGGGCCGAGCGGGGCCGGCTATGTGGTCAAACTCTGCAACCAGATACTCGGCGGGCTGCACCTGATAGCGGCGGCGGAGGCCCTTTCGCTTGCCCGCGAGGCGGGGCTGGAGCCGGAACCGATGCTCCAGGCGGTCTCTTCCGGGGCGGCCGGCAGTTGGATGCTCAAGAACCTGGCGCCTAAGATGGTCGCCGGCGACGACAAGCCGGGCTTTTTTGTGGACTACCAGCTCAAGGATCTTCGCCTGGCCGACGAGGCGGCCGACGAGTTCGGCGTATCGCTGCCGGCGGCGTCGCTGGCAAAGGCGCTGTTCCAGGCGGCGTCGCGCGGCGGGTACGGGCGATGCGGAACGCAGGCGATATACCATGTTTTGCGCAAGCTCCAGGGCGATTGACGCCAATTTTGCGAATAATTCGGCAGTTTTTCGAACCCGTCGTTGACGTAAGCCCCATCGCGCGGTAAAAGTAATAATTGTGGACCGGGACTGCCAGCGGTCTCCTCCTCCGCTGGAAGTGCATGAGGTCCCCCTCCGCCTCAAGCTGCCCGGTCCACAAAGGCATTATTGCCGAGCCGATATTCTTCGGCAAAATCATCCGCTCGCCCGCGTAGGCGGGCGCGCTGTTTCAGCGGGGCGGCTTATGGGGCTGCCCGCGACATCTGCCACGGGGTACGAGTGTGTTGTCCATCCCGCCGGGGACCGGCGAACGAGGTGGGGCAATTGTTCTTGACCGTCGGTACCGTCGGGACGATAATATATTCAGCTAACGCGTATGGAACGCGTTTTGTTGGCATACCGGATGCCGGTATGCCGGAATACTAAACAACTTGTAGGGACGGCCGAGGTGCGGAAGCAACGGGCAGGCCGTCCGGCAATCGGCGTTCCTCCCGGACGCGGGAAAAGGAGTTTCCCCTGGCGTTGCGGGTTTGCGTCGTGAGCGCCGCCCTCGCGGGAGACAGCGATAGAAAGGGCGCCGCGGCAACGAACGCCGTTGACTTGTCGCCGAGGACCGGCCGCCTGGCGGTCCCGCGGCGACGAGGCCTTCGGGTCATATATTCACATGAGCTATCGCAAAGCGATCATCAGGGCTTGCCGAGATGTGTCGTCACCGGAGTGTTCGCGTTCAGGCGAACGCAGAAAATGCACTTGCGCCCGCTCAGTTGGGCGGGGTCGAGGGTTGCCCTCGGCCGCCGGAGCACGGTGATTTGCCGGAGTAAGCCCGGCTTAGGTGGATTGAGACCCCGAGCGGCCGGCCGGTCGCGAGGCGACCGGCTTAGCGCCTGCCCTTTCTTCGATAGTTCCCTCGGCGCGTTCCGTGGAGAAAGGAATGTGCCATGTTGGAGCTTATTCTACCGGCCCCGGCGACGGTCTCGCCGGTTGTCGCGGCCGTGATCGGCCTTGCGGCCCTGGCGGTCGGCTGTGCCGTGGGATTCGGCATCAAGAGTTACCTGAACCGCCTGCACCGGGAAGCCATTCAGCGGGAGTGCGAGAACACCCGGAAGGCGGCCGAGGTCGAGGCCCAGAAGACCGTCGCACAGGCGGAGGCCCAGGCCAAAAGCGAGTTCATCCAGCGCAGGCAGCAGTTCGACGCCGAGACCGAGGAAACCCGAAAGGAACTGCGGGACGAGGAACGACGGCTGTCCAAGAGGGAAGACCTGCTGGACCAGAAGCTCAACACCCTTACCAACAAGGAACAGACCCTGGAGGCGTCCGAGAAGGCCGTCGCCGAGCGTGAGCGCGCCCTGGCGGAAAAGGACAAGGAGATTACCGAGCTTGTCGAACAGCAGCATAAGGAGTTGCTGAGGGTGTCCAACCTTTCCCCGGACAAGGCCCGCGAGCTGGTGCTTGCCCGTGTCGAGCAGGACATGGAGCGTGAGACGGCCGAGGTTATCGAAAAGCGGCTGGAAGAGGCCCGCGAGAAGTCGGAGTCCGAGGCCAGGGAGATAGTAGTCAGCGCCATCCAGCGTTACGCGGCCGACCACACCTCCGATTCCACGGTCTCGACTGTGGATATCCCGTCCGACGACATGAAGGGCCGCGTCATCGGCAGGGAGGGTCGGAATATCCGCGCGTTCGAAAAGGCCACGGGCGTGGACGTTATCGTGGACGATACGCCCGGCGTGGTGGTGGTCTCGGCGTTCGACCCGATCCGACGGGAGGTCGCCCGTCGGGCGCTTGAGAAGCTCATCCAGGACGGGCGCATACACCCGACCCGCATCGAAGAAATCGTCGCGGCGATGGAGAAGGAAGTCGCCCGCCAGGTCACCGAGTACGGCAAGCAGGCGGTCCTGGAGGCGAACGTGCGCGGCGTCCACAACAAGCTCGTGGAGCTGCTCGGTCGGCTGCACTACCGGACAAGCTACGGCCAGAACGTGCTGACGCATGCGCAGGAGGTGGCGCATCTGTCGCAGGTGATCGCCGACCAGCTCGGTCTGAACGGGCGCGTTGCCAGGCGTGCGGGACTGCTGCATGACATCGGCAAGGCGGTGGACCACGAAGTCGAGGGCAGCCATCCGCAGATAGGCGCGGATTTGTGCAAGCGGTACAACGAGCGGGAGGAGATCATCAACGCGGTTATCGGGCACCACGGCGACGTGGAAGCCACGAGCATCTACACGCCGATTATCTCCGCGGCCGACGCCATCAGCGCATCACGACCGGGCGCCAGGCGAGAGACGCTGGAACGGTACATCCAGCGGCTGGAGAAGCTCGAAGAGATAGCGGGCGCCTTCGAGGGCGTCCGTCAGGCCTACGCCATCCAGGCCGGCCGGGAGGTCCGCGTGCTGGTGGACGCGAACCAGGTGGACGACAAGCTCTCGTCCAAGATAGCCCGCGACATCGCTCGCAGGGTCGAGGACGAGATGGAATATCCCGGTGAGGTGAAGGTGACGCTCATCCGCGAGGTCCGCTGCACCGAGTACGCCAGGTAGCCGGGACGGGCCGCCGAAAAAACATTGGCGGCGGACGTTGTCGCCCACCGCCAATCGGCAGCGCCCGAGACTTTACCGGGTCGTTTGACTGCTAACGTCGGCCGATGCGGAGAAAAACTTTAGCGACGCCATTCGGGAGGCCTCAATCGGGCGTTTGGTCGGTCCTGCCGGTGATGTGAACGGCGCGTCGGCCGTTGCCGGCGGCGAGTCGGCCGACGAACTTGTCGATCCCCGCAACGCGGACGCGGACCTCGCCGTCGGCGGGCAGGTCGGTTATCAGGATATCGCCCGGCGCAAGCTCGGCCAGATCTTCGGGGTTGAGGTTCGGATCGGAGGCCTCGACCGCTATCTGCACGAGCTTGTCCGGGCAGGGTCGATCCTTCCGGTCGCTTCCTTCAAGTACCCCCCGCGGTATCGCCAGCCGCAGGATACCTATGGCGCCGTCCAGCGAAAGCTCTGTCCGCGCGACCACCACCGGCTCGGAGGGCCGATCGGGCTGGTCGGGCGCATCGGTCGAGTCAACGGATATCAGGCCCGAGTTGTCGCACCACACCCGGCGGCACAGGGCCTCGACCGCCTCGGCCGCGGTGCGGCAAAGCAGCCGCCGCTCGGTTTCGTTGACGGCACGGTCGGGTACGTAACCGCCCATGTCGCCGCCGAGCAGCGTGTCGATAAGAGCGAACGCCGCGGCCTGCGGGACCTCCAGCACCACCTCAAGCGCCCTGTCCGGCTGCGATTGCCGGCCCGTCAGCAGCATCCGGGCGCCCGCCGGCGGCATGGATGCATGGAAATCTGCCAAGCTCTCGGCCGAAAGGCCCACCAGCTCCGTGGTGCAGGCCCGGGACGTCCTTCTGGTGACGGCTGAGGCCAGCTCGCGGGAGAAGGTCTGCGCCGCCTCGCGGGCCGTGGGCCGATGGTTGGGACGGGACTGCCCGCCGCCGCTCGGCGAATCGCCGGATTCGACCGCCGGTTCGGCCGGGTGCTGGTTGTCGGATTCGGATGCGCCCATCACTGACGACCTCCCTGTCGCCACACTTGCCCCGCCGACTGGCGGCGCACTATCAAACCCGCAACGGGTCTCGTTGTCAAACTGTTCCCTCTTCCATGGCGCCGGTGTTACAGTTTGCCGGCATGGGAGCAAAAATCAGTGTTGCGGCCGCGGACACACCGTGTGAGCAAGTGCGCTCGGCCGTGACACAGGCCGCGTTTTGCCGGAAATCCACTCCGCGTCAGCCGCTCCGGGAGACGATTCGCACATCGTCGCCGAAAGCGTCGAGCTTGTGCAGGTGGTGGGTCGGCATAACGGCGTCTATCAGGGCGGTCGCATCGGCGAACTGCTCGTCGCGGACGTCGGCATGCTGGGCAATGTACTGCATGAGCTTTCCGTTCCTGCAGTCCGCCCGCAGCCGAACGCGTACCGAGCTGCCGGCGCTGCGGCGGGTGACGGCGTCGGCGAGCTGTTCGGCGCCTTCGCCGGTGGCGGCCGAGACAAACAGCGCCTCCGGGTGTCGCTGGGCAAGGATGGTCCGCACTGCCGGGTCGTCTATAAGGTCGGTCTTGTTGAGCACCAGCAGGCGATTGTCCCTGCCGCAGCCAAGCTCGTCCAGGACCGCATCGACGGACTGTATCTGGTTTTCGACCATCTCGTGGGCCGCATCGGCCACGTGTATGAGCAGGTCGGCCCAGATCGCCTCCTCCAGCGTCGCCCGGAAGCTCGCTACCAGGTGGTGGGGGATGTCCCGCACGAACCCGACCGTATCGCTGAGCAGCACACGGACGCCGTTGTCCAGCTCCCACCGGCGGGTCCGGGTCTCCAGCGTCGCGAAGAGCTTGTCGGCGACCATGGTGCCGGCGGAAGTCAGCAGGTTCATGACCGTGCTCTTTCCGGCGTTGGTGTAGCCGACCAGGCAGATGCAGTATTCATCGTCGCGGTCGCGGACCGTCCGAAGCTTGCGTTTGTCTATCTCGGATATCCGCCGCCGGAGATGCGCGACGCGCTTCTTGACCAGCCGGCGGTCTATCTCGAGCTGCTTCTCGCCAGGCCCGCGCGTACCTATTCCGCCGACGGCCGCGGCGGCCGAGGTCGCTCCGCCGGCCATCCGCTCCAGGTGCGTCCACATATGCCGCAGCCGCGGGTAAGTGTATTCGAGCTGGGCAAGCTCCACCTGCAGTCGGCTCTCGGCCGTCCGGGCGTGGGCGGCGAATATGTCCAGAATAAGCTCGCTGCGGTCCAGCACCTTGCGTTCGAGGATTTCCTCCAGGTCGCGGATCTGTGCCGGCGTCAGGTCGTTGTCGAAGATGACGGTGTCGATCTCCAGCTCTTCGCACCGCTGTGCGATCTGCTCGGCCTTGCCCGTGCCGACGTAAAGCCCCGGGTGCGGCTTGTCACGCCTGGCGAGTATTTCGCCGACCACGTTGGCGCCGGCGGTGTCGGCAAGGGAACGCAGCTCGCCAAGAGGGTCCGCCGGGTCCACCACCGATCCGGGAAACAATACCCCCACCAGCAGAGTCTTCTCTCGCTGTACCCCCAGTTCCGTGCGTTTCGGTTCGGCCATATGGTTCGCGCAAACCTCCTCTCGGTTCATAGTTATTATACGAGCAAGCCGGGGATTTGTGCACCGCTTTGGCCCGGCCGGTCCGCCGCGCTTACGGGCATCCGCCAAAAATCCACACAACCAGAGGCAATATAATCACTAAATAGGCGGTCGTGTTGGTCACGAACACGATGCTGGCCAGCCGGGGCCTGAGCCGGAACATGTCGGCCACCGCGACGGTACTGACGGCCGTCGGCACGAACGCCTCTATGATAAACACGTTCATCGCCGTGCACTCCAGCGGCCAGGGGGTCAGCCGGGTTACGGCGTAAAGCGCCAGGCCCACCGCCAGGCCGACACCGAAACGCACCACGGATACCGTCGCTATCATCGCCTTGAGCGTCAGCGCGTAGCCGACGTACAGCCGAAGCCCGATGGCGAAATAAGCCATCGCGGTAACTACGAATACCAGCACATCCACCAGATGTATCCGCCTCAGCACAGACGGGTACGGCACGCCCGCCACGGACAGCACCACCCCAAGCAGCGCTATCGGCAGAGCCACGGACCGCCAGTCCAGCAAGCTGCGGACCATTACCCTGGCGAGCGGCTCGCCTTCGGACTGGTGGGCCTTGGCGATGGGGTACAGCAGCAGCACCGTGACCGGGGTGAACATCAGCCCGTAAACATTGGCCAGTCCCAGGCCCTCGACGTCGTAGAGCAGGTACACCACCAGTCCGCCCATGGTCGGTCCGACGTTGCCGACGGCGCAGGCGATCGCCAGCAGCCCGCGCCGGCGGCGCTCGCTGAAAAGCGCCCTTCCCGCGGCCAGCCCCACGGCCGCCATCACACCCACGTGCAACGCACCCAGAAGCGGCAGCCAGATGTCCTGCCACCGGAGCTTCAACTGCCAGATTGTCAGCAGGGCGATCGACGAATATCCGAAGACCATCACCCACGTCATCATCGGGCGCGACGAGCGCTCGCGCATCAGCCGCAGCCGCCTCGCGGCGTAGCCGCCGGCGGTCGCGACGATAATAAGCACGGCCGAAAGGGTGATGACTAACGGCATAACGGGGTCAATAGCCGCCCGGGCTGGGCCGGGTCAACAGGAACATCAGCATACGCAGTCGGCGAGATGCCGCGGCGGCCATGGCTTTGTCGTGACTACCACAGCACGCTGGCGCCGTCGGTCGCGTGGGTGGTGAATAAGCTCGGGGCGTGACCGAACCGCTGTTCGAAGTCGGCGCTGACGGTCTTGCCGATGTCGTCGGCCTTGTCGGCTCGTGCAAGGACGATCGCGCATCCGCCGAAGCCGCCTCCGGTCATCCGTGCGCCGTAAACGCCGTCGCACTTCGAGGCCGACTCCACCACAGCGTCCAGCTCGTCGCAGCTTACCTCGAACTGGTCCCGCAGAGACTCGTGCGAGCGGTACATCAGCTTCCCGAAGCCCTCGTAGTCCCCGGCCTCAAGCGCCTGGGCGCCGTCGAGTGTGCGCTGAATCTCCGTTACCACGTGCCGGGCGCGGTGGACTTCCGGATAGCTGAGCCGGCCGTCGCCTTCGTTGCCGGCGATGGTCTGCAGGTCCGCGTCGCGCAGGGCCTTTATGTGCATATGCTCGCACGCCCTGAGACATTCGGCCCTTCGCCGTGCATATCCGCCGGCGGCTATCTCGTGCTTGACGTGCGTGTCCACCACCATCGCCACGACGTCGGGGTTGTCGAAGTGTATCTGCCGCGTCGTGCGGTACCGGCAGTCCAGCAGAAGCGCCCGGCCCTTCTTGCCGAGTATCGCTATCGCCTGGTCCATAAGCCCGCAGGGACTGTCGGCGTACTTGTTCTCGGCCTCCTGGCATAGCTGGGCCAGCCGCATATCCGGCACGGCCTTGAATTGCTCGGCCGCGGCCAGCAGCGCGTACGCCGTGGCCACCTCCAGCGACGCCGACGAGGAAAGGCCTCCACCCAGCGGCACATCCGACGAAAACAACACGTCCACTCCCACCAGCGGCACCTCTTCCCTGAACAGCATCGCCGCCACGCCGCGGCAGTAGTTTGCCCAGGCGGGCTTGCCCGGCCGGATTGCCGGCCCGGCCGTCAGCGTGAAGCTTGCCGGCTCATCGGCCTGCAGAGAGGCGAAGTTGCCCTCCTCGTCCTCACGGCGGGCGTACAGTGCGACCGTCTCGCGTTCGACGGCTATCGGCAGCACGAAACCATCGTTGTAGTCGGTGTGCTCGCCGATGAGGTTCACCCGTCCGGGCGCGCGGACGGCCCCGTCGGCCTCCCGCCCGTAACGCTGCCGGAACGTATCTTTTAGCTGTTCTATGTCCATGGGGCGGGAAGCTACCTTCGGCTCGGCGCGGTGTCAAGTGGCCCGGCGGGCGGCTATACCAGGTCGCAGGCCTCCGGGGGCATCCAGTGCGCATCCTTGCCGGCCCATTTGACGTTGCAGCCGATGGGGTTGGTCAAGGGCATCGGCGGCTCCCCGCCTTCCAGCAGGGCGTCGAGGGCGTCCTTAAGCTCGTGCGTGGTGGCCTTGGAGGCGTTGCGGGGGTTGTCGTCGAGCCGGCCGGTGTAGCGGAGCTTGCGGTCGGAGTCGAAGACGAAAAAGTGCGGCGTCCTCAGCGCGCCGTACGCGCGGGCTACTTCCTGCGATTCGTCGCGGAGGTATGGATACCTGATGCCGTCGGTCTCGGCGCGCTGTTTCATGTGCTCGAAGTCGTCGGTCGGGTGGTTTTCGGTCTCGTTGGAGTTTATGCCGACCCAATCGACGCCTTTGGGGTGATACTCGTCGTGAAGGGCCTTTATCCGCTGCTCCGAGCCGACCACGTAGGGGCAGTGGTTGCAGGTAAAGAAGACCACCAGCACCGGGGCGTTTTCGAAGTCCTTGAGAGAGTAGTTCCTGCCGTCAACGCCGGGCAGGTCGAAGTCCGGGGCCTGCTGGCCGATTTCAAGCGTAAATGCCATCGAGGGTCTCCTTCCGGGTTTTCACAGTGCGCGGGCGCGGCCATAACGGCGCGCCATTTTCACGGTGGGGCATTATAGTCACGCCTCCGGGAGGTAATCCAGATTTACTCGACTCCTGGCATTTCGGCCGTCGGCGTATTATCATCGTCCCGGTAATACGAAGTTGGTTTTTACGCGAATCGTAGCTCTTTAGACAGGAGTCGGATCATGGCGAAGACATCCATCGAGGCCAAGCGTCTTCCCGCCGCGCGGCGGGCAAAACCCAGGACCGTTACTTTTGGCGTCTGCGCGGCCAGCGACCCGAGAATCGACGATGAATCGCGGCAGCGCTGCGTCAACATCGTCGAGATGGTGGCGAATATCGTGGCCGACGAGGTCAGGATGCCCGACGGAACGCCGGTGGAGGTGGTCTGGTCGCCGGTGCTTATCGACGGCGAGGCGCAGGCCGACATAGTCGCCGGCCAGTTCCGCGACAGCGGCGTGGACGCCGTCATCGTCGCGCCGGATAGCTGGGCCTTCCCGCAACTGACGCTCATCAGCTTGCTCAGTCAGCTACCCGAAGAGACTCCGGTCAACATAACCTGCGGCAACTCCGGGCCTAAGCCCGGCGTGGTGTACGCCCACGCGGTCAACGGCGCGCTGGCCCAGAGCGGAAAGCTCGTGACCCTGAACGTCGGGACTTGGCCGGATACCGGTCAGAACCCGGTTATGACCGACGCCACCGCCGACGCCCTCGTTGACTGGTGCTACGCCGCGCTTACGTGCGTGGGCCTGCGCGGCCGGAGGGTGGTCATCTTCGGGCACGACTCCATGGGCATGGAGACCGCGCTGGCGCACGTTATACCGACCCGACGGACGTTCGGGGTGGAGATAACCCGGCTGGACATGAAGCTTCTGGCCGACATGCTCAACAAGGGCGCCTACGACAAGAAGGAGCAGGCCGCCCTGCGTAAGTGGATCGACCGTCACGTCGGCAAGCGGCTCGAGCTTAACGACGACGCCGACAGCGAGCGGTTCAACCAGTCGCTGGCGATGTACCTGATTGTCCGGGACCTGATGGCCGAGCTGAACGCCGTCGGCGGCGGGTTCATGAGCCAGCTCGAATGGGGTTCGGACCCGCGCGGGATTCCGCTGCCAGTCGCCGATGCCATGGAGAGCTTGTTCAACTCCACCTTCGACCACAACGGCCAGAAGTCGCCGTTGCCATACGCCACCGAGGCCGACGTCCAGGGTCTGCTGACGATGCTGGCGATGACCTGGCTTTCGGGCGGAAACCCGCCGCTGTTCATGGACTTCCGCAAGGTCTGGGAGGCGTGGGAGATTCAGCGCCTCGCCGAGCAAAAGGGCGTTGAGGTCTCCGGCGACGAGCCGTGGTACGCCCGCGGATTCGTGGACGGCAACAACTCCGGCTCGGCCAGCTTCAACTGGGCGGGCAAGCCCGGCTCATCCATGAGCAAGTGCATGGAGGGCGTCTCGATGCCGCTGGCGTCGGAGGGCTACTTCCCCGGCGGCGGAAACAGCGTCACGTTCATGACCCCCGGCGGAATCCAGGGACTCGCCGGACGACTCGCATACAGCGCCGCCAACAACATGTTCTCGATGATCTGGGACGAGGCCGAGACCGCCGAGCTTCCGGAGGTGCTGGCAAAGGCCGCCGCCAACACCACCGACCCGACCTGGCCTCACACCTGGGTGGTGCCGAAATACGCCACGCCGGCGGAGTATAAACAGTACGCACCGGCCAACCACTTCCACATGACCTGGGATCTGGCACCGGCGCGGCTGCAACACTGGATGGACATGAACAACGTGCTTTCGGTAACGCCGTGGGCGAATCGGCCGTGCTGCATACCCGGAACCGACAGGCCGTCACCGCTGCTGCACCTGATAAATGGCGGAGAAAACGCCGCCAAGCAGTTGTTCAGCAAAAAGTAACCAGGAACCGGTAACTGGTAACCGGTGGCCGATAACCAGACGGTAGCGTCCGCAAGCCCCGCACGTGGGTCAGGATGGTCGCCGTGGCTTGCGCAGTCCCGTGGGTGCCGTGGCTTGCGCGGCCCGGAGCGAAGCGACGGGCGAAGCAACCACGCTATACCAGGGCGTATGTAAGAACTTGGTTGCCGCTCTTGGCCTTCGGCCGCTTCGCGTCAAGCCACGGCACCCGGCACAATCCACGCTACCGGCCGCGTTCGTCGCTGCACGGCTCGGCCGTCAATCGTCCATGACGATGCAGACCTTTCCACTGCGCCCCTCGTCGGCGACGCGGTACGCCTCGGCCGCATCATCCAGCGGGAATCGGTCGATCACGGTCTGCTCCGGCCGAAGCCCCCGCCGGTCCAGCAGTTCCATGAGGTCCTGCAAGTGCCTCAGCGACGTCACCCATGAGCCGTAGAGTGTGATCTGCCTGTGTATGAGCATCTGCGAGACGTCGAACTCGACGGTTCCGCCTTCGCCCACGAACACGCTCCTGCCCCATTCCCTTGTGCCGGCAAGGGCCAGCCACCTGCCCGCGGGCGCTCCTGAGCAGTCGATGCTCGCCTCGCAGCCGACGCCGCCGGTCGCGCTCATCACCTGCTCGTCGCCGCCATCCGCGACGAAGGCCGTATCCACAAGCCCGAGCCGCTCGGCCAGCTTGACCCTCTGCTCCACCACGTCGGCGCCGACGATATGCCTGACGCCCATGGCTCGCCCCAGCATGGCCGCGGCCAGGCCCACCGGACCAAGCCCGGTAATCAGCAGCCGATCGCACCCGGAAAGCCCAATGCGAGTCAGTGCCTCGTAGCAAGTCCCGAACCCGCATGCGCACAAAGCCCCGTCAGCGTAGCTGAGCGAATCGGGGAGCTTAACGCAGGTGTTTTCCTCGGCGACCATGTAGTCGGCGTGCCCACCGTCCCGCTGCCACCCGTAGGCCGCCCGGTGCTCGCTGCGGCAGGCGATCATGTACCCGTGTCGGCATTCGTCGCACACCCCGCAGCCGGAGATGTGATACACCGCCACCCGGTCGCCTTCTTTCAGTTCCTTGCAGCCGGGGCCGACCTGGACGACCTCCCCGGCCGGTTCGTGCCCGGCGATGACGCCCTGGTAGGCCTCCGGCCCGGTGCCGAGATGCTCGCGGTAGATGGCGCGAATGTCGCTTCCGCAGATGCTCGACGCCTTCATCCTCAGCAGCACCTGGGCGAAGCCGGGGCGGGGTATCGGAAACTCTCTGATTTCGACCTGTCGTCCGCCGGGCAGAAGTACGCCGCGCATAGTCGCCATATCTTTTGCTCCTCTGGGTGTGACAAACGGGTGATGGGCCGCATTCTCGGCCGCGGCCGGCCAAGGTGCAAGCGCCGGGGTGTATGATTGGCCGACTGGTGCGCGTGGTACCTGGGTCCGGAACGGAGGCGATTCGCGATTCACAACTCGCGATTCCGCTTATGGCTCGTAATAGGCCAGCGGACGGTACCTTTCGATCACGTCATAGCCGGCGGCAAGGAAGAACAGCTCTTCCAGCCCGTCGCGGCAGGCGTCGGTGAACTCGAAATGCACTTCGGACAGCAGGTATCTGTGTGCCAGGTCCCCCGGCCAGCCATGCTTGGCTGTGAATAATCGAACTATATCTGCCAAGTGCCGCCTTCCCCTCTGGCAGGCCGCCGAGAGCACGCGCAGCAGACGTTCACAGTCCAGGGGTGTTTGTGCCCGCGTTGCCCAGACGGCCATAACCAGCGGCAGCCCGGTCGCCTCGTGCCACATGCCGGTGAGGTCGAACTGACGGTCAAAACCCAGCGGCGGGTGTGTCAGCACGGCATCGCCCTCTACGACCACGCCCTGACCATGCGCCGGTGCGCGGTCGGCGCCGCTGTCCCAAGCCGGCGCCACCAGACGGCGCCGATACTGGCTCGCCCAGAGTACGCAGGCGACTGTCGCCGATGTGGGTGCCATGGCCGAGCCGCTGATATGCTCAAGCTCTTCGGGCGTATTGTGTGCAAACAGCCGGGCGGCAAGCGACCGACCAGATGCGCAGATGCAGCCGGCAGGCAGTACCAGCAGCGACTCGTCCGCCTGCTGCAGCTCCACGGACGGAAGCAGCGCCGCTTCGAGCTGTCCGTCACAGAGCCGGCGCCGCAGCTCCGGCGGATCGGCGAATATCAGTTCCGTCTCCTCGTCGTCCTCCAGCCCACAACTCAGCACACGCGCATCAAGGCGCGGCGGAACCCCCACTCGATAGAGACGGGAGCGGGTCGGGCCGGGCCGTCGTCCGTGAGGCCGGAATCGTCTGTGATGCCGAGACATAACAGTATGAACCCGAAAGGTCGGGCGCAAAAGGGCAGTGGTTATTCTTCTTAGAATTATATACCCCCTATCTGAGAAACGCCGCGAAAGGTCCGCGCTAGTCGTTGCTCAGTGTTACAAGCTTTTGCAGCGCCTCGGCCGCGGCGCCGGAGTCGATTGATTGCTCAGCCGCCCCGACCGCATCGGCGATATCCTCGGCGACGCCGGCCACCGCCAGGGCAGCCGCGGAGTTGAACACGACCATGTCCCGTCGCGGGCCTGGCTGACCCGACAGGACATCCCGGATGATTTTCGCGGATTCATCCGGCGAGCCGGCGGCAAGGTCTTCGAGCTTCGCCCGGCCAAGCCCCACATCCTCAGGTGTCACAATGAAGTTCCGCACATCGCCGTCGGACCACTGCGAAACCCGCGTCGGACCTGTTATGGAAAGCTCATCCAGCCCGTCTTCGGCGTGAACGACCATGGCTCGCTCGGCGCCCAGCATGCCGAGCACCCGGGCGATGGTCTCGGTGAGTCCGGCGTCGAAGACGCCCATCAACTGCCTGCGTGCCCCGGCCGGGTTTGTCAGCGGGCCGAGCACGTTGAAGACGGTCCGAATCCCCAGCGATTTGCGGACAGGCGCGGCGTACCTCATGGCCGGGTGGCAGCGGACGGCGAAACAGAAACACACGCCCGCCTCCTTCAGGCACCGGGCGGCGGTCTCCGGCGGGGCGTCTATGTTCACACCCAGAGCGGCCAGCACGTCGGCCGAGCCGCTGGCGCGGGTGGAGGTGCGGTTGCCGTGCTTGGCGACCTTCACGCCCGCCCCGGCCACTACCATGGCAGCGGCCGTCGATACGTTGAAGGTGTTCAGGCCGGTCCCGCCGGTCCCGCAGGTGTCGATGGCCTCCAGCCCGCCGGTGTCTATTCTGACGGAGTGTTCACGCATCGCCTCGGCGGCGCCGGCTATCTCTTCGGGGGTCTCGCCCTTGGCCGCCAGGGCCGCCAGAAGGGCGGCTATCTGGGCCTCGGACCACAGACCTTCCATTATCTCGCCGAAGGCCGCATGTGTCTGCCGACGGCTGAGATGGCCGCGGGAAAGGACGGTCTGGAGCGTTTCCCTGTAGTTGAGTTGTGTCATCTGTGCATCCGCCTTCTTCGTCAACCGGACTATCGCGTGTCGATATCCTGCCGCCGGAGCGATTATAGTTTACCTCGGTCGCGGGGCAAGCCGCGCCTCTGGCCGGTCTGGAGCCGGGATATGAATGAACCGTTTCGACTGCTGGTAATCGGAGATGTCCATTACGACCCGTCGGGTAACGACGAGCCACAGCGCCGACCCAGCCGCGGCGTACAGCTTGTCCGAGACGCGATAAGCGATGCCGTCGGCCGGTTCGGGATTCACGCCGTTGCGCTTATGGGTGACTTGGTGGAGGACGGCCATGATCCCGACACTCCGGAGAACCTTCAAAAACTTGCCGAGGCGGCCAGGACCGCCGCGGCCGACATACCTCTGCTGGTGGTGCCGGGCAACCACGACGTTGATGCCGAGCGGCTCCTGGGCATCTTCGGCACCGAGGCCGGCGGGCACGAAATCGCCGGCTGCCGGCTGTTCGTGTTTTCCGACATGTGGTGGGCCGACGACACCGGCCATCGGCCGCAAGAGCAGCAGCGGCTGTTCGTTGACTGGGCCGCCGCGGGCGACGGGCCGATAGTGGCGCTTCAGCACAACCCAATCCACCCGCCGGTGGAGAACGACTATCCATACGCGCTTGCCGAGCACGAACGGGTAACCGCCGACTACGCGGCCGCCGGCGTGACGCTCTCGGTAAGCGCGCACTACCACGCAGGCCTGCCGCTGACTTTTCTTGCCGGGGTGGGCTATTTCACATCCCCGGCGCTGCACAAACCGCCGCATCCATACACGGTGATAACCATCGGCCCGGAAGGCCCGCGGGTGCTGCCGCAATACCTGGAAACGGCCTGAGGCGCGGTTCGTCTTGCGGAACATCGGCGGTATTTCTACATTCAAGGTTTGATGGCGCAGATCTTCCTGGAATTTCACGGCACGCGTGGCGGCGTTCTGCCGGCGGTGCTGCTGCTTTGCGTATCGGCGTCGCTGGCGGCGTGGGGCGCGTGGCAGCTATGGCTGGGCAGGCGGCGCTACGGGTCTGTTTCGCTGGCGGCCGCGGCGGGGCCAGTGGCGGCGTTCTTCGCTGTTGCCGCGGACGCCGCCGTCCAGCGCATCCGCGGGGCCGGGCAAGCGGCCAGAACATCCGCCATAGTGGCCGCCATTCTGGCCGCACTGTCGATTGCCACCTTGGCGCTGGCCTCAGGCGGCGGTCAGCGGTTCTGGCTGGCTCTGCTGGCCGGGCAGGCGGCCCTAGCGGTGGGGGTGTTCTATGTGGCGGTGTATTCGGCCTTGGGAGCGTCCCGTCTGGCGCTGCTGGTGCTGCTTCGTACCGCCGGAATCCTGGCGCTGTTGCTGATACTGTTCAAGCCGGCCGTCCACGTAGCCGCCGACCGGGCGGACACCAGGCCTTATCTGCCGATAGTCGTGGATCGCTCGCAGTCGATGTCCGTGGCCGACGGGCCTAATCTGCCGAGCCGTTACGAGCAGTGTCTGAACATGTTGCTGTCTCAGCGAGGGCGCATCGAGCGGCACTTCAGGCCGGTGTGGTACAACTTCGCCGAGACTGCGCTGCCGTCGGAATCGCTGGATGCACTGGCGCAGTTGGAGCCGAAGGGCGAGTGGGCGCAGAGTACCAACATAGCCGCCGCGATACGCAGACCGTCGAGCGATTTTCCCGCCGCCCGGCTGGCGGGGCTGGTGCTGATTACCGACGGCATCCACAACACCTCGGACATCGTGCTGGACGCCGCGGTCGAGGCGGGCGTGCCGGTTTACGCCCTGGGCGTCGGCTCGTCGGAGCATACCCCGCCTGGGCTGCGGAACATACGCCTGGTGTCCGCGGATGCGCCGCTGGAGGCGGTGGTCGATAACGTAGCCACCGTTACCGCCCGTGTGGAGATTACCGGCATGTCGGCCGTGCCGGCGGATGTGCGTCTTATGGACACCGAAGACGAAACCGTCCTCGACGCCGAGCGCATCTGGACAGAAAAGGACAGCGACACGATCAGCGTCGAGATGAAGTGGACTCCCCGCGGCGTTCGCAACGGCAACGACGGCGGAGACGCCCGCGCCAATATCCGCCGGCTCCGGGTGGTTATCCCAGAACACCCACAGGAGGCGATCGCCGAGGACAACCATTTCGACCTGCACGTCCTGGTCACCGAGCCGCGAATACGGGTTCTGCTGGTGGAGGGTTCGATGCGGCCGGAGTACAAGTACCTGCGACGCCTACTCGACAGCGACCCGAACGTCGAGTTCATGGCCCTGGTGCGTGTGGCGGAGAACCGGTTCTGGGCGCAGGGCTCGATAGGCGGACAACGTCTGGATCGGCTGCCGGCGACAGAAGACGATTTTCGCCTGTTCGACGTGATAATCATCGGCGACCTTGACCGGACTTTCTGGACACGGGAACAGTTGGAGCGGTTGCGGACGTTCGTCGCCGACGGCGGCGGGCTGTTGATGCTCGGCGGCCAGAACACCTTCGGTCCCGGCGGATACGGGCGGACGCCCCTGGAAGAGGCGATGCCGGTGGTCATGGGCGACCGCTCGCAGCCGCAGGACACCACGGCCTTCGTTCCGCGTCTGACGGCCGAGGGTGAGGCGCATCCGATATTCGAGTCGATTACGGACTATTACTCAGGCATCGGCCGCGAGGCGGACCCGGACCTGCCGGAGCTGCCGGAACTTCGCGGCTGCGTGACGGTGGTCTCGGCCAAGCCCGGGGCCTCGCTGCTGGCGGTCCATCCCGATCGCCGCAACGAGCACGGGCCGCTGGTGGTGCTTGCGGCCCAGCGGTTCGGGACCGGTCGCAGCGCGGCGTTCACGGCCGACACCACCTGGCAGTGGTATCTTCCCCTGCGCGGGCTGGGCGCCGACAGCCCGTACGAGCGATTCTGGGGCCAACTGACACGCTGGCTCGCCAACGTTGAGACCCGGGCCAGGGAGACCGGCTCGGCGGTGCTGGCCCGGCTGGACCGCTGCTACGTCGAAAGCGGCGAGGAGGTGCGCCTGCTGGGGCGTATCCAGGACCAACAGGGCCGGCCGGCGGTGGATGCGCAGGTATCGGCAACGATTCGCCGAACCGAAGCCGAGGTGGGCGAGACGTTGCCGCTTTCGCCGATAGGCGCCGGGATTTACGAGCTGCGACACAGACCGGCCGAGCCGGGGACCTACACGGTGACGCTGTCGGCCGACGACGCGGACGGCGCGCATCTCGGTGAGGATGAGCTTGATCTGACGGCGGCGGCGCATTCGGAGGAGATGGCCCGGCTGGCTCGGAACGACATCCTGCTGGAACTGATAGCCGACCGCAGCAGGGGCAGGGCGGCGGACCTGTCGGCCCTGCCGGAGATAATCGATCACGTCGCGGATCGGCACCGCGAGCCGGCCGCCGACGACGAGACGGGGGATACCTACCGGTTGTACGACTTCACGTTGCTGTTTTTGCTGTTTGTGGGGCTGGTGACAGTCGAGTGGTTCGTGCGTCGCGGCAGCCAGTTGCACTGAGCCGGTCAGAATGCATTGCATGACGACCGGGCCGGACTGTAGGATATACCGACTCCTTAGGGAACTCTCGATGCATACCGAGGAAGCTCACGGAGACACGATATCCACACCGGCCGGCAGGTCCGGACCCGCGCTGACGGTTCGTCTGCGGGGCCTGGCTTTGCTGCTGTCGTGCACGGCCGTGCTGGCGGTGGCCTGGTCGATGAACCCGCGGACAAGCGGGTACGGAACCCATCAGGAGCTTGGCCTTCCGGCGTGTTCGTTCATTGCCCGATACGGCTACCCGTGTCCGAGTTGCGGTATGACGACTTCCGTGTCGGCGGCGGCTCGGGGCCGGCTGGGAGAGGCGGTCTCGGCTCAGCCGGCCGGCGCGATGCTGGTGGCTGCGGTATTGGTGTTCGCCGCGACAGGCGCCGTGGAGCTTATCAGCGGACAATCGGCGATACACCGGCTTAAGCCCGGCTTGTGGTGGTTGGGCGTCGCCGTCGGCATGCTGCTGCTGGGCTGGGTGTGGAAACTCGTCTGGGGCTTCGGCACCGGGCAGTACCCACTGCACTGAGCACCACGAAGGTGGAAACAGGACAGGTGATGAAAAGAAACGCCATATTGACGGTTTTGTGCGGCCTTTTGCTTGCGGCCGCCGGATGTGACGCGGCGGGGTATCTCGGCTATCTGCTGGCCCCTGAGCCGGGCGGGGAGACCGTCCCGGCGGACTACGACAACCTGCCTGGGAACACGGTTGCCCCGGTTGTCTTCTGCAGGCATGCACTTCAGTTCGAATATCCGACGCTGCAGTTGGAGATGACGTCCGTGCTGGCCCGGGAGCTGAGGGAAAAGGTTGAAGACGTGACTGTGGTGGACCCGATGGCGGTCGTCCGGTACCAGGGGCGGAATATCAACTGGGACTCCCTGCCAAAGACCAAGCTGGCAGAGGAACTCGGTGCCGACTACGTTCTGCTTGTCTCAGTAGTCCGTTTCAGTATGCGCGATCCCAGGGGTCCGGATGTACTCACTGGCAGGGCGGTCGCGGAGGTGTCTTTGTACAGGGCGTCCTCGGCCGAGGACGAGGCGCGTGTTCGCCACTACGGCGACCTGGGCGTGGAGTATGCGCCCATATCCGGTGAGGAAGCGTCGCGATCGGCCAATGAAGCCCGCTTTCAGATGCAGCGGCTTCTGGCGGAGGAGGTTGTACGGAAATTCTATGAGCACAAAATGCCCGCCGGGCAGGAAGGATCGTGATGGTACGGTCGGCTTTAACGGCGGTGCTGCTGGCCGCTCTGGCTTTTGCCTCCGGCGGCTGCGCCGCGATAGGTTGGGCGGTGGCCGCGTTTGCCCCGCCCGAGAGAGTACGCGCGGAATACAAGCCGCCTCGTGACAAGGCATACCTGGTGCTGGTGGACGACGTCATGACGCCTGCCGGCTTTGAGACCGTCCAGAGCGACCTTGCCTCGCAACTGAACGATCGGCTGGAACAAGAGGGCATTGCCTTCCGCACGGTGGACCAGGCGGACGTGATGCGGCTGGCCTCGACGACGGGCGATTTCAGCCGTTTGTCTGTCAGTGAAATCGGTGAGCGGCTGGGCGCAGATGTGGTGGTGTACGTGCACGTGAACAAATTCGACGTGAGCCGGTACGCCGGCAGTACGACCTGGAACGGCGAGATCGAGTCCACGGTTCGCGTGGTGGACGTTCACGAGGCGCGGCGGCTCTGGCCGGATGATCGGCCCGCCGGCTTCCCCGCCGAGAAGGTCCTTATCGAGAACGTCGATATGGAAGACCGCGAGCCGGCCACGGTGTTGTCGAAAATGATCGCGGAGCGGTCCGCGGACAACATCATGAAGCTGTTCGTGGACCACAGAAAGCAGCGGTAGTCGTTGAACGGCGGGAGCGAATCTCCCCCCGGCGGCTCAGCGGGCGTGAGTGGCCTCGAACGCCACCTCCGGGCAAGCCGGCGCGGGCGCCCCGAACAGTTCAACGATGACCGCATCGTGTTTCACTCCAGAAACCTCATCAGTTCCGGGAGATGTTGTATCCGGTCAACCGGCTTGTAATCCGTCAGGTCGAATTCTCCCGGGCCGTTCCTTTCAATCAGCACTGCCTCCATTCCGATAGCTCGCGGCCCGGCGACATCCCATCGCGGATCGTCGCCCACGAACATCGCCCGCTCCGGCGCTGTTTCCAGCCGCCGCAGTATATGGTGGAATGCTTCCGGGGCTGGCTTGCGATATCCGGCGTCCTCACAGAAGGCGGCCGCATCCACTTCGGTGTCCAGACCGTGTCGCGCAAGCTCCTCGCGCCACATCGCGGCGGGGCTGCCCCAGGGCGTGTTGGAGAGTATGCCGGTCTTCACGCCGCGCTGTCTGAGAAGCCGCAGAGTGGGGACGGAATCGTCGTGAAGCCGCGCGCATGCGAAGACCGGGGTGAGGAATTCCCGCGCCATCGCCTCGTCGAGCCGAGCGTCGGCGCCGTCCAGTCCGAAGACTGGCCCCAAGCGGGCGGCCAGCGGGCGGAAACGCATTTGCTCCCCTCCACGCCTTTGCTCGGCCACACGGCGGTCCAGGACCTCCTTGCTCGGGGCAGGGAACCCCTCCGCGCGGAGGCGCCGCTCAACCGCCTCAAGGCATTGCCCGAAGACGCACTCCCGCCACTGTTGGCGGGAGAAGTACGACACGAGCGTGTTACCGAGGTCAAATACTATGGCGTCGTATTTCATCTCTCACCTTCCCTCTTGGTAAAGGCCGTGTCCGACAGATCCGGCCGGGATGTGCCGGATTGCCGGGGGAGGCACAGTTAAGCAATCCGGCGGTGGGCAAGTCAATCTGTTGCGACCGGGCCGCGCCTTATTGGCCCTCGTCCGCGGCGGGCCATGGGCGGCTCACACCATCCGCATTGATCCGTGTTCACCCCCGCTACGGTTTCGGGTATCCTCCTGGCCCGAAGCCGCCGGAGGAACACAGAAGCCATGAGTCAGATTGAAACCGAAAGCTCCGAAGACCCTTTCTCGGGCCTCATATGGCACGACGGAAACAACCTGGCCGTGGACGGTCTGGGCTGGCGCGAGGATGCCGACACATATGCCCGCCTGCCCGGCCATGCCGCGGGAAAGATCCATGAGGGTGTATGGGACAAGAGCAGAGGTCCTGCCGGCGTCAGCGTCCGCTTCCGCACCGACGCCACGGATATCCACATCCGATGGCGGCTTGTCGGCGAACCGACGCCCGGTCCGCACGAGACGGTGCTTGCGACTTCGGGCGTTGACTGCTACGGCCGGGCCGAGGATGGCCGTTGGCTGTGGGTGGGCAAGCAGGATCCCTGGCGGCTGCCGGAGCCGGACGGCAAGCTCAACCAGACGCCGCTGGACGGGGCGTTTCGAGAGTATCGGGTGTACCTGCCTCTGGCGACAGAGACAGCTGGTGTGGAAGTCGGCGTGCACGAGCGGTTCCGCTTCGAGCCGGGCAAGCCGGATGCCCGCCCGCCGATTGTGCTCTACGGGACCAGCATCTGCCACGGGGTCGGCGTCAGTCGGCCGGGGCTGGCCTGGCCGTCGGTGTTGCAGCGGCGGCTTGACTACCCACTGATAAACCTCGGCTTCGGCGGCAACGGGCGGATGGAGCCGGAGGTAATGGAGTTCATCAACGAGCTGGACTATCGACTGCTGGTGGTGGACTGCCTGCCGAATATGACGTTGGAGCTAATACAGCAAAACGCGCCGAAGCTTATCGAGAGTGTCCGAGGGGCGCACGGCGATGTCCCGATACTGTTCGTCTCGGACCGCGCGTTCGGGGATGCCGCCTTTCAGCCGGAGCGGCTGAAAACGCAGCGGGCCAAGAGCGGCTGTCAGCGGCGGCTGGTTCATCGGCTTGCGTATGCCGGCGACGACAACCTGCAACTTATCGAGCAGGCCAACTACTTCGGCGACGATTACGACGGGACCGTGGACGGCTCGCACCCGAACGACCTGGGCGCCTGTCGCATGGCAGATTCGGTCGAGCCGCACGTGCGGCGCCTGCTGGGCGACAGCGCCGGAGCGTGAACCACGACGGTGAAATGCCTCTGTCCGCGGTGCTACTCGGCTTCCTGTCCGAGGTGTTTGTTCAGTGCCTGGTCCACGCGGCGCATCAGGTCCGCGTAGTCGTATTGTGCGGCCGTGAAGCTCTTGAAAGCGGGTTTGGAAGCCAGCGCTGAATGAAGCTCGTCGAGCTTGCGTTTGTCCTCGGGTTCGACCGGCTTGCCCTGTTTTTCGAGTTGCATGATCTTCTCGGCCTTCCGGCGGTACTGGTTCACCAAGTCGGAAGTATCATCGTCCTGCTGCAACTGCTGCTGGGCTTCCCGCAGGGCGGTGGCCTGCGGGGATTCCGCCAGTGCGCGACCAAGTCGCTCGGCCAGATCGATAATCTCCTGCATAATATCCTCCTGCGATTCGGTCGGTATTCTACGGTTCCCTTCAGTTGTTTTACTCACAAAAACCGCCCGTCTCAACGCCCGCGGCGGCCGGCAGGTCCGGGAGATTGCCGTCGGGCAGCATCGCCTCGCTCAAGGCGATCCAGACCGGATTGGTCGGCCGGCTGGTTTCTATCACATCCAGCACGAATTCGGCGTAGTTTTCGTAGTCGTGCCCGGCGAAGTCGGCAAGGTATGGCGTCAGGACCACCCCCGGCAGATGCTCGCACAGCTCCGCGGCCGTTGTGAACGGGTGGTGAAACTCGGCACCGAGTATGTTGATGCCCGACTCGGCCAGGTTGGCCGCGTGTCGGCCCCACCGGCCGCAGCAGTGGATGAAGACTCCGCCGAACTCCTCGGCCATCCGGCCCAGATAAGGCAGGCCGAAATCCCTGTACATCTCCGGCGACAGGAGCGGCATGAGGTCTTCGGTAAGGCAGACGCCCACATCGTCCGGGACCCACACGTAAGGCCAGATGTTGCCGTCGAGTCTTCCGGCCCGGTCGCGAAGCGTGCGGACGGTCGAGATGAGGTGGTCGCAGACCGCGTCCAGAAAGCGGTGGACCTTGTCCGGCTGCTCGTACATCGCCACCAGCAGTTGTTCCTGCCGGCAGACCATGGCCGCGGTGTTCAGCACGCCCTGGAAGTCGGGAGTCTTGAAGCCCAGCGATTCGATGCCGGTCCTGCGGCGAAGCTCGTGATATATCTCGACGGCCGGTTCCGCGTGGGGGCACACGCACGGTCGAAGCTCCAGCGCCTCGTCGATGCTCTCGGCCGCCGGGGCGATATAGGGGTTGCCCTGGTCGCCGATCCGGACGGTCCCGCCCCAGCTTGCGGGCATGCTTATGGTGCCGAAATCGGCAAAGAACGCCGGGGGCAGATTCGCTCCGGAGGCCTCCCAGCGGGCGAGCACCTCCTCGGCCTCGGCGAGCATCCGCTCCGGCGGCTTCTGGGCATAGGTGCGTTCCGGCACGACGGTCAACACCGCCCGGGGTTTGTAAGTGGACCAGTATTCGCGTATGATTTGTGCGCGGGACATTTCCAACCGATGGTTCCGTAAAAGGATGAGTATATGCCGCAGCGCTACATTGACGCTATTCTGAAATACCTCTCCGACAGCAGTTATACACCCGTTAAGCCGAGGCAGCTTGCCCGCCGGATGGGCATCTCCGAAGAGGATTACGGCACGTTCCGTCAGGCGGTCAAGACGCTGCGTGATTCGGGGCGGGTGGTCATGGGCGCCAAGAACGCCCTGATGCTGCCGGAGCCGTCGAGCACAATCGTGGGCTTTTTCAGCGCCCATCCCCGCGGGTTCGGGTTCGTCGTGCCGGAGACGCCCAACAGCCATGGCGATTTGTTCATACCGCCGGAGGCCACCGCCGGCGCGATGAGCGGCGACGAGGTGGTCGCGAAGGTAACATCCCGCGGCAGACGGGACGGAGAGGATATCTACCGGGGTGAGATAGTCGAGATACTCCAGCGGGGCGAGAACCGCTTCGTCGGTACGCTCAGGAAGGCGGAGAGCTACTGGTTTGTCATGCCCGACGGGAGGGACATGACCACGCCGATAGTCGTCAAGGACATCGGCGAGGCAGGCCCGAAGCCCGGAACCAAGGTGATTGCCGAGATAGTCAAGTACGGCAAGCGCGGCGATTTGCCCACCGGCGTGATTGTCGAAAAGCTCGGCGACGAGGGCGAGCTTGAGGTCGAGACGCGCTCGGTCATCCGGGCGCATGGGCTTGCCGAGGAGTTTTCCGAACAGGCACTCGCCGATGCCCGCCGGGCGATCGAACGCTTCGACGGAGAGGATACCGGAGGCCGTCGAGAACTATTCGACGAGACTCTGGTGACCATCGACCCGCCGGACGCTCGCGACTTCGACGATGCGGTGAGCATACGCGACAACGGAGACGGCACGACCACACTGGGCATTCACATAGCCGACGTCTCGCACTTCGTAGTCGAGGGTTCGGACCTGGACGCCGAGGCGAAGCAGCGCGGGACGAGCGTGTACTTCCCGCGGCGCGTGATTCCGATGCTCCCGGAGGTGCTCTCCAACGGCGTGTGCAGCTTGCAGGAGGGCGAGCCGCGATACGCCAAGAGCGTGTTCATCACCTACGACGGTTCCGGACGGCGCGTCAAGACCGACTTCGCCGAGACGGTAATCCGCTCGGCCCGGCGGCTGACCTACGAACAGGCCCAGCGGGTGATCGACGGCCGGTCCGACGGCGTGGAGTCGCACGTCGTATCGCTGTTGAGGGATCTGCACGCCCTGGCCAAGCGCATCGAGCAGAGGCGCCGTGAAGACGGCATGATCCATCTCGATTTGCCGGAGGTGGAGCTGGTCTTCGACGAGAACGACCGCGTCGCCGACGCCGTGCCCGAGGACCAGTCCTACACCCACACCATAATCGAAATGTTCATGGTGGAGGCCAACGAGGCCGTCGCGGAGCTTTTCGAGCGGCTGAACCGGCAATATCTCAGACGCATACACCCGGACCCCGACGCCGAGGGCGGCAAGCAGCTCGGCGCCTTCGTGCGCGCGTGCGGACACAAGATACCGAAGAACCTCACCCGCAAGGACGTGCAGGAACTGCTGGCGGCCGTCAAGGGCCGGCCGGAGAGCTACGCGGTGAACCTCGCGGTTCTCAAGACCTTCCAGCAGGCCGAATATTCGCCGATGAAGATAGGGCACTACGCCCTGGCCAGCAGCCACTACTGTCACTTCACCAGCCCCATCCGCCGGTATCCGGATTTGACGGTGCATCGCCTGCTGGCCGAGTACCTTCGGGGGAACCTGCAGGACCGCCCGCCGGAGGACCTGGACGAGCTGGTCAAGCTCGGCGAGCACTGCACGGCCGCCGAGCGACGCGCCGAAGGCGCCGAAAACGAGCTGCGCGAGGTGCTGGTACTTCAGTTCCTCCAGGACAAGGTCGGCCAGAGCTTCCCCGGCGTGGTAACCGGCGTGACGAACTTCGGCGTGTTCGTGCAGTTGGAGCGGTTCCTCATCGACGGCCTGATCCGCCTGCCGGACCTCGGCGACGACTGGTGGGAGGTCCAGCCGCAGTACGGGCAGGTCCGAGGCGAGATGTCCGGGAAGCGCTTCCGCATCGGTGATGAGATCGAGGTCCGACTTGCCAACGTGGACATACCCAGCCGGCAGCTTTCGCTTGTCCCGGCTCGGGAAATAGAACCCCAGGGCCGACGCGGTGGCAAAGGCGGCAAGAAGGGCAAACCCAAAGCCGGCGCGAAAGGAAAGCCCAAAGGCAAGGACGGCAAGCCCAAAGGCGACAAGCCGAAAGCCGGGTCGGCCGGCAAAAAAGGCCCGGCCGGCGGCAGAAAAGGCAAGGCGAAGACCAGGACCACCGGCAAAGGCGGCAGACCGCGAAAATCCCGCCAGGGCAAGGGCAAAGGCGGCTCAGGCCGTAAGGGATAGGCCAGAAGCTGTTTGCTCCTTCAGCCCGCCGACGGCATGTTCTTGCGACACAGAGGCGCAGAGCAGCAGAGTTTTTCGAATGCTTTCTCAGTTCTTATGCGTCTCTGTGTGGCATCGACAGACGCCCACTGAGCTACCGGCCCGGGCCTACGTGGGCTGCTTGCGATACAGAGGCGCGGAGCGGCGAAGGGGGTGCTTTCTTATCTGTGGCGCCGGACGTCTCCGCCTATGATGTATAGACGCTAACTGAGCGGTTCCCCTGTCTTGGAAAGGAGATTCGCAGATGGAATATGTCCTTGTATTCCTCATCGGAACGGTGATTACGTGGGTGTCCCTGATAATCATCATACCGATCGCCCAGAAGCTTGCGGAGTTCTCGATGCCGCCCTGGCCGGAAACCTTGTGGAAGCTGGCCGTGGTGGCGGCGGCGGGCAACATCATCTCGGTCGCACTTGACCCGCTCCACCACCTGCTGTCATGGGCGGTGGGATTCGTGGTGTTCTGGGCACTGATGGTCAAGTGGTTTGACGTGGACCTGTTCGGCGCGGTGATTATCGTGGTGGTCTCGTGGTTCCTCCGCCTGGTTCTGGTGGGGCTGTTCCTGGGCGCTCTGGGACTGGCGCTGACATAGGCGAAGTCAACCGCGCTTGCGACACGGAGGCCCAGAGAAGCAGAGTTTTTTCTAGTGTTTTCTCAGTTGCTCTGCCCCTCTGTGTGGCATCAACCGACGTCCGCTGTTCGAACGCTAACGCGATGATTTCCCGAACAGCTCCAGCAGCGTCTGTTCGTCGGCATCGGCTTGGATGATGCCCTTCACAGCCAGGGCAATGGCCATCCCGAAGCCGGCAATGAAGCCGCCCAGGTGGGCCCAGTGAGCGACGCCGGTCTCGGCGCCCGTTACCGTATAGTAAACGTCCCAGGCGACCCACATGAGTATCATCCATATGCTGGATACGGTGAACGGGCGGATGTATACAAATATCCACAACAGCATCCGAACGTCGTTGCGGGGAAAGAACACCAGGAACGCACCCATTACACCGTACACGGCGCCGGATGCGCCGACCGCTGCAAGGTCGCTGGTGGCGTAGTGGGCCAGTCCACTTATCAGCGCCGCCAGCAGAAACAGACTAAGATACCGGAGATGGCCGAACTTGTAGTTAAGGGCGTTGCCGAACACCCACAGGAACAGCATGTTGCCCGCCAGATGCCAGACGCCGCCGTGCACAAAAGACGACGTGATGGCCAGCACGGGATACATCACCGGACTCGGGTTGAACTCGTAATCAACCTCTGTGAGTGTCAGCCCCCAGGACTCCGCCTCCCTTGTGGTCCTCTCCAGTCCCGACAGTCTGCACAAAACCTCCTCGTTCCTGAACGCCGTCCAACTGATGACTATGATTGAGCCGATCAGCAGGTAATTGACCCAGGGTCGGCGGTTTGTCGGAACATCCACCCCGATGGGAATCAGCATGTTTTCACTCCCGTACCAGGTCTGCGCGAAATGGCTGCGATTATCGTAAGTCGTCCCGGCCGAAACCGCAACGACCATTTCCGGCCTTACCCCGCGATGCATTCCATCTGGCAAGCTGGCGGATGACGGCATACCATGAGTCGGGCCGGTGTTGTCTTGGCCGCCTGGCGGTGGCATAGATACGCAGTCGCATCGAGTGCTGAGTTTGCTGTACTGCTTTGCGCCTCTGTATGACATCGGCCGACGCCGCCTGAGCGGACGAACCGGGTTTGCATGGGCTGCCTGCGGCACAGAGGCGCAGGGAAGCAGAGTTTTTTCGAATTCTCTCTCAGTACCTCCGCGCCTCTGTGTAGCATCGACAGCCATCCACTGAGCGAAAGACCGGACGGAGCGAAAGAGATGAACGAAGAAGGCGGAGTTCGCAATACGCCGTTTCATGACAGGCATGTCGCGATGGATGCCAAGCTGGGCGAGCTTGCCGGCTGGCAGGTGCCGCTGTCGTTCAGATCGGCGCTGGACGAGGCGGTCGAGGTCCGTCAACGCGCCGGGCTGTTCGACGTAACGCCGGTCGGCAGAATCCGCATCCGGGGCGACGGCGCGGTGGACCTGCTGTCCTACCTGTGCACGCACGACGTGGAGACCCAGGAGGACGACACGGCCGAGCCGACTCTGCTGTGCGATGAGACCGGCGGCATCATGGACATGTGCATGCTGGCCCGTCTTGAGAGCTTCTGGCTGCTGACCACCAGCCCCTGCAACCGCGATAAGATACTGGCCCATCTCCTGGCCCATGCCGAGCGGTTCGACGTGAAGGTGGACGATCAGACGGAGATGACCTGCCAGGTCGCCGTCGCAGGCCCGTCGGCCGCCGCGATGCTGGATGCGTTCCTGCCCGAAAAGGTGTCGGGGCTTTCGCGGCGGCAGGTGCGTGTCGGCTCTCTGCTGGTGGCGCGTTATATCGCCATGCGGTCCGGCTACAGCGACCTGTGGAGCGTCGAGGTGATACTGCCGAACATGTTCGCCTCTCGGGCGTGGGACTTCGCCACGCAGACCGCCGGCGAAAATGCAATCCCGCCGGCCGGGGAGGCGGCCCGGGATGTGCTGCGGATCGAGGCCGGCCTGCCGGCCTACGGCCACGAGATAGACCAGACCGTGGATCCGGCGACCGCCGGACTGATGTACCTGGTGAATACCGACAAGGACTTCCTGGGCCGAGACGCCGTCCGCAAGCTGTGCGAAGCCGGGCCGAAGCGCCGGCTTGTGGGTATCGCTTCGGACCTGCCCGATGGCGCCGCCGGCGAACAGGTTATACCGCGAATGGGCATGTCCGTGCTCAGGCCCGACGGCAGCAACGCCGGGGCCGTTACCAGCGGCACCTACAGCCCGAATCTCGACAAACTGCTGCTGCTGGCGTATGTCACGCCGGACGTCGCCGAAGCGGGCACGGACCTGTGCATTCCTGTCGGCGATGGCCTGCACCCGGCCAGGGTCGCAAAGAGGCGATTCGTCAAGTACACTTCCTAACCGTCGCCCTCCGGGCTGAGACGCCGCGCGCCTGTTGCGTCTGGCGAGATGGCGGGGGGTGCCGGTATTATCAGACAGGCCAATTAGTAAGTACCGCCCCCTGGCTCTTGGCCATTATCCACAAAAGTGTCCGACTATTGCGAAACGATCGAGCGGCTGATTGAGAAGCTCCGAGAGCTTCCGGGCATCGGTGCGCGCACGGCCGAGCGGCTGGCGTTTCATCTGCTCAAGTGCCCCGAAGACGAGGCAATGTCGCTGGCCGAGGCCATCCGCGACGTGAAGACCCGCATCCGGCCGTGCCGGGAGTGCTTCAACCTGACCGACCGGGAGGTGTGCGAAATCTGCTCCGACCCCCGCCGCGACAAGTCGCTGGTCTGCGTGGTGGAGGAGCCGAAGGACCTGCTGGCGGTTGAGTCCACCGGGGCCTACAGCGGCGTCTATCACGTTCTGATGGGGCACATCGCGCCGCTGGAGGGGATGGAGCCGGAGGACCTGACAATTGATGCGCTGGTGGAGCGAGCGCGCGGCGGCGGGGTGGATGAGGTCATCCTGGCGACGAACCCGAACGTCGCCGGCGATGCGACCTCTCTGCACATAGCCGGGCTGCTGGAGCCGCTGGGCGTGAAGCTTACGCGACTGGCCCGCGGTCTGCCGGCCGGCGGACAGATAGAATACGCGAACAAGTCAATCCTCTCCGACGCGCTCAGTGAACGACGGAAGCTGTAGCCGAAGCCGCCGGGCCGTGATGCGGCCACAAACCGGCCGGCCGCCGGTTTTCGGGCGTATTTGGCCGATTCGCCGAATTCCGAACGATTCGCACAAGTTTTGTCCCGCCCCCACCGTACCGGTGCAAAAAAAGCCGGAAATCTCAGCCCCTGTCGGACAGGCCGTTGGCTAACTCCCCGACGGGGTGTACAATGTCTTTGTCATGAGGTTAGACACTTCCCAGCAACTGCGGATTCAGCAACAGATGAAGCTGTCGCCGAGGATCATCCAGGCGATGGAGGTCCTCCAGCTTCCGATGCTGGCTTTGCAGGAACGCATAGAGGCGGAGCTTCAGGCCAACCCCGTCCTTGAGATGCGCCAGGCCAATACCGAACCACTTGAGCCGGATTCCGCCGAGGACAGCAAGGGCGAGGACCGCGGCGAGGAGATGATGGTGGTCGACGACGACAACGGCCACCAGGAGGACTTCGAGCGGCTGGACGATTTCGTGAATCAGTACGGCCCGGAGGTTATCGCCCCCGACGCCGCGCCGCCCCGTCCGAGGGACACCGGCGCCGGCGACCGCAAGCTTGAGGCGATGGCCAACACCCCCGCTCGCGAGGAATCGCTCGACGAATACCTGCTGCAGCAGTGGTCGTTCATGGATGGCGAGACGCCGGTCCTGGAGGCGGGCAAAATCATCATCGACGAAATCGACGAGGACGGCTACCTCCGCACTCCGCTTGAGGAGCTTGCCGATCGGGCGGGCGAGTCGGTGACGATGGAACATTTGCAGCGGGCGCTTCGGCTGGTGCAGTCGCTGGACCCTCCGGGCGTGGGCGCCAGGAACCTCCAGGAATGTCTGAAGTTGCAACTATCGGCCGAGGCCGACACCGGCAGGGACGTCTCGCTTGAAGCCGAGCTTGTCGACCATTTCCTCAAAGATATCGAGATGAACCGCCTGCCGCAGATAGCCCAGAAGACCGGGCGGACCATCGATGAGATCAAGGCCGGCATCGAGAATCTCTCCCATCTGACCCCCCGTCCGGGGCTGCTGATAGGCCAGAGCGCCGCTCCGGCGCTGGTCCCCGATGTGATGGTGGACGTCGACGACGACGGCGAGGTTATCGTGGCCATGTCGGACGGAAGCTCGCCCCGGATGTGGATATCGTCTTCGTACAAACGGCTCGCGGGCGACCGGGCCACCGACAAGAAGGCCCGGCAGTTTCTCCGGCAGAACATCCGCTCGGCACAGTGGCTCATAAGCGCCGTCGAGCAGCGCCAACAGACGGTTCGCCGGGTGGCCGAAGAGGTCTTCCGGTCGCAGCGCGAGTTTCTCGACGATGGGCCGGAGGCGCTGAAGCCGCTTCCGATGAGCGAGGTCGCCAATCGTGTAGGCGTGCACGTGGCCACCGTTAGCCGGGCCGTCGCCGGCAAATACGTGCAGACACCGCGTGGGATTTTTCCGCTGCGGATGTTCTTCTCAGGCGGCACCACGACCGCCGGCGGAGACGACGTCGCCTGGGATGCGGTGAAGGCGAAGCTACGCGAAATCATCGACAACGAGGACAAGTCCAGGCCGCTCAACGACGATAAGCTGGCGGCGGAGCTGAAAAAACACGGCATCGACATCGCCCGCCGCACCGTCGCCAAATATCGCAACCTCATGAGCATCCCCCCGGCCCGTAAGCGCAAACAGTATTGACCTGTTTTACGGGCCGCAGAGACGCCGAGAACGCGGGGAGCGAATCTTTAGACCTATTATGGCGGGCGAGCCGCCAGCATTTTTCCGAACATGAGCGTCTCGCCTGCACTACTGCCGGCCGGGGATTCCTTCTTGTCGAATCGATCAAGGTCTTTGTGGGCTTCGCGAACTTTGTGACAAATCCCGTGCATCCCCTGCATCCCTGCTCGGAGTCAGCAATCCACATCGGCTTCAAAACCGCCTTGCCCCAACAGGGGCGCTAGAATTGTTCCGGATGCATAGCGCGAACGAAACCGGACACCGGAGGTGCGATATGGAAGATCTAGGACAGAAAACATGCACGCCGTGCAAAGTCGGCGCCGAGCCGCTGAAAGGCGACGCGATTCGTAAACGTCTAGACCAGCTCGACGGCTGGGAGGCCGTGGAAGAACACCACCTGCGCAAGGAGTTCTCCTTCCCGGACTTTCAGGAAGCGCTGAATTTCGTCAACCGCGTGGGCGACCTGGCCGAGCAGCAGGGTCACCACCCGTGGATATCTTTCACCTACGGCAAGGTCGTTATCGAGCTGCACACCCACAAGATCGACGGGCTGCACGACAACGACTTCATCCTCGCGGCAAAAATCGACGACCTGCCGTTGGGTTGACACCTGGCCTCCGGGCGGTTATCCCGCCTGAGTGCGGCGTTGGCCCTGGAAGGAGTCGCGAGGATGGCCAAGCTTGAGATAGGGGTGCTGGTGCCGTTGACGGATGAGCCGCGGCGGGAGCTTGCGAAGGTCGCCGAACTTGGGCTTCGCAGTTGCCAGGTCTCGTCGTGGAACCCGCGGGACTGGACGGACGCCTCGGCCGATGCGCTCCGGGAAGCGGCCGCCGAGGCCGGCATCACCATAAGCACCTTCTGGGCCGGCTACAGCGGGCCGAAGGTCTGGAATTTCACCGAAGGCCCGCGGACCATCGGACTGGTCCCGCCGCAGTACCGCCGGCAGCGCACGGATGAGCTGAAGTCGGCCGCCGGGTTCGCCGCCCGCTGCGGGGCGCCTTCTATCACCACCCACGTCGGCTTCATTCCCGAAAACCCCGACGACCCGGACTTCGATCCGACCGTGGCCGCGGTCGCCGAGATCGCCGACACCTGCGCACAGCACGGGCTGGGATTCTGGTTCGAAAGCGGCCAGGAGACTCCGGTAACGCTGCTGCGGACCATCGTCCGCGCCGGACGGGACAACCTCGGCGTCAATCTCGACACCGCGAACGTGATTCTCTACGGCAAGGCCAACCCCGTCGATGCCCTGGACGTGCTGGGCCAATACGTCCGTGATGTGCACGCAAAGGACGGGCTTTATCCGACCGACCCGGACTCGCTCGGCCGGGAAACTCTCCTGGGCGAGGGCAGGGTGAACTTCCCCGCCTTCGTCGCCAAGCTCAAGGACCTGGGCTATACAGGCCCGCTGACAATCGAGCGGGAGATATCGGGCGAGCGGCAGCTTGCCGACATCCGCCGCGCGATAGACCACCTCCGTCCGCTGGTGTAGTTTGGGCGGCGGACGATGCCCGCTGCGGCAGGGTACAGTGTCGGCAAACCGCATCGCCTGTGGGCGGACCGATTACGTCGGCAAGCCCCGACAGCGGGCCTTGCCGACCATGCCTGCGCTCCGTGTTTGCCGACGCGACTGACTCAACCGTCCTGAAGCGATTCGAGGATGCGGAGGTAGCTTTCGTAACGCCTTTCGGGCAGTTGGCCGGACTCGACCGCCTGCTGGACGGCGCAGTCCGGCTCGTTTGTGTGGGTGCAGTCGTTGAACTTGCAGTTCAGGGCGTGCTCGGCGATGTCGGGGAAATACCAGGGCAGGTCGCGCGCTTCCAGGTCGATTCCCAGCTCCCGTATGCCCGGCGTATCGACGATAAGCCCCCCTTCGGGCAGTTCGTAAACCACCGCCGAGCTGGTGGTGTGTCGGCCGCGCTCGTCCTTGGCGCGTACCGTGCGGGTGGCGGCGTTGGCCTCCGGTATCAGGGCGTTTATCAGCGTGCTCTTGCCCACGCCGGACGGCCCGGCTAGCACGTTCCGGCTGCCGGCGAGCATGCGGCGCAACTCCTCAAGCCCATCGCCGCTGACCGCCGAGCAGCACACCGTCGGAACGTCCAGTTCCCTCAGTTGCGAGACCATTTTCCCGTCCGGCGGCTTGATGTCTGTCTTGTTGACGACCACCATCGGCTTAAGCTCTCCGCGTTCGGCGATGATCAGGAAGCGGTCCACGGTGGTGTGGCGGACCCGCGGCCGGCGCGTGGAGGCGACGATCAGCAGCCCGTCCATGTTGGCCGCGAGCACCTTTTCGACGGTGTCGTCGCGGTAGGGGTCGGCGAACCTCCCGCCGGTCGGGCGCGGTCGGGACAGGACGCTCCGCCGGTCGCGGCGGGACAGGATCATCCCGTCGGCGCGGTTCTTGTCCAGCGAACCGGCCGGAGCGTCGAGCCGGCGGGCAAGCGCGACGGTAACATCGTCTCCGACCGCCAGCGGGCTGTAGCCCTCCGGGGCACGGAAGGTCTTGGCAATGCCGCAGAGAAGCTCGTGTCGTTCGACGCGGACGGCCGCGCCGCCGCGGAACAGCCCGACCACCATGCCCTCAGCGTGAGGCAGGCCGTCCATCTCCTCATCCGAAAGCGCGAAGCGGTCCTCCCGCAGCTTGACGCCGCGCCGGCCCATGCCCTTTCCGGCGGCCGCGGCGTCCTCGATTTCCTCGCCTTCGAGGTAGCGCTGCTGCCAGTCGCTAATGCGGTATCTGGACTTGCCTTTGCGCCTTGCCATGAGTTGCATTGTGCGCTTCTCGGCAGACCGGCTCAAGCCGACTGTCACACAAAACCCCAAGCCGGCGGCGCGGGGCTTCGATATTCCGCGTCAGGGGCGGCGCCTGCGCCTTCGGTGGCCGGGGCCGCGCCCACGCGCCGGTCTGGAAAAAACCGCCAAGATGTCGTAGAAGTTGAGCGGTCGCGGGTCGTGGCCCGCCACGGCAGAAACTACACGGAGAACAGCATATGGTTACCGCCTTTATTCACATCAAGGCCCAGCGCAACAAGATTGCCACCGCCGCGCAGGACATCCTGAACATAGACGGCGTGGCGGAGGTTTACAGCGTCGCCGGCGATTACGACCTGATAGCCGTCGCACGCGTGCTTCAGAACGAGCAGCTCGCCAAGCTCGTCACCGAGGACATGATCGCGGTGGATGGGATAACCGACACCAACACGATGATCGCGTTCCGGCAGTACAGCGAGCACGATCTTGAGCGGATGTTCGGGCTTGGCATGGAGCAGGGCTGAGCGCCCGGTATCAGCCGGACAGCAGCGCTCGGACGAAGTCCGCGGCCACAAAAACCGCCACCAGTAACACCAGCCCCGCGAAGCTTCGTCTCAGCTTGGTCCCGGACATGTTCCTGAGCAGATGCGCGCCGACCTGGATTCCGAGTGTACTGCCTACCAGCAGCGCCATGGCGATCCACAAACTCACCTGGTCTATCAGCGCGTACTTGACGGTGCCGGCGATGGAGCCGAATACCACCACGCCCAGCGATGTGCCCACCGCCTGGTGCGGACTCAGCCCGACCACCAGTATCAGCAGCGGCACATAGAGTACTCCGCCCCCTATGCCCATCATGCCGGTCATCAGCCCGATGAAAAGCCCCACGGCGACCATGCCGGGCAGGGAGACGCCGGCCAGCTTTGCCGTCGGCAGTTTGATACGAGGTCCGACCGGCAGCATCTGAAGCAGTGACCGGCGGCTGCCAGAGCTGCCGACGCCGGTGAAGGTCACATAAGCGGTCGCCAGCAGCATTATCACGAACAGACCGTGCATGCTCATGTCGTAGCTTCGGGGATTCACATAGTCCTTGAGCGTTTCGTTTATTATCCCGCCCAGGATCGCGCCTATCATGCTCGCTGCGCCCAGAAATGCCATGCTCCGCGGCTCGAAGTTTCTCAGCCGGAAATGCCTGGCCGCTCCGGAGGCCCCGGCGCCGAGCGTGAAGCACAAGCTCGAGCCGACGGCGAGTTGATAGTCGATTCCGAAGATGAGCCGTAGCAGCGGCACCACCATGAATCCCCCGCCCACACCGAAAAGCCCCGTCAGCACCCCGACGAGGAAGCCGAATGCGGCCAGCGCCATAAGTAGCACCGGTCCATGGAGATACGCCTGAATCTCATCCAGTCCCATCATCGCCGGTCTTGTCGCTTTCCTCGGCGGCGCGGATGCGTCGCCTCCTGACGGCCTCGAAAAGTCGCTCCGTAAGCAGTCCCCACACAAGGGGTGCGGCTATCAGCAGCAGGATTTCCAGTGCCTTGTTCATGGTGAAACTCGAGGGTGAACGACCGCCGGACCGTAGTGAAACTCCGGGGGGAAAGCAAACGCTTTTGGCCCATACCGGATGATTGGCCGCTTCGGTCGACGTAATATAACCACCGGAGGCCTTACGATGTCCAAAGAGTGCAGGACATTTGAACATACCGCCGACATCGGGCTTGAGGCCCGGGCGGACTCCCTGGCGTCTCTGCTGGAGGCGCTGGCGGAGGGGCTGAGCGATCTTATCGCGCCGCGCCGACAGGTTCGCCCCCGCCGGAGAAGAACCTTGTCCGTAAACGCCGACGATATCGAATCGCTGGTGGTGGATTTTCTCAACGAGCTGGCAGCCGTGCTCCAGGCGGACCGGTTTCTGGTCTCGCAGGTCAGGGTCATCTCGGCTTCGGAGACCTCCACAGAGGCGGAGTTGATCGGCGAGCCGCTGGATGCGGCGCGGCATGAATACGTAACCGAGGTAAAGGCGGCAACTTATCACGATATCACGATAGCCCGTGAAGACGGCGGCTGGCTGGGACGCGTGATACTGGACGTTTGAGTCGGCCGGAGGTGCGGAAATGTCAGAGGAATTCGAAGGACAGCTCGAGCAGGTGGATGAGAATCGCTGGCGGATTCGCAAATCCTTCCGCTCGGATATGCGAGTTGACGCGATCATATACAGTCCGCGGGAGGTGCTCCCTGACATTCTCGCCGGCGGCGCGCCGAAGCAGGTGGTCAACGTCGCGACGCTGCCGGGCATAGTCGGCGCATCCCTGGCGATGCCGGACATCCACTGGGGATACGGGTTCTGTATCGGCGGCGTCGCCGGTTTCGACATCGACAACGGCGGGGTCATTTCCCCCGGCGGCGTCGGCTATGACATCAACTGCGGTGTTCGACTCCTGCGCAGCGACCTTACGGCCGCCGATGTGCGGGACCGAATGGAAAAGCTCGTTAATCAGATTTTTCGGGACATCCCCTGCGGCGTGGGTGTCGGCGGCAGCTATAAGTTCGACCGGGGCGAACTGAGCAGGGTACTGTCCGACGGTGCGGAATACCTGCTGTCAAAGGGCCTGGCGACCGAGGATGACCTCTCGGCCACCGAGTCCGGCGGCCGGCTGGCCGGGGCCGATCCGGACGCCGTCTCCCAGAGGGCCTTTCAACGGGGCGGCGACCAGTGCGGAACGCTCGGCTCCGGTAACCATTTCGGCGAGGTGCAGGTCGTCGATGAGGTGTACGATGCCGAAGCCGCCGATATCCTGGGGCTTGGCAGGGGCCAGGTTACGTTCATGCTCCACAGCGGCTCGCGCGGGCTTGGTCACCAGGTCTGCTCCGACGCCATCAAGATGCTGCGGAACGCTTCCAGGCGGTACGGAATCGACCTGCCGGACCGCCAGCTCGTCTGCGCCCCGGTCGAAAGCCCCGAAGGCCGGCAGTACCTGGCCGCCATGCGCGCGGCGGCGAACTTCGCCTGGTGCAACCGGCAGTTGCTCATGACCGAGCTGCGAAAGACGCTGCGCAGGTTCTTCGGCGGCACGGACGAGTCGCTGGGTCTGCGGCAGGTCTACGACGTCGCCCACAACATCGCCAAGATTGAGACCCACAGCGTGGGAGGCCGGGACCGCCGCCTCTGCGTCCACCGCAAGGGCGCCACGCGCGCCTTCGGGCCGGGACACGAGGAGCTGCCCGAACGCTTCCGCCAATTGGGCCAGCCCGTGCTGATTCCCGGCGACATGGGCACCGCCAGCTACGTCCTGCAGGGCACCGAAACCGCCATGCAACAGACATTCGGAAGCACCTGTCACGGTGCCGGCCGGACGCTGTCACGAGGCGCGGCTGTTCGTAAGGCCAAGGGCAGGCAGATAGATAAGGAACTCGCCGCCAAAGGCATAATCGCCCGCGCACGCGGCCGCTCCGGCCTGGCCGAGGAACAGCCCGACGCCTACAAGGACGTGGACGCCGTGGTGGGCTGCGTGACGGCGGCGGGGCTTGGCAAGAAAGTCGCACGCCTCAGACCGGTCGGCGTAATAAAGGGCTGACGGCCGCGGGGCTTGGCAAGAAGGCCGCACGTCTGAGATCGGTCGGCGTAATAAAGGGCTGACGGCCGCGGCTCACGGCCGGCGCTGTCGGCAGTGCCGGCGATCGGTGGGAGCGGGCTTGCCGATGTAATACGCCACGTTACCATTACGGGTTTGCCGGCCTGTTCGGGAACGCGCCGTTTGTGGCCATCTCGGCGGTGTGTCGGTCAGGGCCGGATATCGTATGTGGCGCGCAGAGCACAGTGGACATGAAGCGAATTTGCTATCTTTCTCGCGGCGGGTTGGTCAACGGCAGCCAACGGCAGTTGTTTTACTTGGTGGCCGGACTGGATCGTCGCCGCTACACGCCTGTGGTCATCTGTCGTGGGGACGGGCTTTTCGTCGATGAGCTTCGTGGAATTGGCGTTGAGGCGCACGTTATTCCGTTGCGGTCCTGGCGAAGCTTGCCTGCCCGGCTGGCCAGGGGCCTGTGTACACGCCGCTTAACACGGCGGGTGGCCGACTGTTCGCCGAACCTGATTCACTGCTCTGACGTCTGGATGAATGGCTATCTGCTGCACGTGGCCGGCAAGCTGGGAGTACCTTCGGCACTGTCGTTTCGAACGCCAATGTCTCACGGCGACATCCTCAAGCACCGCTGCACCGAGGCGGACGCGGTGGTGGCGATATCCCCCCGTGCGGGACGACAGTTGCTTGCCGCCGGTATGCCGGAGGGGAAGCTGCACGTTGTGTATGACTCTGTCGATCTCGAACGGTTCCATCCGCGCCTGGCCGCGTTGCGGATGCTGCGCACAAACTTCCCGCACGCCCGAGGCCCACTTCTGGGCATGGTCGGCCGGCTCAGTGAAGACAAGAAACAGATGCGGTTTCTTCATGCGGCGGCCCGGCTGATAAGGGCCGGGGCGGGGGAAGTAACTTTCCTGGTCATCGTGTACTGGTTCAGCCTGAATTGGGCGCGAGCCCAGTTCGGCTAAGCAACTGATCCGTCCGACCGTCGGACGGTTTTTCGTGTTCCAAGGGTGGATTTTCTGAGGCATAGGGGAGCTTCT
>PUND01000145.1 GCA_003551645.1 Phycisphaerae bacterium | reverse complement strand
GAAACTGGGCGACCTGGATCCGCTGGCGACCATCGCGGAGGCACTGCGAACCTACCTGACGACCGGCCAACTCCCGCCGCTACCCATAGAATCCGTTGCAGATGGGTGAAATGTTACCATCAGACAATCAGTCAATGCGGTCCGGCCCCAGTCTCCGCTGGAGTTGGGCGGCGTACAGCGACGGCGGCGCCGGAACGCGCCCGTGATCCACGATGATGCAGCCCTTCTCGCCCGGCGGCATGGCCCAGGGATTCTGCGTACGGTAGATGTCCGTCCCGCGGATGCCGACCAGCGCTCCGTTGGGCAGGTAGTCCGGACCGGCTATCCAGGCGGGGTTGCCGCCGGTCATCTCCACGTTCCAGTGCACGACGCGACGGCCCATCATCGGCCCGGCGGTGCTCGCGCCGCCGGGGCTGCCCCGGCTGTTGACGCGGATCTGCTCCCGCAGCAGATCGAACGGCAGGTTCCTGTGTGAGTCGAACGTGCCGTGGTCTATCCGTCCGCGCCGCCAGACCACTCCGGAGGCAAGCCCCTCGACGTTTATACCGTGATACGAACGCGCTTGCAGACGGAACCGGTCGAAGAGCACGTCGTGGGCGTCTTTGCTGTAGGTTCCGTGATGGTGCGGCCGGCCGGCGACCACAAAATCCTCGAAAGTGCAGTTGGCCACCGACGAGACCAGCAGACCGTTGTCCACGTGCTCTATGCGCACGTTGCGGACCCAGCAGTGAGCGGCGCTGTGCATGTAGATGCCGTTGTAGCCGGCGTACTGGTTGTGGGAGACCAGCGGCTTTTCCGGAAACGTAATCGTCAGCCGCTCGATGCCGACCTCGCGGATGTAGTGGCCCGGGGTGGTCAGCCGGACCTTCCACTCTTCGCGGGCCGGCAGCCGCAGCGGTTTGGTCAGCGTTACCGTCCTGCCTTCTATGCGCTCGATCTCCACCGGCCAGCGGTAGGTCGTCCCGGCCATGCGGTTCCACTCGGCCTGCTTCATTACCTCATGCCCGCCGATATATTCCAGCAGCGAGCGGTCAGGGGGATCCTGCCAGGTTATCAGCACCAGGTCGCCGACAGAGAGCCGCCCGGCGGCCGAGCCGTCCACGGTAATCTCGAAATCCCCCTGCTCGGCCGGCTCGGTTACCTCTCCGATAAGCTCGGTGTTGCGCCAGCGCTCCCACCCGCCGCTGATCTCGCGAAGTCGGCCGTCATCATCGAAGACATCGTCCGGGCCAACCCAGACAAGCCCGCCGCTCCAGGACCACCGCGACTGACCGCCGGAGCGGAACTCGTGGACCGCCTCTTCCAGCGGCTTCTCGAAAAACAGCGTCGTGTCGTCCGGGCCTTCGCCACGGAGCACCAGGTTGGAAGCATCCAGGTGGATGACGCCGGTCAGCCGATATCGCCCCGCGGGCACCAGAATCGCCCCGCCGCCGGCGTCTTTGGCCGCCTGTATGGCCGAGCGGAACGCCTCGGTGTCGTCGGCCCGGCCGTCGCCGGCCGCGCCGTGCTCGCGGACATCCGCGACGATCTCCGGCGTCGGATTGTCGCGCTCGCCGTAGCCGTAACCCGCCCAGGAAAAGTCCGGCAGGTGCGTGTGGCTGTAGGTCGGTGACTGCGTGAAATCGCCCCAGAGCTGCCGAGCCGTGTCCGGCCCGTCGGCCGATGCCGCGGACGCCAGAAGAGCCACACCGGCCAGGACAAAAGCGCAGAGTATTTTCAAACTCATAGTTCGTGCGATTGTAGCATGTCCACCAAACCGCACAAACAGGCAGGGATGCAGGAGATAGCTTTTGCCTTGTAGGGCGAACACCCCTCTCATGATGGGGAGGACTTCACGGCCGTCAGTTGCACGCTGCGCCCGCGAGCCGGGGACGACGGATGCCGCAGGATCGGCCGTCGCCGCATCGGGCCGCCTATAATAGCCAGGTACAGGATGATACGAAAAAGCGGCCGACCCCCGGCCGCCAGAAAGCTTAACGGGAGGCAACATGACTATCCGACTTCTGAGTTTGACGACGCTGCTGGCCCTGCCGCTGATACTCATCGGCTGCAACGGCGCCGGCATGGAATACGGCGCGGGCCTGCCGGACGCAGACCGGGCCGTCGCCGTCCTTCATGGCACCGAGGGCAACCCGGACGTTCACGGCACAGTCACATTCACGAGCACCGACGAGGGCGTGAGGGTCGTCGCCGAGGTGCACGGGCTGAACCCCAACGGCAAGCACGGCTTCCACATCCATGAATGGGGCGACTGCACCGCGCCCGATGCCACCAGCGCCGGCGGACACTACAACCCCGAGGGACACCCGCACGGCCTGCCGCCTCAGACCCCGCGCCACGCCGGCGACCTAGGCAACCTCCAGGCCGACGAGGACGGCAACGCCCACTACGATCTGACCGTCGATAACATCACCATCGCCGGCAGGCGGAACCCCATCATCGGCCGAAGCGTCATCGTCCACGCCGGGGAAGACGACGGCAGCCAGCCGCTCGGCGACGCCGGACCGAGAATCGCATGCGGAGTTATCGGTATCGCCGAATAACCGCCCGGCCGTGAGCGGACCGCCCGGACGACAGGCGATACAGACACATAGGAATGCACGAGATGCCCTTTGTCTTGTGGGCCGGACACCCCCTGCCGGCCCTTCGGGCCACCCTCACCCTGAATGGGGAGGGTTTCGGCTGCCCGCGCGGCGTTGATTGTCGGCATCCGGGGTATGTCAGGATGCGGGGGGCTGGTAGGGCGCCGGGTCTGTGGCGTCTGCGTCGCGGAAGCCGGCCAGTCGCAGTCGGCAGGCATCGCAGTGTCCGCAGGCGGCGCCGTCTTCTGCGGGGGCGTAGCAACTGTGGGTGAGCGAATAGTCCACTCCCAGGGCCAGCCCGGTTCGGATAATCTCGGCCTTCGTCATATGGACCAGCGGCGCGTGGACGGCGAATCGGCCGGGGCCGTCGGCAGCGGCGGTGGCGAGGTTCGCCAGTCGCTGGAACTGCTCGATGAATTCCGGCCGGCAGTCCGGGTAGCCGCTGTAATCGATTGCGTTTACGCCGAGGAAGATGTCCCAGGCGCCCAGCACCTCCGCCCTGGCCAGGGCCAGCGACAGGAAGATGGTGTTCCTGGCGGGAACGTATGTTACGGGGATTTGCCCGTCATCGCGGCGGTCCCTGGGCACCTCGATCGAGTCGGTCAGAGCGCTTCGGCCCAGCCCCGCATCGGCGGTCAGGTCCAGCCGGATGATGCGATGGCCGGCCGCTCCCAGCTTGTCGGCGATGCGCCGGGCGGCGTCCAGCTCAAGGCGATGCCGCTGGCCGTAGTCGAACGTCAGCGCGTGGCAGGCGAAGCCGCGGTCGCGGGCGATTGCAAGGACCGTCGCCGAATCCAGTCCGCCGCTGAGCAGCACCACCGCGGGGGGGCGGTTCTTCTTGTCCGGGGCGTCGGGCATAGCTTTCAAAGTATCCTCCTTTATCTCCGGACGCAAACCGGGTAAGCTGTCCCACAGGCCGCGGGGCGGCCTATGAAAGGCGCGTGATGGGCCAAATCGAGACGTTTGACAATCCACATCCCGGAAGGGACTATGTTATCCGGCACGTGGCGCCGGAGTTCACGTCGGTTTGTCCGCGAACGGGCCAGCCGGACTTCGCCACTATCGAGGTCGAGTACGTAGCCGACGCATTGTGTGTCGAGCTTAAGAGCTTTAAGCTGTATCTGCAGTCCTATCGCGATGTGGGCACATATTACGAGGATGTGGTGAACCGCATCCTCGACGATCTGGTTGAGTCGTGCGAACCGAAATGGATTAAGGTTACGGGGCGGTTCCGGCCGCGAGGAGGTATCCGCTCCGTGGTGACGGCAGAACATGGGGCCGGGTGATTTTTCGCGGGCCTGCGGCCCGCCGCGCCGGCCGACGGAGAGCACACATGTCACGGACCGCCAAGCACCTGACTTTCTTTGTGACCTTCATGGGCATCGCGGCGCTGACGGCAATCGGGCTTTGGAAGTGCCTCGGCGAGGATCCGATGCTGGTGCGGGACACCCGCACCCGCGACGCGGTAATGGGCACGGTTGCCGAAACCACGGTCGTGGTCCGCGCCGACCAGAGCCATCTGATAGACAAGGCCCACACCGCCGCTGCACGGGCAATGCGGGACGTCGAGGCGCGGATGAGCGTGCATTTCGATCATTCGGAGCTTGCGGCGCTGAACGCCGCGCCGGCGGGGCAATTCGTGCCGTTGTCGTCGGAGACGCTCGACCTGCTCCGGCGCAGCCGCGAGCTGACCCAACGCACCGACGGGGCATTCGACCCGACGGCCAAGCCGCTTTTGGACCTCTGGCGACATGCGGCCGAAGACGGCCGGGTCCCCACCGACGAGGAGATACGCCTTGCCCAGGAGGCCGTCGGCTGGGAGCACTTCGACCTGTCGCCGCAGGACGGTCCAGGGGTGGTAAAATACAACGACTCGGCGCAAATCGACCTCGGCGGGATAGCCAAGGGCCACGCCGCCGACAAGGCCGTCAAAGCAATACGGCATGTCGGCTGCAGGGGCGGGCTTATCAACATCGGCGGCGACATGAGGACCTTCGGCCAAAGCACAACCGGGCAGTGGGTCATAGGCGTTCAGGACCCCTTCCGGCCTGACTCGCCCGAGCCGCTGCTGCGGCTGGGTTTCAACGACGCGGCCGTCTGCACCAGCGGGCACTACCACCGTTACTTCGAGATCGACGGGACGCGATACAGTCACATCATCGACCCGGAAACCGGCTGGCCTGTGGATGTGGCGGCTTCGGTGACGGTTGTGGCCGAAGACTCCGCCACCGCAGACGCCTGGTCAACCGCACTTAGCGTGCTGGGTACCGCCGGGCTGCCATTGGCCGAGAGCCAGGACGCCCTGGAAGCGCTCGTCGTCGTCGGAAACGAACACGACCATCGGCTATACATGACCACCGGCTTCAATGCCTTTATCATTGACTCACAGGACAACCACAGCGACGAGCGGACAATCGCCGCCGAATGGCGCCGGCCGCCCACAATAGGAACTGTAACACCTTGATGCGACCTATCCGCCCGAACCGGTGACCGTGCCGATGCCGCCGAAGCGCAAGGAACCCGGACAGTGGTATCTTTGGGGGCCGGCGCGGATGATCGGGAGCGCCCGCGGAATCATCGGGCGCGATGGGGATTGAAACATCCCTTAGGCAGGTCGCCTGTGTTCTTGGGACTTGGGCGCCTCGCTCGCCGCAAAAAACTTGTCCGGCCTCTGTTCCTTCGGCGCCTCTGCGGCCGAGCCATCGGGCGCTATCGAGCCGATTCAGCCGCGATATGGCGCCTTGTCGGCGGTGGTCTCGAAGTCGGCCGTCGCCGGCTGGGCAAGCTCCTTGTCGGCCGTCGCGGCGAGGTCCGCGTCGGTCGGCTTGCCGATTTCGACGATGGTCTTCATGGGGCACTTCTCAGCCGCGGCCAGAAGCTCATCGTGCCGTTGCGGGTCGTATTGCTCGTAATCCAGCCGGGCCAGGTTGTCCTCAAGCCCGAACAGATCGCTTGCCTTGCGGCAAAGCCCGCAGCCGATGCAGCCGACCTTGCAGACCGCGCGGACGTGCTTGCCGGGGTCCAGGTTCGAGCAGCCGACGGCGATTACGCGGTCCGCCTTGAACGGAACCATCGAGATGATATTGCGCGGGCATACCTGAGCGCACTTGCCGCACCCGGTACACTTGACGTAATCGACCACCGCCAGGCCGTCGATGACGTGTATCGCATCAAACGGGCACGCCCGCTCGCAGTCGCCCAGCCCCAGGCAGCCATAGGCGCAGCCCTGTACGCCGGAGACCAGGTTCGCTGTGCCGCACGTCGGCTCGCCGCCGTAGGGGTTCTTCTTCAGCCGGTCGTCGGCTTTCGCGCCGCAATGCACGATCGGCCGGCTGGGCCAGTTCGCCTGGGCCTCGATGCCCAGGATGTTAGCCAGTGCTGTCATACAGCTCACCCCGCCGACCGAGCAGCGGTCTATGTCCACCTCGCCGCTGACGACCGCCTCGGCGTATTCGTGGCAGTTGGCGTATCCGCAGCCGCCGCAGTTGACCCCCGGAAGCGCCTCCAGCACCTGCTCCACGCGAGGGTCCTCTTCCACGTGCCAGGCGATGCTGGCCTTGCCGAGAACGTAAGTCATGAGCATCGCCAGCAGCAGCATCGTGCCGGCGGCCAGGAAAATTATTATTATCCAACCCATAAACACCTTGCCGGGTGAACGGCGAATCACGAACCGCGAATCGCCGATTCACCAACTATCCTGTCAGGTCCGTATTTCCGGCATACTTCCGTCGGCGTTGCCGGACACCGGCTATCGTATCAGGTTGGCCAGCCCCTGGTCCACACGGGTGAAGCCGGCAAACGCCAGCGCCAGAAGTCCGGCGACTATCAGCGTGATGCCCGCGCCTCGCAGCGGTGCGGGCACATCGCAGCTATCAAGCTCCTCGCGGATACCGGCCATGATGACTATCGCCAGCATGAAGCCCAGTCCGGCGAAGACAGACAGCGTCAGCGCCTCCACCACGCCCCATGCCTCCGCCCGCGGCACGCCGGATACGTTTCTAAGTATCTCCAGGCAGGCGAAGAGGATGGCGCAGTTGGTGGTTATCAGCGGCAGAAACACGCCGAACGACTTGTACAGCTTGGGAAAGAACTTGCGGACATACATCTCCACAAGCTGGACGGCCGAGGCGATGACGAAGATGAACACGATGTAGTTCAGGATGCTCAGGTCGGGCACGACTTCCGTATCGGGCACCGCCAGCCGATATACCCACGTTGTCAGAGGCGCGCCGGGCCGGAGTATATATGTGGTGAACGTCCAGCTAAGAAGCCCCGCCACCGATATCACGAACGTAACCGCGAAGCCCATGCCGAAGGCCATGTCCACACGTCTCGACACGCCCAGAAACGGGCATATGCCCACGAAGTAGTGGAGCACGAAGTTGTTTATCAGCGCCGCGCTGATGGCTATGAGGATTACTTCGCCCAGAAGCTCCATCGCGTTTTACTCCGTAGCCGCTTTCCGCCTGTTCAGCGATTGTCCGATCCAGTTGGCCCCGCCCAGAAGCAACCCGAGCGTTATGAACGCTCCCGGCGGCAGCAGCATTATCACCCACTGGGGCATCGCCTCGGGCATAACGGCGAAACCAAACAGCGCCCCGTCGCCCAACAGCTCGCGTGGCGCCGCGATGCTCGCCAGGGCCAGCGCGAATCCCAACGACACGCCCACCGCGTCGGATGCGGCACGGAAGACCGACTGCTTAGAGGCGCATATCTCACAACGCGAGATAATCATGCAGTTTACGATGATTAACGGGACATAGGGGCCTAGCTGCTGGCTCATCTGGTACAGATAGGCCTGCAGAATCCTGTCAACGATGGTCACGAACGTGGCGATAACCAGCGTGAATACCAGAATCCGCAGGTGGGGCTTGAGCAGCCCACGTATCAAGCTGGTCAGTACGTTCGCGCAGAAAAGCACGAACGCCGTCGCCCCGGCCATCGTCATCGCCGCCTGGAGATTGCCCGTCACCGCCAGCGTCGGGCACATGCCCAGTAGCTGACGATAGACCGGGTTCTCCGGGATAATCCCGCGGATGAACCGCTCGCCCGCGGTCGGTCCGCCGTCATTGGCCATCGCCGTTGCCTCCCTGCGCCGCCGACTCGCCCGCGTGAATGGCCTCGCGCACGTCGGCGACGGCTGCGTTTACTATGTCTCGGACGCTCTCTGACGAAACCGTCGCGCCCGTTATCGCCTCCACCTCGTTGGGTTCGTCCGGCCTTTCAGAGACCAGCCGCACCGGCCGCTCGGCCTCCGCTCCGGCAAACTGCTCCCGCCAGTCCTGCTCGGTGATGCCCGCCCCCAGACCGGGCGTCTCGCTCTGTTGAAGCACGTGAATGCCGGTAATACGCTCGGCTTCCAGGTCCAGTCCTATAAGCAGCTCTACCTCGTCCACGAAGCCGTCGCCCGATGCCTGTATGACCCATCCAAGGTGCCGCTGCTCGGCGTCGTAGGCCCTGTACACCCGCCTACCGCCAAGCTCGATCTGCTCGGCTTTCTCTCCGACCGCTCCCTCGACCAGGACCGGGATGGCGTCATATATCGCCGCGCGGCGGTTGGCCTCGATGCGGGGTGACAGCCCCACATGAACGCCCGCCAGCGCCGCGCCGAAGCACACCGCCAGTACCAGCACCAGCCACGCCTGTTTCAAAACGTTTGCAGCCATAAGCGTCCGTCCGCTATGTCTTCCGCTCCACCGGCCCGCCGACCGGGCGCGGGATGGTCCATCGGTTAATCAGCGGAGTCACCGAGTTCATCAGCAGCACCGCGAACATAACTCCCTCCGGGTATCCGCCGAACACTCGCAACAGCATCACCAAAGCTCCGATACCAAGGCCGAAGATAAACCTGCCCATCGGCGTAAGCGGTGATGACACCGGGTCCGTAGCTATATAGAATGCCCCGAACAGCAGCGCCCCTCCCAGCAGGTGGTGAGCCGCCGTCCAGTCGGCGCCGGGGTTCATCGCGTTCTGAACAACCGCCAGCGCGCCAGTGGCCAGCAGCACCCCCGCGGGTATCTGCCAGGCGGCCGAGCGGCGGATAAGCAGGTAAAGCCCGCCGAGCAGGCACGCCAGGGCGCTGGTCTCGCCGAGGGAGCCATTGGTGTTGCCCACGAACAGTCTCCAAAGCTCGGTGGTTTCGCCCGTCTGTTCGAGCTGGGTCAACGGCGTCGCCTGTGTAACGGCGTGCACCGCGGATGTCTCATCCTGATACGCCGTCGCGCCCATAGCCGAGGCGAAGCAGATCATCACGAAGGCCCTGCCGACCATCGCCGGGTTGAAGATATTGTGCCCCAGCCCGCCGAAGACCACCTTGCCCAGTCCTATACCGGCGGCCGAGCCGACCACCGCCACGTACCAAGGCGCCGTTCCGGGCAGTGAAAGTGCCAGAATAAGCCCCGTAACCACGGCCGAGAGGTTGTCTATCTTTGGCCTGCGGTGACGCATCAGGTCGAACACCGCCTCGGCCGCAACACAGCAGGCAACGCAGAGTACGATCTGCTTCAGCGCATACAGTCGGAACACCGCCACCGACACCAGCAGAACCGGCGCCAGCGCGATAATCACATCCAGCATCATCCGCCGGGTGGTAAGTGCCCCGTGGTGCACATGCGGCCCGGGCGCAACCTCCAATGCCGGCCGTGATTGTGACTCCGTCTTTTTCGCTTCCGCTTCAGCCATGGCTGTCGGTCTCTATCAGCTCTTTACACACAGCATCGCGCTCGCCCGGTCCGACATGGAGCCACAGAGAGACAAAAACCGAGTAACCGCTTCTGTCAAAAACTCTGTGTGTCGCGCGGGACGAGAGACCCGACACAAACGTGTCGCTCCGTCAGCGGCGCGACGCCCGCCGTTACTCCGGTGGCATCTCCGCCTTGCCGGCTCGCATTAGCTGCACCAGCGGGATAGCGGCCGGACAGACGTAAGCGCAGCAGCCGCACTCGCAACAGGCCGTCAGATAGTATCGCCGGGCCTGCTCCCAGTCCTTGTTCCTGGCCGCAAGGGCCATCTTCGTCGGCACAAGGTGCAGCGGGCACACATCGACGCATCGCCCGCAGCGGACGCACTGTGTCTCCTCCGCCGTGCGGACATCATCGCGGGTAAGCACGGTTACGCCGCCGATGCCCTTGGTAAGCGGCGCTTCGGTATCGCCGACCGCGAAGCCCATCATCGGCCCGCCGGCAACCACGCGGGCGGCGTCGTCCGTCAGGCCGCCGCAGTGTTCTATCAGCGATGCGTAGCTGGCACCCACAGGCGCCAGGACGTTGGCCGGCCTCTTGAGGCCGCGGCCTGTTACAGAAACCACCCGGTGCGTGAGCGGCTTGCCGCGCAGCACCGCCCTGGCGACCGCGGCCGCCGTCGATACGTTCAGCACCACCACGCCCACATGCATGGGAAGCCCGCCGGTGGGAACCTCCCGGTCGAGCACCGCGACAGTGAGCTGCCGTTCGCCGCCCATCGGATATCGCGTCTCGACCTCGACCACCTCTATGCCGGTTCCCTCGGCCGCCCGTCGAACGGCATCGGCGGCTCGGGGCTTGTTGTCCTCGATGGCCACCACTATCCGGTCGGCCCCGCAGGCGCGGGCGGCCAGCAGTGCTCCGGTAACGACCGGGGCGGGAAACTCCAGCATCAGCCGGTAGTCCGAGGTCAGGTACGGCTCGCACTCGCAGCCGTTTACCAGGAGGGTGTCTATCTTCGCTTCGCCAGGCGAGAGCTTCACATGCGTCGGAAAGGCCGCCCCGCCCAGCCCAACGATGCCGGCGTCGGCCGCGGCGTCGCGGATCCGCTGGACGTCGTGCTGTTCCAGCCCGCTGCTGGGCCAGTCGCCGCCGAAGTGGTCCTGCTTAAGCGCATCACCGGCAAGCGGCTGCTCGCCGGATTTTATCGGAATAGTCTGAACGTGTCGGGCGTTCGGCAGCGTCGCCACCGAAACCGCCTGCGTGGTACCGTCGACCGTCGCATGGACCGACGCCGAGATGAACCCGGACGCCTTGCCGACAAGCTCTCCCAGCGCCACCTCCTGCCGTGGCTTGACCACAGATTCGGCGGGCTTGCCTGTGTGCTGGAGCAGCGGGACCTCGACCTTGTCGGGCGTCGGCAAAACCTCTATCGGCGTATCGGCCGCGTATGACTTCCGGCCCGCCGGATGCACTCCGCGCTCAAACGTGCCCTTGCCCGGTATCTCCTCCGGCGCCATCGTCATATATCCTCTCCGGTCATAAACAGCCGGCCCCTGGCCGCCAGCGCCAGCAACACGCCGGCCGCCGCGCCTATAGCCGCACCGGCGGCGGATATCCAGCCCAAGGCCCCGGCAAGCACTCCGCCGGCTATCGCCAGAGACAGCGGCAGCAGAAACACTATCGCCGCCGCCAGGACGAGACGGCCGCCGCGTAGTTGACCTTCCGACGGCTCGGCGTCGTCCAGTGGACAGTTTGAGCAGTCCTTGCCGATGCACACCTGTTTGTTTTCAGGCGCTTCTTCGCTCATATGATCCTGTAGTCTCGCTCCAGTCTTCGCGGACAAGCGAAAGGGGACGCGGATACTAGCACAACCCGGCCCCACAGGCAAAGCCCGTTTACCTGGAACTTGCGCGTTTGCCTGTGCGGCAGTCTCCCGGCCGTCGGCGCGGCCTCGACAAACGGACCGCCGACCTCCGCCAGACGAATCGGAGTCCGCGCCGCTACTGGATTTCGCCCCGTCGCGGGGCTATTTTCGAGACCGGTCAACAGAGGAACCGCATATGGCGAAAGTATCCGTGATACTCCCGGCGGCCGGGGCGGGCACGCGATTCGGCGCCGGCCGGAGCAAGATATTCCAGCCGCTCTGCGGCCGGGCGGTGTTTCTGCACGCCCTGGAGCTTTTCGCCCGGCGAGACGACGTTGTCCAGATGCTGCTGGTGGTCTCCAGCCGCGACGCCGACGAGCTTAACGGACGCTTCGGCGATGAACTGCGCCGCCTTGGAGCCGAGACGGTCGAGGGCGGAACCGACCGCAGCGGCTCGGTCCGAAACGCCCTTTCGCGTATCCACGACGAGGCCGAGCTTATCTGTGTGCACGACGCAGTGCGGCCGTGCGTTGGAACAGAGCAGATAGACGCTGTCTTCGCCGCGGCGGAGCGGACCGGCTCGGCCATCCTCGCCTGCCCGGTACGCGCAACGCTGAAGCACTCACCAGACAACGTACACGTCGGCCAAACCGTGCCTCGAGACGGGCTGTGGGAAGCCCAAACGCCACAGGTGTTCCGCGGGGACATCCTCTCGGCCGCGTATCAGACCGGCCTGTCCGCCACCGACGACGCCGAGCTTGTCCAGCAACTCGGACACGATGTCGAGCTGGTCGAAGGCGACGCGAGGAACATCAAAATCACCACCCCCGCGGACCTCGCCATCGCCGAGTGCATCCTGGGTAAATGAGTTAACCGACGGAGCTTAAGCCCTGTTGCCCGGCACGGGAGCGCAGGCGATCGATGCGATCCCACTCATGGGGCATAAGCCGCTTGACACTCTCCGGAAAGAGCTGCTCGTTTATGTGCTCCACCGCGTCGAGCTGATCCGTCGCCTCCCGGAGCCGCCCCGCTTCGGAAAGCTTCTCTGCATAGTTGAGCCGCAGGCGCATTTCCATCGGGTCGCGTTCGACGGCCGAAGCCATCCAGTCCAGCGCCTCGTCGCGGGCCTCGGCGTCGTCGTCCAGCTCGGCCAGTCGCCATTCAATCTCCCCTGCCAGCCGCCGCCAGCGTGCCGCGGCCGGGTCCAGCGAGTGCGCCTCAACCGCCCAGCGACGGGCGCGGACCAGACATTCTCGCAGGTCGTCTTCCCGGCGTTGGGCCAGGATGAACCTTGCCACATCGCCGGCGGCAAGCGGGTCCAGCGGGTCCGCCTGCGCCGCCTGGACCAGCAGTCGCTCGGCAACGCCGGGCCGCCCGCCGACGATAGCGGCAACCGCCTCGTCGTAGAGCATCGCCTTTCGGTACACGGGCCGCCAGATAATCGCCAGCACCGCCACTACCACGGACATGCATATTATCGCCACGGGTATTGCCCAGCGCCTGAGCACTCTCGGCCTGCCGCCGCCGGCATGAGCCAGGGCGCCCCCGGCGGCAACGTAGAAAACCAGCCCCGTCGCCGGCGCCCACAAGCTGATATCGACCATGCTGTGCAGCAGAAAGCCCGCCGTCCCGGCCGCAAGGGCTATCCGCGATGCGCCTGTGGGCACATCGAGCGCGGCCTTGAGGTCGCGATCCAGAAGGCCCGGCACAAGCCCCACCGCAAGGAAAATCCCCGGCAGGACAGCATCGAAAATGAACAGCAGCGGGTCGGCGCCGGCGTCGGAAAAAAGCCCCCTGGCCACCAGCATCGCCACGACCGCCACGCATCCGAGCACGACCGCCGCTCGCGGGGACAACTCCGAGGTCGGTTGAGATCCCGGCCGGTCTTCGTCAGGCGAACGCGGCCTGCACATACCGACGAGCATTACCACCGGAATTGCCAGATACGCCGCCCCGCCGAGGAGGCCGAACTCCGTGAATGCGTGGACAACCGCATTGTGGGGGTTCTTCACGGCCTCCTCCGCCGCCGGGCGGCGACGGTGCAGGTAGGCATCCGCGAAATTGCCCGGCCCGACACCCAGCAGCGGCCTGTCACGGACGATCTCCGCCGAGGCCGTCCAATAGTGCCAGCGGAAGGTCATTGTCTTGGTCGGCAGGCGG
>PUND01000039.1 GCA_003551645.1 Phycisphaerae bacterium | reverse complement strand
TGACGCGGCAGCGGCGGCCAGCAGCAGGCTCCAGATGATGATGCACAGGGCGATGGCGAGGTGGCTCACAGGTGGGAGACCAGGGTGTAGGCGGTGGCGAAGGCGGCAACCAGCAGGGCGATGGCCAGCCAGGCGGCCGCGATGCGGGTGGCACGGTTCATGCGGCACCTCGCTGGGCGTCGATGTAGTGGGCGGCGTCGGCCACGTGGATCATCGGCTTGGCGCCGATCCGCGTCACGGTCACCGGGAAGGTGCCCTGGCTGATCTGGTTGCGCGCCGTGGACAGCGTCACCCCCATGATCTCCTTGGCGAACAGCTCCAGCGGCAGCAGCACCTTCTCGTAACAGGCCATCAGGGCAAACTCGGTCTTCATCTGGGTGAATCGCTCTGCGAATAATGCGTGGCAAAGGAAGGGCGCCCCGGGCGCCCTTGGTGTTACTTGACCGCGTGCAGGCGTCGGGGTCGTGCGGCTCGCGGCCGGCACACTTCGATGACGGGTTCGACGGCCTTGACGTTGTCCAGCGCCATGGTCTCCTCTTCGAGCGTCGAGTGGCGGGTGATGGTCACGGTGGTATTGTCCCCGCCGTGCAGCTCCCCCAGGACCAAGGTGCCGTCTTGCTGAGTGACGACGACGTCATCTCCCGGCAGGGGCTCCTCGGCTCGGCTAACGATGACCGTTGTTCCACGCTTGGCGAACGGCTTGTATTCATCACTGTCGATCTCGATCCCATAACACTGCCCTGGCATGCAATCGTACCTTGTAGTGATGGTGGTTTGGGCCGGAGCGTTGTTTCCTGTCAGCGTCCTGCTGACGGGCACCTTATTTTCTTCCTGGACCTTGACCTCGGACGGGCGAAGTGCGCCCAGACTCGGGTCGATCTCCCAGGGCTCAACGCGCAGCAGCTTGGCAAAGCTGATGACTGCCTCGTAGTTGAGTGAGATGTAGCAGTTCAGGTACTGCCCCACGGTGCCTTGTCCGGCATAACCGAGAAGCTCGGCCGCCTTGGCCTGCGTCAGGCCCAGATCGGTCTTCTTCCGGTCCCAAATCCCTTTAAGCCGTTTGGCATTCTCGCGGTCTTGCGGGGTAATCACTCGCATGGTCGGATTCCGTTTCTGGTGGAGCGGTGGTGGTGTGTCTCACAATATAGGCTGCCACGGCTTTCGTCGCAACAGCACTGCGAATGAAATTGCTGGTACTTTCGGGTGCATTCCAGGCGCCGTCGACCAGGATTCGGTGGCCTTGTGGACTGCCCACCACCACCGCGACGTTCCTTCCTTCGGCGAGGCGTGTATTGAGCCACAGGGTTTGCTGCCCGGTCAATCCCAACTTTACGGGTGTTTCCGATCGTTTCGGTAGTGCCGCAATGTACTTATATTCGATCCACAAATCCCCGCCTTTATCCGAGTAATAGGCATCCGCCACCCCGCCCTGGAAGTTATCGTTGATTTTCCATTTGTACATGGAAACAGGCAGTTGGCGGTGAACGGCGCGGATAAAGGAGTGTTCATTCATTGGCAATACCTCTTTTTGTACGTCAGCGTACACACGTGAAGTCACCGTGTTACGCGACGGTTAATTTCTTGTCTGTGCGCTACCGAACATAGGCAGAAAAGCCGGGGCGATTGCCCCGGCTTTCCTTATTTCAGATCAGCTGGCTTGCGTCGGCTGGCTCTGATGGGTGACCCCTTCGTAGAGACCCTTGGCCTCGACGTAGAGGTCTTCGCCTGCCCAGCCGGCGAAGTCGCACTTGTAGTTCTGGTACGGCTGGCCCTGGCGGTTCTTCTCCTGGACGGACTGGAGGGTCCAGACCGAGGCGAAGCGCGCGGCACGCGGGTCCTTGAGCTGGATCGCGGAGTTCCAGTTCTTGGAGACCTTCTGCTTGGAGCCCGACATGTAGATCAGCACCGGCTGGTCCGGCTTGCCGTTCTCGTCGAGCAGCAGGCACTTGTGGATCGCGGTGTCGACCACGTCGTACTGGTCAACGGGCAGGTTCTGCGCGGTCAGGTGCTCGGTGGCATCGCGCTCGGTGTCGAAGGAGCCCTCGAAGCCGCCGCCGAACTTGCGCTTCTTGAAAATCTGCCACTTGTTCTCGTACATCAGGTTGATGACGAAGCAGAAGTCGTAGACGTCGCCGGTCAGGCTGTTGAACACGTGACCGAGCTTGGCGCCCTCGATGAACTTCGGGGAGTTCGGGTCGATCTGCGGGGACAGCTGCTGGATCAGGTCGAGGCGCGGGATGGCGAGATCGTCGGTGCCGACGTTTTCGTTGCCCTGGCCCGCGTCCTTTTGCAGGTGAGCGGGGAGCTGATCGCCAGCGGCGAAGGTAGCGACGGACTTGCTTTCAGACTTGGCAGTAGCCATGGGGTCATTCTCCAGTTACACAGTTGCACAGTTAGGCAGCACGGTTCCCTGCTGCGGTCAGCCCCTATGGGGGCCGACATCATCCATTATATCAGCATTGCGAATATCGCACAGCGAATGAGTCAACGCTGTGGTGATGCTTCTAGCGCTTGGACATGTTGACAGAGCGCTTGGTAAACGGCTCGACACCGGGCGGCGGGGTTTCCATGGCGAGCATCTCGCGGTAGGGGCCAGCCGCTGCGCGCCGCTCAAGCAGGTAGAACGCATCGTTCTCCTTGATGAAGGCGTAGTAGGCGTCCCAGTCGACCACCGAGGGCACCACTTGCTCGCTGATCGAGATACTGATGCCGTCCACGCGGGTCGCCTCGACCCCTTGCGCATCGAGCAGGGCAAGGACCGCCTCTTCGTTCTCGTCCAGGGCCGCTTTGATCTCCTTCTCCTCGCGGGCCAGGGCGCGCTTGGACTCGCGCAGGGCGTCACGTTCCCGGGCCAGGTCGCCCAGGGTCATGGTGGGGGTGTCGTCGCTGACGGCAGTGTCAGTGCTCATGCGGCCTCCTGCTCTTGCTCGTCGGTGTCGTCGGCTTGCGCCAGGGTCAGGTCGGTGGAGAGCGCCCGGGCCAGCACGTCGAAGGCATCTTCCATCGCCTCGTGGTCGGTGTGGCGGCGCTCCAGGGCGCGGTCGAGCATCACGTTGGCGCGCTGCATGGCCTTCTGGATGCCGGCCAGGTCACGCAGGCCGGTGATGTCGTCGCCGTCGACCATCGCGGTGGTCAGGGCGTGGGCTTCCTGCTGGAGGTTGCTCAGCTCGAGGCGGGCGCGGCGCTCGGCGTCGTTGCAGGCGTCGTAGTTCTTCTTGCCGCCCTTGATGCGCTTGGCGGCCTCGAGGACGGCGTCGATGTTGGCGATGGCGTGGGTCAGGTTGATCTGGGTCATGGGTGGTACTCCGTGGTGGTGTTAAGCGGCCATGCTTGTGCTGGCCGCGAAGATGCCGAGCAGGTTGTCCATGCGCTGGACCTTGTCGGCCAGGCGCGCGTAGACCTCTTCCTCTCGGGTGCCCCGAGCGGCGATCATGATCGTCTCGGTGCGCTGCGTTTGCCCGGCACGGTCGATGCGGGCGTTGAACTGGTTGAACCACTCGGCGTTGTAGGTCGGCGAGGGCCAGATGGTGCGGGTGCCCTTGGTCAAGGTCAGGCCATGGGCGGCGGTCTGCGGGTGGGCGAAGATGTAGTCGACGCGGCTTGCCTGGAAGTCGTTGACGATCTCCACGCGGCGGGCGACCGGCACGCTGCCGTCGATCACCGCGAAGCGCAGCTTGCGCTTGGTGGCCTCGGCGACCAGGGCGTCGCGCTGGTGGTGCCAGTTGAAGGCGATCAGCGCCTGGGGCGCCTCGCAGGCGAGATCGAGGGCCAGCGAGGTGCGGCTGTTGTCGAGCACGTGGTGATCGGGCCCGTCGTAGACCGCCCCGGAGCAGATTTGCAGCAGCTTGTTGGCCTTGGCCCCGGCGTGAACGGCGTTGATGCCCTCGCCCGACTCGAGCATCAGCACGGCCTCGCGCTGCATCTCGCGGTACTGGGCCATGAGCTTGTTTGGCAGGTCGGTGGTCACCGTGTAGGCGACGTTGTCCGGCATGTCGATGCACTCGCGCAGCTTGTGGCGCACGGTGATGTCATGCAGGCGATCCGCGACGATCAGCTCGGCGTCTTCCTTCTCGATCCAGTCGACGTGATTGCCGCCCGGTACGTTGTGGTTGGGCGTTGGCGTGCAGACCTGGGCCCGGTAGCCCCAGAACGCCTTGCCCAGCCGGTCGCCGTCGTCGATCAGGAAGGTCGGGTGCCACAGGTCGAGCACCCCGTTGCTGTTGGGCGTGCCGGAGAGCGACCAGCGCACTGGGAAGTATTTGCGGATCGCCGCGGCGGCCTTCGAGCGCTGACTGGTGCGGTGCTTGAACGCCGTGAACTCGTCGATGCACAGCACGTCGCAAAGGGCCGCAAGCTGCGTGCCCTGGGCGGTCAACGTGCCCTTGCCGTCGACCATCCACTTGACCGCGTCGTGGTTGAGGATGATCACGTCGGCATCGAGGGCGGCCGGCAGCTGCTTGGCGCGCTTGGCCGAGTAGACCACCGCACAGGTCAGCTGCGGGGTCCAGTTGGCACAGTCCGCCGCCCAGGCGGTCTCGAGGATCGACAGGGTGCCGAGCACGAGCATTTTGTGGGCGGTGCCGGCGGCCTTGCGCTGGGCGAAGGCTTCCAGGTGGGATCGCGTTTTTCCAGTGCCCGGATCAGAGGTGTCCATCGAGCGGTCGTTGGCCAGCAGGTGCTTGACGGTGATCGCCTGGTGGCGATACAGCTCGGGGAGGGCGGCGCTCATAACGGGCTCCCATGCCAGTGGACTTTTGCCAGGTGCAGCAACATGGCGTCAATCAGGTCTTCGATCTGGGTGGGGGTCTCTGTGACATACAGGATGCTGCCACCGAGCACGATGCGTGTTGATCGTTTGCCTTCGTTGACAGCGTCGTGGAAGGCCGCGATGCGGTGGATATTGATTCTTAGGGGCTTGTCGGGATATTCGAGCGCCGAGGTGAGCGTGATGAACATTACGCGGCCTCCTTGAAGCTCTCCAGGCAGGCCTCGACGGTCAGCAGCTGGGTGATGGCGTCATCCAGCGCATTGTGGTGGGTGCCGACGCGCTCGGGCTTGATGAACCCGCCCAGGTCGGTGGCCAGGTGCTTGAGCGTGCGCAGATCGCGCCCGGTCCAGTAGGCCCAGGGGCAGGCGACCCCCTGCTCGTCAAACGCGTGCTCGAGAAACGCGTTGTCGAAGCTCGCGCCGTTGCCCCAGGGGAACAGGCGGTCGTTGTCGGTGCCCAGGCTCGCGTACCAGGTGGACAGGTCACCCAGCGCATTGGCCAGCGTCGGGGCGTCCTCGCACTCGGCCAGGGTCTTCTGCCACAGCTCGCCCTGGCCGTGCCACCAGTTGAGGGTGTCGGTGCTGATCATGCGGGCCTTCTGGCTGGTGATCGACACCGGGGTATAGAAGGTGGACAGCTCGCCGTTGGGCAGGCGGGCGGCGGCGGCAATCGCCAGGATCACGCCGTCGGGGCGCGTGTGGAGAGTTTCGATATCCAGAGCCACATTTACATCGGTCATGTTAAGTCCTCTTGGCTTGCCACGCGGCGTATTCGCGGGCATCGGTTTCGTGTTGGAAGTCGGCGACCCAGGTGGCGATGCCCTTGACGCGGGGGCGAACGTAGACGCCCCAGAACTCGGCGCTATCGGGGTCTTCGGGCGTCTCTACGTCAGTGCTCAGGTCGGGGTACACAACGTCTCTTCGCGGGCCGACCTCGTACTGCATGGTGGTGCCGGGGTAGATCAGGTCAGGCATGGGGTCTCCAGTCCGGGTCGATGTCTCCCGGCATCACGGTGCGGTTGAGGGGGAAGCGCTCGCCGCCGGGGCCTTCGGCGTTGATCACGGTCAGGCGCAGCACGTGGTTGGCGGTGCGCTTGTACTGGATGTAGAGGCCCCAGGCGACGTACTCCAGGTAATCGTCTCGGGTGATCATCTCGCGGGAGCAGACCTTGTGGACTTGCTCGTCCATGTGCCGGCGCTCGCCGTTGGGTTGCTCGACATAGGCCCGCACCACGAAGTAGGTGCTGAGCAGCGGCTTATGCACCGGAGCCCCCGTCGATGCAGCGTTGGGCAATCGCCAGGTCCTCCTCGTTGGCCGCCCCGAAGTCGGCGATCAGGTCCATCGGCGGCTGCGGGTGGTCGACCACGATCAGCAGGCCGATCTTGCGCGTGCGCTCTTCGACGTTGGTCAGGGTCACGTGGGCCAGCTCGCCGGCGAAGACCTCGTCGACGGCCTTCTCGACCGTCAGGCCGTGGGCCGCATCGGCCCCTTCGAGGGCCACGGAGCGGTAGCTGAAGCCATACTCGTGGAAGTGGTTGAGTACGGAGCGCAGGTAGCGCTTGCTGGTGTCGAGGGTGAAGTTCATTGGGGGTGCTCCAGATCGTCTCGGTCGTTTTCTTCCAAGTCACGGATGCGGTAACCGGCGGCTACCATGACGCGGGCAATGCGCTCCAAGGTGTCGGGTGTCCACTCGACGCCGTCGAGGGCGTTCTGAATCTCGAGTAATGCGTGTTGGTCGTTCATGTCACAGCTCCTCGTCCGGGATGAAAAGGTCGCGTTGGGCCAGTACCCAGTCCCAATAGCCCAGGCGGGTGTTGTCTTCGCTGACCTCGATCTGCCAGTCCTCGATTCGCCAATCGGGGTCTTCGCCCCAGAAGTCGGCGTCGTCGCCGAACACTTCGTGGAATCTCGATGCGTTCATAGGTCACAGCTCCTGGTAGGCGAACTCGCAGGCGGGCGTCTCGAACCCCTCCTGCACCTTGGCGTGGGGGCACCACTTGCACGCCTGAAGCGAGGGCTTGGGCGGGAACTGGGTGGCGGTGGTCATGCGGTTGGTGCGCTTGTCGATCATCGGCTTGAGCAGCATGATCCGCTCGCGGCTGTACTTGTTGCCGAGCTTCTCCTTCTCGTCGAGGTAGCTGAACTGGGTTTCGACGAACTGAAGGTTCGGGTAGCGCATGAAGGCGCCGATGGCGTAGGTCATGCCCTGCTGGTTGTGCTTCAGCTCGTTGCCGAACTTGCGGCCGGTTTTCCAGTCGTGAGCGACCGCCGAGGTGGCCTCGGCAGGGGGCACGCCTTCGAAGTCGATGGCGTCGAGCTTCATGCGGCCCCAGACGTCGTCCCCGAAGAAGTCGGTGGGGGTCCAGTCGCGGGTGAAGCCCCAGTCGCCCTCGACTTCGACGGTGCCGGTCGAGAAGTCCTCGCGCAGCTGTTCGATCAGCGGGGTGAACGGGGCCAGGTCGATCTTCTTCATGCCGGGGAGCATGACCGGGACCAGGGTGTCGGTAAGCCCCTGGATGTAGTTCTCGATGACCTCGTGGACCAGGGTGCCGCGCTCGGCGGCCAGGCCCGAGGGGTCAGGGCACTTCATCACGGACTTCAGGTAGACCGAGTAGGGGCAGTTCTCATACTGCATGAGGCGGGAGAACGACCAGGTCTTGACCAGACCGAGCGGGGCGGTCAGCAGGTCGTCCTCGGCTTGCGCCTTGGCCTGGATGGTGGCCTTGATGGCCCCCGGGTCGAAGGCGTGCTTGGCGTCGGCTTGCGCCGACAGGCGAGTCGGCTTCTTGAAAGCCGAGGGGTCGAATTGGTCGTTCATGGGGCATTCCTTGGGCGTGGTGGGTAATACGCAGTGCGAATACTACGGGGTCAATGGGTCTGCGTCGAGGGGTGGGCGGGCGCCGAGCGCTGGTTGATCTCGTCGACGTGCTCTTGCTCCTCGGGGTTATCGAGGGTCCAGGTGACCTCGAACGCCTGGGCGCGCACGCCGTTGACGCGCTGGCGGGTCAGCTTGATGTCGTTGCGGCTGAGGAACGTGGTGAACTGCACCGCCGGCATGTCGCGGTCGTTGAGCACCTCGTAGCAGGTGAGCAGGGCGTCGGCGGTGATCCGGCTCGGGCGGCCGTTGGCGGCGTCATCGGCCCACGCCGCCATGTACTTCTGGGCGGTGGTCATCTGAAGCGCGCGGGCGGCGCTGGACGTGCTGGGGTAGGCGTCAAGCTGGAGGAAGTAGGCCAGGTCGCCGGTCTTCACGGCGTGGCAGAAGCGCTTGCCGAAGCCCATGGCGGTGACCTGCATCTCGCGCTTGGCTTCGTTGTCGCGCACCGTGCGCACCAGGTCGACGTCGGGCTCGTAGGCGGCGAGGAACCCGGCGAAGGTGCCAAGCTCCCCCTCGATGTTGTTGATCTCGCGGCGGAACGTGCGGTACTGGTGCTCGAGCTTGACCATCTGCGGCGGGGCGACGTTGAAGCGTCGGTCACCGTCTTCGATGGGGATCGCGTCGGTGTGGTTGGAGAAGAAGATGTAGTTGGTGTAGCTGCGCTGGAGGTCCAGGTCGGTGCGCATCGCGCGGATATCGACCCGGTCAGAGACGATGTCGTCCTTGATCTTGTTGATCAGCTTGCCGCCCTGGCGGGAGTCGGCGAGGCGAAACTCCTCCCAGATCAGAAACAGCGCGGTCTTCTGGTAGGAGTTGAACTGCTCCTCCAGGTGATCCAGACGCTTACGCACCGCGTAGTCCTCGCCCATGATCGGGCGCAGGATGCGCTCGTAGAACACGCCTTTGCCGGTGCCGGGGACCCCGGAGAAGACCCAGGCGGTCTGGGCCTTGTCGCGGTTCTGCACGCACCAGGCCAGCCAGTTGATGAAATACTCGAAGTCCTCGGGGCTCGAGCCGCAGATGTGGAAGATCACCTTGTGGATGGTCGGGCACAGCGCGGCCATCGCCTCGGTGGCCCCGCCCAGGGTCACCCCGGCGTACTGGGGCATGACGGCGGGCGGCGACTTCAGGTACTCGGTGGCGCGGAACTGGTTCAAGGTCTCGCCCTTCCAGTCCAGCTCGGTGGTCGACTGGGGGTTGAAGGTGATCTCCCAGCTGGGGATCGGGTTGGGCGGCGATACGCCGCAGCCGAGCATCCAGTCCTCGATGTTGAGCCGGCTGATCTTGTGCATCGACTCGACGGTGTCGTGGGCCGGGATGTAGGTCACGGCGAAGTGCTGATCGGAGGCCTTGTCGCGAAACACCAGCGGGCGGGCCTCGGTGACGGTGCGAATCTGCACCTTGAACTTTTCGCGATACCAGTCGTAGGTCTCGGGCGCGGCCTTCTTCATCTCGAAGGGCAGCTCGCCCTTGAAGTTGTAGATGATCTCGGGGTTGCCGATCGGGTTGTAGTAGGCGTTGGAGTCGCCGTCGTTGAGGTTCCAGTAGGCGAAGCTGTCGGTCTTGTAGCTCAGCTCCATCTTGACCGGGTCGGGGTTGGTGATGATCTGCTCGGCGTTCTCGCCGGAGCCGAAGCGGCGCATGCGCGGCTTGAACTTGCCAAGCCCCGCCGCTTTGCGCAGGGCGGTGAGGGTCTTCTCCTCGCTGCCGGCCACCGCTGGCTCGTCGACCATGCCCATGGCCTGGGTGATGTCGCAGCTGCCGTGGGCCTTGGTGACCATCGCCCAGCGATCCTCGGGGGTGGCGAAGGGGTCTTCGACGCCGGTGAAGGTCGGGTTGGCGACGTAGACTATCTGCGCGTTGCGGGCGACGCACGGGTCAACCGCCCACTTCAGGCTCATGCGGCTGGCCTGAAGCCCGACCTGCTTGGTGATCTGTTCGTGGGCGAAGTTAAGGCTCTTGAGGTAGGTCTCCAGACGCTTGGGGGCCACGGCCCGCTCGAGCAGGAAGAAGAAGTGCAGGCCGATCTCGCCGGTCGCCTTGACGCCGGTGGAGCTGGAGGCGTTGACGACGTAGCTGGTCGAGCGCAGCGGCTCGGGCATCAGGTTGATGATGCCCTCGGCGGTCTGGTGCAGGGCGGTCTGGGTGATCGGCTGGGTCAGCGGGGCGTCCGGCCGCCAGCCGTCGATGTCGAGCACGAGCAGCGTGGTCGGGGCGTTGGTGTCGACCTTGCCGCGCCGGCTCTCGTTCATGATGGTGTCGTTGAGCGGCCCCTTGATCAGGGCCGCGCCGGCGGTCGCGCGTGTCTGGAGGAGGTCGAACAGCTGCGCGAGCCCCTCGGTGCCGGCGGCGACGTAGTGGGTCTCCGAGTTCAGGGCCTTGACGCGGGGATAGGGGCGAACGCCGTTGGCTGTGACCTCCTTCGCCAGCCGCACCTTCTTGGTCGGCGTGATGAAATTGATGGGGGTGGACATTCGTTCCTCCGGGGGTGCATTCGCATAGCGAATCATTGTAGGCCATCCGGGGGGTGCCCGGACAGCGCTGGGTCATTTCGAGTACATCAGATCGAAGCCCCCCTCGGCCTCGAGGGGCAGCCCGCGATACCAGCCCTGGTCCTCGGACATGGTGGCGACGATGCGGTTGAACAGCGCCTGGGCCCAGCTGTCGTTCTCCCAGACGTCCTTGCCTTTGGCGTCGACGCCGACCTTGACCGCGCCGCCGTCGGGGGCGATGCCGATGATCTCATCGTGGACGTTGAGCACCACGCGGCCGTCTTCAGGCAGCAGCAGGCGGTTGACCTCGAGCATCTGGTCGAACAGCACGATGCGGGCGAGCGCCTGGATGATGTTCTCGGTGAACTTGCCACCATAGATTTTCGTCCAGAACTTGCCGTTATGATACTCGAAGTCGTTGCCATGTTCGTCCATCGGACGCAAACCGGGGTACTTCAGCGCCATGCCGTTGGGCAGGATCAGCATGTCCTTGGCAGTGCGCATCGGGCCCCAGTCACGCTCCACGCCCAGGTACATGTCGGTGATCGCCAGCTGCGCCTGCTGCCAGAACCCACCGGGGCCGGCGATGGCGTAGTTGCTATCGCGGTACAGCTTGACGATGGCCTGGGCCTCCTGGTCGGAGAGCAGCACTGGGTCGCCGCCGAGCATGCCGGCCGCCATGGAGTCCTGGAACTTGCGCCACCCCATGCCGTAGCCCAGGCCGAGAACGCAGACCTTGCCGACGAAGCGCTCGTGTGGGTGGTCGTGCTTGTTGACCGGGAAGCCGTAGAGCTTGGTGGCAAAGTGCGAGTAGACGTCGCCGCCGGCGCGGAACACCTCGAGCAGATCGGGTTGGTTCGCGATCCAGGCCAGCATGCGCGCTTCGATGTTCGAGGAGTCCGCGACGTAGACCAGGAACCCGGGCGGGGCGCACAGCGACTTGCGCAGCTCCGAGCCCCTCGTAAGATTCTGGAGGTTGAGCGCCTCGCCGCCGCCGTAGCGCCCGGTGTGGGCCGAGTAGTAGATCAAGGGGCACGGCATCAGGCCCCCGCAAATCTCGGCGGTCTCAAGGAAGCGCGCGGCGCGGCTGATCTGGCCGGTGGACTTGGCGGCGACGCGCCCGTCAAAGATCGCGGCCAGCTCGGGGTGGGCGGCCTTCATCTGCTGGAAGCCGAGATCGGCCTTGCCCAGCGCCGGCTTCATCAATTCGGTCTTGGGGTCGAGCTTCTCTAGCACGTCAACGCCGTGCTTCTCCAGCAGGGCGAGGAACTTGGGGTTGGAGGACAGGGTGGACTCGGCCACGCCCGAGGCGGCAATGGCCTGGTCGCGCTCCTCGATCCAGCCCAGGCGCGCGGCCTCGACGCGGGGGGCGTCCAGGACCAGCAGCGGCTCGCAGGTCATCTGCAAAGTCAGGTGCAACAGCTCAAGCTCGCTGTCCGGGTAGTGGTCGATCATGCGCATGAAGGCGGCGTAGGTCAGCTCCACGTCCTGGATGCAGTAGTCGATCATCTTACGGAGTAGCGGACTGACCATCGGCGCGTCGGCGTAGAGCTGCTCGGTTGTCACGTTGCGAAAGCTGATCAGCTCCTCGCCCTTGCGCATGGTCTCGTCGGCCGGCCACAGGCGGATCGCCAGGTCCTTGAGCCCGTGCTTGGCGTTGGGGAACATGCCGCGGCTCATGCCCATGGTGTCGATGTAGAGGTCGGGGTGGATGTTGTAGAAGTGGTGCAGGATGAAGCCGTCGAAGTACATGTTATGGCAGACCAGGGCCACCGGATTGTCGCCGTCGTCGAAGATTTCGTAGAGGCGCGTCTCCAGGTCGGCCGGCGCGATCCACTCGGTGGGGCCGTCGTTGAGCTTGACGCCCATGCCGTGGGTCGAGAACTCGGGGTGGGCGGCATAGGAGAAGGTGTTGAGCTTCTGGAGGCTGAGCGAGCATCCCGTGCCAAAGTAGCTCTCGAAATCCAGCGTGACGACGTCGTAGTCGGTGCCGAGGATGACCATGGGGCGTTCCTTCAGTGGACGGTGGGCGCTTGCGGCACGGGGCGGTTGGCGAGGTAGGTGGCCACGTGGGTGATGGCCCGGGGGGTGGCCCCGAGCACCTGGGCCATGCTGAACCGCTCATCGACGGTGGCGGCGCTCAGGGCGAGCACCAGGGCCAGGCGCATGCGGTCGTGCAGGGTCGGCTCGTCCGCCACGCAGCTGGCCAGGTGGGCCATGGCCTCGGAGGACATGGCGTTGGCGTCGGGGGTGGCGATCATCTTCTGGAGCAGGCGGTTAAGCTCGTCCAGCTCTTGCCGGGTCGGGGTGTTGGGGATATGGGCCATGGGTCAAGGCTCCCAGTGGTCGAGCTTCTCCAGGATGCTCCGGTCGTCTTCGTCCAGGGCATCAGGGTCGGCGGGGTGCGGGTGGCGCAGCGCGCGGGCGTGCAGGGCGTTGGCTTGGCGGTGGACGGCGGCCTGTTCGGCCGCCATGTCGTCAAAGTCGGGGTGGTGCTTGAGGCTAGGCATCAGGCGGTCCTCCATACGCGCACCACCGGGGCGACCGAGCCGTCCACTTCGCCGTACATCTGGCGCAGGGTGAACTCGCCGCCGTCGGCGCGCTTGATCGCGGTGATGGTGCTGTTGAGCTTCTTGGCCCGGGCGCTACGCTCTTCCAGGTTGCTGACCACGACGGTGAGACACTGGCCGGGGTTGAGGCTGGTGATCTTCACGCGTGCGTCGCTGGTGATCGGTCCACGCTTGGCGGTGCGGGCGGGGACGGGGATGTTGCTCTGGATGAACATGGCCATGGGGGAGTCCTTAATTGGCATTGCGAATAGTTGAAGGCAGAGGTTAAACGCGACGAAATACGTAGCCGTTGTCGAAATAGAAGTCGTTCACGAACAGGGCATAGGCGGTGCGCTCCCAGTCGATGCACAGGCCGGTCTCTTCTGCCTGCTTGATGGCCTCGCCGTGCATCTCGTCGAACCACTCCTGGGTGAAGGCCACCTCGTGCTCGGCAGGGCCGACGAAGGCGTCCTCGAAGGCCTCGGCGTCCCATTCGCCGAAGTGGCTGATGAACGCGGCCTTGGCGTCGGGGTGCCCCTCGGCGGTGGCACACGCCAGGTAGCCGTCCAGATCGAAGCTGTCGTAGGGGCTCAGGAACTTCTTGGCCAGCCCATCGGCGTCGGCGACCAGGATTTCATCGCGAGCGCTGCGGCCCATGGCGCGCATGGCCAGCTTGATGTCGTCCCAGCTGGTGTCGGGCTCCAGGTCGACCCAGCAGCCGTTGGTGGGGATGCCCCCGGTGTAGGCGAAGATGCCGTCGTCACTTACGGTGGTGGTGGTGTTCATGTC
>PUND01000122.1 GCA_003551645.1 Phycisphaerae bacterium | reverse complement strand
TTAGAACCGCTGCTCACGGGCAAAGAATTTGCCGCGCCCGTGCTTGATATGCCCTCTACAATCAGTTATCCCCGCCCTGAAGAATTTTCTGCCGCCCTGCCCGGGCGCCGGGTGAAAAGTATCGGCCGCAGGGGCAAGTATCTGCTTATTTACCTCAATAGCGGTGTCCTCACGGTCCACCTGCGCATGACCGGCAACCTTTTTTATGCAGAAGATGGGAAGGCCGGGGAAAAGCGTTTCCTGCGCCTGTCGCTACCTTTCACTGACGGGTCTGTTCTTCACTATTCGGACATGCGCCGTTTTGGCAGGCTGTGGTTAACAGAAACTGAAGGCGAACTGCAGGAGCTGGTGCTGAAAAAAATCGGCCCCGATATTTTGAACGACTTGTGCAGGCAAGATTTTTTGGATTTATTGGCCAGAAGAGAGCGCAGCCGTCTCAAGGCCCTGCTTCTAGACCAGGGTTTTGCCGCCGGAATGGGAAATATTTACACCGACGAATGTCTTTTCCGCAGCGGTATCGATCCCAACCGCCGGGTTGCGGATTTAAAAGCGGGAGAAGCGGAAAAACTATACCAGGCCATCTGTGATGTCCTTAAAGAAGGCATTGAATACGGCGGGACTACCTTCCGTGATTACCGTAATTCCAGCGGGGCTCTTGGTGATTTCCAGTCCCGGCTTGCCGTTTACGGCCGCAAACATGAGCCCTGCCGCTGCGGCGCCCCCATCGAAAAAATTAGGGTTGCCGGAAGGGGCACCTATTTTTGCCCCCGCTGCCAGAAGTAGGCAGCTTTATAATATCTCAGGTATAAAGGATTTGATTGAATATGTTTATTATCGGCCTGACCGGTGGGATTGCCTCGGGTAAAAGCACGGTCGCAAAGCTGCTTGAAGAAAAGGGAGCCTACCTGCTTGATGCCGACCAGTTGGCCAGGGAAGCGGTCGAACCGGGCCGGCCGGCCTGGCAAAAGATTGTCGACTGGCTGGGCGAATCGGTTCTCCTGCCGGACCGGAACCTGGACCGGGCCAGGCTGGCGGAGATAGTGTTCAACGACCGCAGCAAGCTGGAACAGCTGAACCGGATTGTCCATCCCTTTGTTGGCTCCCGTTTTTTGGAGCTTGCTGAAGAAATTAAAGCTAAAGATCCGGGTGCAGTGGTGGTTTATGATATTCCCCTCCTGATAGAAGCAGGCATGCAAAAAATGGTCGACCTGGTTTTGCTCGTTTATGTGCCCCGTGAAACTCAAGTTTTGCGCCTCCAGCAGCGGGACGGGATCGAGCGGAGCGCTGCGGAATCCAGGCTAAAAGCGCAGATGCCCCTGGAAGAGAAAAAAAAACAGGCTGATGTTATAATTGACAACAGGGGTTCTTTAGCAGAAACTGCCCGGCAGGTGGAACAATTTTGGAACAACCTGGAAACATATACGGTTTGAAGTTAATGCTTGAAGGAGGCTTACTGATATGAACACGGTAACCCTGATCAGGGGAGACGGTATAGGGCCGGAGATAACAGAGGCGGCCATTACAGTAGTGGAGGCAGCCGGCGCCAACATTAAATGGGAAGAAGTCAGCGCCGGGGAAAACGCCCTGGAAGAGTATGATACTCCTGTCCCCCGGCAGGCCATCGATTCGCTAAAAAGAAACGGTGTCGGCCTGAAAGGCCCCCTGACCACTCCCGTTGGGTCCGGTTTTCGCAGTGTCAATGTCGCCCTGCGCAAGGAACTCGATTTATACGCCAACCTGCGGCCGGCCAAAACCTACCCGGGGATCGCTACCCCTTTTGAAGATGTCGACCTGGTGGTAGTGAGGGAAAACACCGAAGATCTCTATGCCGGGGTAGAGCATATGGTTGGCGATGATGCCGCCGAAAGCATTAAAATAATTACCCGCAAAGCCTCTGAGCGGATCTGCCATTTCGCTTTCCACTATGCCCAAAATGACAACCGTAAAAAAGTAACCGCTGTCCATAAAGCCAATATCATGAAACTGACAGACGGCCTGTTCTTAGAAACCGCCCGCAGGGTGGCCGAAGAGTACCCCGATATCGAATTTGAAGATAGAATTGTCGATAACATGGCCATGCAGCTGGTGCTTAAACCCTGGCAATTTGATGTCATGGTCATGCCCAACCTTTACGGAGATATTTTATCCGATCTATGTGCCGGGCTGGTCGGGGGGCTTGGCATTGTGCCGGGAGCGAACATAGGAGAAGCTACCGCCCTCTTTGAACCGGTGCACGGTAGTGCGCCCAAGTATGCCGGCCAAAACCGGGCCAACCCGGCAGCAATGATTATGGCCGCTGTACTGATGCTTGGCTACATCGGTGAAAATGAACCCGCCCGCAAAATCGAAGCTGCACTGGCTGAGCTCATAGCTGAAGGAAAAGCGGTTACTCCCGATCTTGGCGGCAGTGCCGGGACCAGTGAAATGGCAAAAGCCCTGGCCGAGCTGGTCAGTTAAAACAATACCTTGTAAATTAACAATTACTGGACGGAGGTTTGTTATGAAGGTTGCAGCCATATCCCTGGCCGATATAAACCTGGAAACACTGGCCGGCTACCGCGCCGATCTTTCAGCACTCCTGCAATCATCGCGCCCCGATCTGGCTGTTCTTCCCGCCTACAGCGCCCTGTCTCTCGGCCTCGGGACTGGCGCTTTCATGCCGGGTCCTGACTTTCCGGCCACTTTCTATATCTTTTCTGCTGATATTGAAGGCTGGAATGATATCTTTCTGGACCTGCACAGCGCTCTTGCCCGCGAGCACGGCATTTACCTCTCAGCAGGCACTACTGTTGAACTGGATAAAGGCTATTATTACCACACTGCTTACTGCTTCGATCCTGACGGGCAGCTGTGCTGCAAGCAGAGGCAGACCCACCTGACCAAAGATGAGCGTGACTATGATTTTAACAGGGGTGAAGAACTTCCTGTTTTTGAGCTGGAAACACCGGATGGGAAAACTCTTAAAACCGGCCTGGTAGTAGGTAACGATGCC
>PUND01000077.1 GCA_003551645.1 Phycisphaerae bacterium | reverse complement strand
TTTCGGCATACATACTTTGAGCCTTTAACATTAGTTTTCTTTTCTCCCATCCTTGCGAATATACACCCCACCCCCTTTTGTGTAATATTAAATATAGTATGAATTTTTAGTTATTAACAGGTAAAAAATATATTGCTTATCTGGGCTGTGGATAACATCGATTGTCTTTGGATGAATTGCTTTGATCGCCTGTCGCTGTATTATTGTATAGAACCTTTTATATCTCACAATTCAACACATTACAACCTGCTATAACCTCTTTGTTCTTAGTATGAATATTTTGGTATAATAAATCTCTGAACCCTTGCTACAATAGGAAAAAGTGCCTTTCAACCATACTTGAATATTTTGGTATAATAAATCTGTGAGCCATTGGTATAATAGGAAAATGTACCCTGCAACCATTTCTAAACTTTAAGCTCACAATATAACTTTTCATTACCTTTGTCTGTGTACTTATAGTGCCGTTCAATATACCCATGTAACTCTAATTTCTTTAAATATTTACTTACTGCTGATTGACTAACGCCCATTTCTTGGCCAACTGTTTTAAGTGAAGGATTTACTTTGCCCTTATTATTGAAGTTATATTTCCAAAGCAAAACATAAGTCTTAAACTCTGGAGGAGTAACACGACCATCTATTGCCCCATGTATTGCACCCACGTTTAGAAATGTATATCCCATACCATACGTGCCCTGATTTATAACCTTATAAAAATCTTTAATGCCCTTCTTCTTACTACCATTCAATTTACTGATCAATCCAGCTTTCCTTAGATTGCTTAATGCTTTTCTCATCGTATTCTCTGACATACAGGGTTTATTTTTCTTTCGAGGAGTGAGTTTAAATTTTAGTGTATCAATATTTAAACCTTGTTCATAAGATTTTAACACACCAAAAACAATCAGATCATTACCTGTAAATTTCTCATATTGGTTAAACATACGATTATTCAACTCCACCCCTTCACCTATTGTTGTGTTTCCAATGGTCTTGTGATGCCCACATTGTTCAGGTTTACAATGTGCTGATAACTGTTGTTGCAACTTCTCATTTTCATTTTTACACCCTAACAGTTTATAATCACCGTGCCAATATGAGTTAAAATCATTATTCAACTTCTCTGTGTCCTCTGGAGGGTTATTATTTTTATTCCACACCCTAATAATACCCTTTGCCTTCTTCTTCGTATAACCTGCAACCTTTAAATACTTTGTAAGCCTTCCTAGTGCTGTATTCCTCTGGCCTTCGTGTACTCCTTTAAACATACTCCTAATACATGGTTTATCCACCCTATCAATGTCTATCACATAATCTAAATTACCATAGCCTTTACCCTCTGTATCTGTGTCTGCAAAGGTATCAGAAAAATCATTACTACCATTACCCTTTGGCAGCTCCACCCTTAGCAGTTCAGCAAGTTTATCAATGCTATAGATATTATTTTCATGGCTTTCTATTAGCTCACATCTTACAGGTATATCACCGTTTATATTAACTGATCCAGGTATTCGCATTACCCTGGATATATCAGTTACTTTGGGATCACTACCCAGAAGGATTGCAACCTTCTCATTTATAGCCTTTACCTGCTGGCCTTGCCTTTGTTTCAGCACCCAATAGAAGTGTATTCCATGCCCTGAATTAACAACCATAGTGGGATATGGTAACCTTGTTTTCTCCAACCTGTTCATGGCCTGTCTATAGGTTACATTATCCAGATCAGCCCATATTACTTTGCTAGTCAAACAATTATCAGCACCACCAAAACTCTGATCCTTTCTGGTAAATATACCGACATATGAATTATAATTAAATCCTGGTAGATCGTACTGAATGGCTTTTTCAGTACAATCGAACCATGCTTTTTTAATATTACCATCTGTACCCTTTTTGGGTATAAACCTATATTCAATAGTACCATCCAGATCTTTAAAAAGTGTATTGATAAATTCTGCTTTTTGTTCTATAATAGTATTAAGCATATTAACAATTTAACACGTCCTTTTCAAAGTAGCCCTGTTAGTCGGCCAAAACTGAGCAGGGTTACTTTCGTTTTTGTTGTAATATCCGCTAATATATCTGTGTCAATTATAACATAGCCTGTTATATTTTTCTAATATTGCTATGTATATGTACTGGATGCAGGAGTGGGAAGACACCTGCACCCATTAGCAAAAAAAAGGTGTTGGCAGTTCAGAGCGGATCTCTTACTTTGCCCTGTATGAAATGGGAAAAATATATATAAAAATAATATTCTCACATCTTAAATTAAAACTACACTACTTCAAGTCTGTGATCTGCTTCCTGGCTTGCTTCCTGCTCAAAATATCTTAATAGGTGATAACCTAAAACACGCCATTGACCGTTTACCTTTTTGGCAGGTATATCCCCTGATCTACACATACGCCTTATGGTTTCACTACTGAAAAATAGTCTACTGACTAGCTGCTGAATAGTGTATAATCTATACGGTTCAATTTTCATCATGTCCACCTGATCGCCCCCTATTTTATTTGTAAAATGTATAAGAAAAAACCAGCCCTGGGAGAGCTGGCAGAATAACATTATTGCTTTTCCATCTCCTATATATACATACCGGAAAAATACGAAAAAACTAACATTATTTTTGAGATAGTAAGTAAAACAATCATATATTTAGCTTTATAGTGCTAACTTTATTTTTTGGCTAATAAAGTATTCATCCCTGTATATTCTATCCCTAGCCCTTCTTATCCTTGCGTTTAGTGCATTGATACTGATATTTTCACTTTTCGCTATAGCCTTTTTGCTATACCCTTCTGCAATTAAAAACATTATCCGAAATTGGCTTTTAGTGAGTAATTCATAAAGCCTATCTAAGTATTTAATCTCTTTCTGCTGCCATTCGATCTCCTTTTGTTTATCAAAAAATACCTTCTCGGGATCGGCAAAACTATCAAATGTTAAACTTTTATTTACTATTTTTCCATAGCTCCCACCCGAATATTCCCCATTCTCATCATATAGATCATCTGTATTATCCTTGTATTCTGCTATATATGGGTATACATC
>PUND01000146.1 GCA_003551645.1 Phycisphaerae bacterium | reverse complement strand
TTTTGCAGTATGCAGCATAAGGAGCAAGGAAATGAAGCAGAGGACAAGAACAATTGGACTTGCGGTAGTTGCGGCGGCGGTCTGCGTCGCAATCGGCGGTCCGGCCCAGGCGGCCGTTATCAACCTGGATACGGACCTGGGGCCGGATCCGATCATCGCCGTGGCGCAGTGGACATTCTGTGCTTCAATCGACGGTGCCGGAAAAGAAGCCACATTCACTGCGGACTACGTAGAATCCGCCAGCGATGCGAAGCTCAACCACCATGACTACGCTTGGTGGGGCCAGAGTACTTTCGGTCGTGGGCCCATCGCACATCCAAATCACCCAGATTATGCACCTTCGTATCCTTACCCGGACCCGGCACCTGTGCATCGCTGTTACTCTGCGGGCACTGCTTCAGGCGGCTGGCCCACAGGGGTTTTAGTTGCGAGGCCCTGGGACGAGCCGGATATCGACACGGCCGAGAACTCGTACGAGGTCAGCATCACCCTCAAGGAAGGTGCTTCTTTCGACCTGACGGGCGTCGCGGCTGACTTCGGCTTTCGCGATGATGGCCCTAACTCCGTCCGCGTGACCTTCAGCACCGATGGCTTCGATACCCATGAGGTGGAAATCGGTCGCGGCGTCGGCTTCATTACCGAAGGCGATGAAGGGATGGGATACGGCGACGACGGTTCGCTGAATGTGTATGCACCAACAGAGGGGATCGTCTGGAACCGCTATCTCAGCGATGACATTCCCGAGGGCGAAGGTCAGGGGCTGACCGGTACAGTGTCCTTCCGCATCTATGCCGCCGGCGGTCAAGATAACGATGCGGGACCCGACGGCTTCGCTATGAGAAACCTCACGATTATCCCCGAGCCGGCGACGATGGGCCTGCTGGCAATCGGCGGACTGGGTGTTCTGCTTCGCCGCAGGAGAAGCTAGGTGCAGGGTCGGCAAGGCCGCTTGCCGGACTTACCGACGCCAATGAGGCCGGGCGTAAAGCGTCGGCAGACAAGCTGCCGACCCTACCGCTGACGGTGTCGGTCGGCCTTTAAGACAGTGGCCTCCTCGGGGCGCCTCGCCCTGAATAGGATACCACGTAACCTGAGAAAACCCGCTCAGGAGGAAACGCTCGATGATATCTACTGAACCGATTAGCGACCGCCCTGTAGTGCGACGATGGAACTTCTGGTTTGGCTGCCTGTGCGCAGCGGCCCTGGCGGGTCTGCTCGCAGTCCCGGCATCCGGCGGCGACTTCAACATCTGGACGCCGTACGCCGACCTGGATTGGACAGCGTACGGCCAGCACAAGGCCAACCTGCACACTCACACCACCGAAAGCGATGGGTGGTGGGCAGACCCGGCCGAGGCGATCGATGCATATCGGGAACAAGGTTACGACGTCCTTTCGCTGACCGATCACAACATGGTCACCTGGCCGTGGACGGACTTTGGCCGCGACCCCGATGATCTGGACATGGTGGCGGTCGAGGGCAACGAGCCGTCGAGCCATCACCACATAGGCAGTTATTTCAACGACTTTTCCGGCAGTAACCGTTTCCACGACAGCTTACGCAGCATTGGTGACAAGGACGGGCTGGCGGTGATGTTCCATCCCGGACGGTACAACTGGACGGTGGGACATTACGTGGATGCGTATCGCCGATACGATCACCTGATTGGCATGGAGGTCTATCGCCAGGGCGACAGCCATTCCGGTGACCGGGCGTTGTGGGATGAGGTCCTGACCCAGCTCGGCCGCGAGAGGCCCGTCTGGGGCTATTCCAATGATGACACCCACCGCCCGGGGCACGCGGGGCGCAACCACCAGACATTCATACTACCGGAACTGACCGAGGATGCGGTTCGCACAGCGATGGAAAAAGGGCACTTCTACTTTTCCTACACACCGGGTCAGTGGGACCCGGCCCCGGTGATTACCAGTATAGACGTTGATGAGCAGGCCGCAACCATCTCCATCAGTGCCGAAGGGTACAACGAGATCCGCTGGGTATCCCAGGGCAACATGCTCGATGTCGAGGGCAACACGCTCGACCTCAACACCGCAGATGCGACCGGCTACGTTCGCGCGGAATTGCAGGGACCGACAGGGAGGACTTACACGCAGCCCATCTATATTGATGAGACACCTCCCGCGCCGGCCCCGGAGCCGGTAGCCGACGACCTGACGCCCACCAAGATCAACCCCGTCGCGCAGTGGGAGTTCGCCGACAGCAAGAGTGCCACCACCATCGGCGAAAACGTCACCTACGCCAGTGATGCGACGCTCACTTTCGATCCAAACAACTTCGGCATCAGCGGCATGCCCGGCATTGACCTTGAAGGGACCGTGTATATGCCGCCGGCCGGCCCGCTGCAGGACTTCGACGACGCACGAGACCTCGATGCCCCGGATGGATATCTCTTCGCCCGGAATTGGGATGAGGATGATATCGAGACCGCCACCAAGGCCATCCAGTTCAGCATAACCATCGAGGAAGGATACATTCTCAACCTCGAGAGTGTCGTGGCCGACCTCGGCTTTCGCGGCGCCGGCAGCCCCGAGGCCGTCCGTGTCGTCTACAGCGAAGATGACACCTTCTCAAATGAGGTTTTCATCGGTGGCGGCGAGGGATTCCTTGAGGAGGGGGAAGACTCCGTGATGGGTTACGCCCCCGATGGATCCTTTGGAATGTTGAAAGCGGACAGCGGGGATGGTGTTTCGTGGAATCGGTTGATTCACGATGACCTTGAGGGCGATGAGGGTCAGGGCCTAGCCGGCGATGTTTACTTCCGCATCTACGCCGCCGGCGGTAGCGACCGCAACAACCTTAGGTCCAACCTACATGTGCGCAACCTGACCATAACAGGCGAGGTCGTTCCCGAGCCGGCGACGCTGGGCCTGCTGGGCATCGGCGGTCTGGGCGTCCTGCTCCGTCCCGGGAGAAGCTGACGGACCTGAATGAGATGTTCGTGGGTGTCGACAGGGCGGCTTCCGTCGCCGGCCGGGCGGGCAGCGTCAATCGATGGCGCTGGCACGCGCGGCAACCCACTGCTGGAGGGTATCTCCGAGAGACAACGCAGCGCCGTGCTGCCCCGACGGCC
>PUND01000020.1 GCA_003551645.1 Phycisphaerae bacterium | reverse complement strand
ACCAGCCGGACTTCCTGTTCTATCGTCTGTTGACAGGAGTCACAGAGGCAATAAACGTAGCGACTTACGCCGGGAGGGCCTTGCCATGATTGAACTTGCCGAAAAACCCCTCAGTTTGAGCCACAAAAAACAACACGCCAACAGCCAACAGGCACTTCGGCGACCGCCCCGCCCAGGCCCTTTACCGCCGACAAGTGCCGTCTCAGCAGTGATTAAGGCGGATACACACAGGCAACGTTAGTTCACCGGCCAGCCGCCATCCGACAATCACCAGGCCCACTAACACCATGAAGGCGACTAACGCCACTAAGGCCACCAAGCCCCCTACTGCTCAGAACCGGGTATATTGAACACCGCGTTCAAGCGGCCACGCAGGGAGGGCCTGCCCGACACTTACAGAATGTTCAACATACTGTGCTCCCGGTAGTAAGACCATGAAGCCAACAACGGCCACGGAGGCCACGAGGTTGACAAAGGCCGCGATGGCAGCGAAGGCCAAAGATCAAAGGTGTCATATGCCGCCACGGCCATAGGTTCATGTTGCTCCCGTCCCGTGAGCCAGTCATGAACATCAGGATCCCCGTGTATGTCGCCACAAATCCCATGCATATCCTGCATCCCTGCTCCATAGAGCCACGGCACTGCGCTATCCATGCCGCGCCCGTCATAATGCTATGACTGCATATGTGCCGGCCGGCTATGGATTGCCGTTGACGCCCAGCGCGGCCGAGATGCGGTCAAAGTCGTCCAGTGAGTAGTACTCCACAACAATCCGGCCGCTGTGCTTCCGCCGTCCGGGCTGGACGGCCACCTTCGTTCCTACCGCTTGGGTCAGCCGCTCCTCGACGTCGCGGATATACGCCGGTTTCGAGGCCCGCTCGGGCTTCTCCGGCGCGGCCGTCGCGCCGGCGGCGACCAGCTTCTCGATTTCCCGGACGCTCAGCCCGTCGTTCACGGCTTTCTTGGCAAGGGCGATCTGCCGCTGAGGCGCATCCACCAGCCCGGCCAGCGCCCGGGCATGGCCGAAGCTCAGCCGGCCGTCGGCTACCATCGACTGGACGTCTGCTTGCAAGTCCAACAGCCGCAAATGGTTAACTACTGTGGTCCGGGCCTGGCCGAGTCGCTCCGCGCCCTCGGCCTGGGTAAGCTCGAACCGCTTCAGGTAGTCCCGATACGCCTTGGCTCGCTCGATGGCGTTGAGGTCGGTCCGCTGGATATTTTCTATAAGTGCCCATTCCAGCATCTGTTGCGCCGTCGCATCACGAACGACGCACGGGACCTCGGCCAGGCCGGCCTCTCGGGCCGCCCTCAGCCGCCGCTCGCCGGCGATGAGGATGAACTGATGGTCGTTCTCGGCCGGTGCGACGATCAGTGGCTGGAGGACGCCCTGCTGTTGGATGCTGTTGGCAAGCTCGGCCAGGGCCGTCGGGTCGAAATCGCGCCGGGGCTGGTAGGGGTTCGGCGAGATGCGATCAATGGCAATCTGCCGCGCTCCGTTCCGATCGGAGTCTTCGGTATTTGCCTGAGGGGCCTCGGCCTTTGGCTGGGGGGCGTAATGCTGTTCCGCCGGCTGCTCCGTCGGTTGTTCGGTCGGCTCCGCCGGCGGGGGGCTGGACATCAAGCTGGAAAGACCCCTGCCGAGGCGGGGCTTGCGGGTGCGACTGCTGCCTTGGTCGGCCATGTTGGGCCTCCTTTCCCGTTACTGGCGATCAATGCGGCGTGTTCCACGTGGAACATCGTTCCGCCACCACTACAGTAACGGTATCGGACAAATCGGCAAGAACAAAACAGGGAATTTCCCGCGACATCGTGCATGTTCCACGTGGAACACGTGTCTTGGAACCTGTGGCACAGAAAACCCCGGATGAACCCCTCTGTTTCTCTCAAGCGGTCCCGACACCTCGCCGATTGGCTGCCAGCCCCGCAACCCTGCCGCCAGGGCCCTGAACCGCCCGCTATGCCGCTAACGGCCCCCAGACCCCGCTGATGCGACTCGGCCCAACCTCTCTCCCACTGTGTCGTTCAAGTATTGCCAGTCAACCGTGCGAATACCCCAGCGACAAGAATCAGCCGCCCTGTCTTACCAACCACCGAGCCAGGACCAGCAGGGCCCATAGCCGGTGGCTGTGGTCATCCCGGCCGGTCGCGTGGTCGGCGATAAGCCCGGCCAGCGATTCAGCGCGGAAAATCCCCTTATCCAGCAATTCCCGGTCCAGCAGCGTCTCTTTGAGTACTTCCAGCAGGTCTTCGCGCAGCCAGCGGGCCAGCGGGACACCAAAACCCCGTTTCGGCCTGTCAAACACCTCGGCCGGCAGCATATCGGCGAAGGCGTCCTTCAGTATTCTCTTTCCGCCATTGCGGTCCACTTTCCAGCCAGCCGGAAGCGACAGCCCAAGCGAAACAAGGTCCGCAGCCAGCATCGGCGCCCGAAGCTCAAGTGAGGAGGCCATCGAGGCGATGTCCGTCTTCACCAGCAGGTCGTCGGGCAGGTAGGTGGACAGATCGTGGTGCTGGGCGCGGGCCACCTCATCCTCGAAGTCCCCATCCTCATACAGTCGCAGGAACCACTCGCTGGGCGCATCCGGGTCGGCGGCCGCGATGAAATCATCTGTCAGCAATCTGACCAGATCGGCCGGGCTGAACAGTCGCCGATACATAAGATACTGTTCAGCATACGGATATGGCAGGGCGTTCGCGAAACGGACCAGCCGTCTGAGCCGGCCGCGTTCGGTCTTGCCGGCGAAAGCCCCGGCCAACCTGGCGCCAAGGCGGCATAACATATATGTGCTGGGACGCATCTGTGCAGCGAGGTACAGCGCCCTGTACCGATCATATCCGGCGAATACCTCATCACCGCCGTCGCCGGAAAGGGCGACCGTAACATGCCTCCTGGCCGCACGGCAGACCAGGCATGTCGGCAGGGCGCTGGAATCGCCGAACGGCTCATCATACATATCGATAAGTGCATCCGGCATATCCGCCGGAGCCGTGTCCACAAGCAGCTCTGTGTGCTCTGTTCCAAGGTGCTCAGCCAGACGCGCGGCGTCGGACCTTTCGTCGAATTCCGCATCGTCGAAGCCGGCCGTGAAGGTTCGGACCGTACCGCCGCCGGTCCTGCACATCAGCGCGACCATGACGGCCGAGTCCACGCCGCCGCTGAGCAAGGCCCCAAGCGGCACGTCGGAGACAAGGTGTTCCGCCACAGACTCGCTCAGCTTCTCTCGGACCCGCGAGACGGCCTCTTTGTAGTCCGTCGGCGGCTCTGCCGGAGCGGGCCGCCAGTACCGCATCGGGGCCGGCTTCTCCGCCGGCAACTCCATGATATGCCCGGGCGAAAGCTTGCGGACGCCCCGCCATGCCGACTCCGGTGCGGGAATGTATCCCAATGTGAGGTATGCCGTTAAGTCCGTTTCGGATACCGCGGCATCAACACCCGGATGCGACAATAGGGCCTTCGGTTCAGAGGCGAAGACCACCCTGTCGGCCAGCATGGCATACCAGAGGGGCTTTTGCCCGAGCCGGTCGCGGGCCAGCAGCAGCCGGCCGGCCGCGGCGTCGTAAAGGGCGAACGCGAACATGCCGCTCAGCCGGACGACCATCTCGGCCCCGTGACGGCGGTACAGCGGAAGAAGGACCTCGGTATCGCCGTCGGTGCGGAACCGCTCGCCGGCGGCGGACAGCTCCCCGCGCAAATTGCGGAAGTTGTATATTTCTCCGTTGAACGCCACGGTGAGCGTTCCGTCGGCCGAGGACATGGGTTGATGGGAACCGGCCGGGTCTATCACGCAGAGACGGCGGAAGCCAATCGCGCACCTTCCGTCCGTCGAGAGAAACTCGCCGCCCTCGTCAGGCCCCCTGTGGACGAGCCGGTCGGCCATCCGCGCCGCCAGAGATACATCGGCTCGGGCGCTGGCATCGAACAGAAACTCTCCGGCGAAGCCGCACATGTCCGGGTCATTGTAGCACGCGCGGCAAGTGTCGGCACCCCCGCGGGCCGATCGTCGGGGTTACCCGCCTTCGTATTCCCGCAGCGCCTCGGCGAAATCGCTATTAACTTCCAGGTTAAGCAGTTGCTGAAACTCCCCCTCCGAGACCCACATCCTGGCGCCGTTGGTAAACAGCACGCCCCGGCCGCGGCCCTCAAAGTTTTCGCGAAGGTCGCTTGCCCTGATCTCCTGAGTTTCCGTGCCCGTCCCGGCGGATCGCCTGGGGATATAGAAGTAGCCGATTGCCCTGTCCGGGTTCGCCGGGCTTTTCACCATCGCCGGCATGAGATACTCCTGCTCCACCAGATGCTCCAGCGAGGGCGCCGCCTCGTTGTGGAGTACCTCATAGTTCCGGAGGGCATCGTCAATGCCTCGCAGGTTACGCAGCAGTGTGATTTCCTGGTGAAGGTCAAACATCCGCTGCTGCCGGGCCACAAGCGCGGTAGGTGTTCCGAATATGGCGCCGAGGACCAGCACGAACGCAAATGTCGGCACGGCCGCCCGGAATACCCTCCCGGCCGGCAGGGGGAACATCGTCAGCAGTATCAGATAGGCGACGCCGAGCATGGCGATAAGCGACAGGACTCCGCCCAGGACCAGCAGCCAGACTATCGTCTCGTGGGTGGTGCCCTCTATGCTCCTGAAAAGTGCGAAAATAGCGGCCCCGGCGAACCCGCCTCCCATGCCGGCCAGCAGAAGCGCAAGCACGCATTTGATGGTTGAGAGGCGGCGGCTGCGCCGCGGGCCGGGCACCGTCGTCTGCGCCTGGGCGTCGAATATCTCGAACTGGCGCACCAGGAAACGCTTCAGTATGGCCGCGCCGACAATTATGCTGATCAGAACAAAGGCGGACAGCGGTATCAGTTGCCACGGTCTAAGATAAGCACCCACGTCGTCTCTCCCATCCGTTCCGCCGGCCGGTGGCCGAGCGATCTCGGTACACACCTGGATTACACGCCATTACCGTAACGGCAGACCATCGCCTTTACAACAGGCCCGGCTCGCCCGGCCGTATGGACCTGTTAATCGGCCAATCGGCGCCTCACGTTTGAGATACTAATCGGTTATCCTACGGCCCGTAAACACCAACGGTTCTCGCGGCGGGTTGTCCGGCCACCAGCCGGGGGTGTAGAATGCCGCCCACACACGGCCCGGCGGCCGGCGACCAGCACGGAAGGAGCGTGAGTTTCATGTCGGAAGAGATACGGTCACTGGAGGACATCTGGCCGCTTCAGGCGGAGCTTAACCGCCGAGCGGGCATCGACACTGAACATCTGGGCCGGCTCCTGCAACAGGCCGAGGCCAGAGGCGAACCCGACGCCGGAATCCTGCTGGAGGTCGGACGCGCTCTGAAGAGCTACATCGACGCGATGGCCGCGGAGTGCCACGAACTGCATGAGTGCCTCAGTTGGAAACACTGGTACAGCGAGGCCCGCCAGGGGCGCAGATATCAACTGCAGGACCTCCAGAACGCCCGCGTGGAGGCGGCGGACATGCTGTTCTTCTGGGCGAGCATATGCCAGTTGCTGGGCCTTGACCCGGACGATGTCTATCGCCTGTACGCCGGCAAGCTCGACATTAACCACCGCCGCCAGGACGAGGACCGCTCCCAGGCCGAACACTCCGCCCACGACCACGAGAACCGCGACCTGAGCTGACAAACCCCGCAAACCCCTGCCGGGCTACACCTTCCCGGCCGAGGGGCACATCTTCGCCAGCGGGCACTCGTCGCACCTCGGCTTCCGTGCCGTGCAGTATCGCCTGCCGTGCAGCACCAGTGCGTGGCCGAACTCGGTCCAGTCCTTTTGCGGGACAAGCTCGCAGAGGTCCTTTTCCATTTTGTCGCCCTGGTTGTTCTTGTGGCGGGTGAGCTTCAGCCGCTGGGCCACGCGCTGGACGTGGCGGTCCACTGCCAGCCCCTCGTTACTGCCGAACGCGCTGCCGAGCACGATGTTGGCCGTCTTGCGTGCCACGCCGGGAAGCGAGGTAAGCTCCTCCATGGTCCGCGGGACCTGCCCGCCGAACTGCTCGACGATCATCTCCGCGGCCTTGCGGATGTTCTTCGCCTTATTGCGGTAAAAGCCGGTGGGGCGGATCAGTTGCTCAAGCTCCTCGCCGGCGGCGGCATAGTCCTCGGCGGTCTTATAACGGCTGAAAAGTTCAGGCGTTATCTGGTTGACCTTAACGTCGGTGCACTGCGCCGACAGTATTGTGGCCACCAGAAGCTCCAGCGGGTCGCCGAAATTCAGGGCAGTCCGGGCCTCGGGATACTCCTTTTTCAGCGCGGCGAGTATCCGGCTGGCGCGCTTCTTCCTGTCGCTCTTGGATTCGACGGGCATTGCACTTTCCTACGGCAGGGCGGCCACCGACACCACCATCAGCGCCGCCAGCATTACAATGTTGACCCAGCAGATCGCCTCGGCCGACTGGTGCAGCCCGGCGACGGCCTTGCGGACGCGGATCTGGTCGTCCTTGTCGGTGTAAGTGCCCACCAGTTCGCGGCGTCGCCTGGCCGCCGGCGACAGCCAGAACGTCCCGATTGCCGTCAGCACCGTCGCCACAGCCAGCACAGCGACCTGCGCCCAGTCGGCGGGTCCCCACCTCGACGGGAAGTCACCGACAAACCGCACAAGCACACCCCGCGCGACGGTCGCCAGCCACGCAACGCCGACGAAACCCAGCTCCATCCGCTGAAACAGCCCCCGCAGTCGCCCCGTCAGCTCGTGGGCCTCTGTGCGCCTGCCCTTCAGGCCGACGGCGATTACCCTGTCGGCCAGCGACAGCACTCCGGCACCGCCCAGCCAGGCGCCGACCGCCAAGAAGAACAGTCCCTGCACTAAGATATAGATTACCTGCATATCATTTTCCCTTATTTGCTGCAGTCGCCGCACGCCGCGCGGCTCGATTTGGCGGCCGGCGTCGGCTTACGCGGCGCCGGTGGGTATCGGCCTGCCTGAGAGGTAAAGGTCGATTCTCTCGGCCGCCCGTCTGCCGGAGGCGATGGCGGTCGCGACATAGGCCGGTCCGGTCAGCACGTCGCCGGCTACGAACACACCATCCACCCCTGTGACGTTGTCGCGTGCGGTCAGCCGCCCCTCATTGTCGGCGGCCAGCGAAAGCTGCTCGATAAGCCCGGGGTCCACAGACCTTTCGAACCCCGTAGCCAGCACCACCAGGTCCGCCGAGGACGTGAAATCGCCGTCCGGCAGCTCGCGTGCCCGACGGCCCTGCGGACCGGTCGTCCACTTTACCCGCGCCGCCCTGATGCGCGCTACCCGGCCGCCGTCGCCCTCGATCGCCTGCGCGGACACGCAGTATCGGCGGCGAAGACGCGTATCATCGGCACCGCCGTCGGCCGGGGCCGCTGCCGGCGCCAGGGACTGCGGCAGTATCTCGAACTGTTGAACCTCCAACGCGCCGTCGAGAAGCGCCGCCTCCACGCAATCCTCGCCGGTAAGCCCTCCGCCGATGACCACCACCCGCTTGCCGCGGGCCGACAGGGGGGAATCCGGATCCTGGTCGGCGCCCCGCGCGCCCACCCCGACCGAGGCGGTGCGGGGGCTGTGGGCGTTCCTGGCCCGGAGGAAGTCCATCGCCAGGTGCACGCCCTCAAGGTTGCGGCCGGGGATGTCCAGGTCGCGCGCCTTCTGCGCGCCGACGGCCAGGCACACCGCGTCGAAGTCTTCCCGCAACCGATCGGCGGGTATGTCCGTGCCGACTCTTACGCCGGTTACGAACCTTATACCCTCCTGCTGCAACTGGTCGATGCGGCGGTCGATGAGCTGTTTATCCAGCCGGTAGGGCGGTATGCCGTATCGCAGCAGCCCGCCCGGTTGCTGGTCGGCCTCGAAGACTGTCACATCGTGTCCGGCTCGGGCCAGTTGTTGCGCGGCCGCCAGGCCCGCCGGGCCTGAGCCGACGACCGCCGCCTTTTTTCCGGTTTGCTCGGCGGCCGGGCCGGGCCGGACCCAGCCCTCGTCGAACGCCTTATCGATGATTGCCTTCTCTATACTCTTGGCCTGGACCGCATATCCGCTGAAGCTCTGCTTGCATACATCCTGGCAGGGGGCGGGACAGACCAGCGAGGTAAACTCCGGGAAGTTGTTGAACTCGGCGAGCTTCTCGTAGGCCTCTCGCCACCTGCCCTGGTAGCTGAGAATCGCCCATTCGCTGACGTCGGAACCCAGCGGGCAGCCGCTCTCGGCGCATCGCGGGTTCGGGCAGTCCATGCACCTCGGCGACGAAAGCTCCGTCAGGTGGGCGCGGTACTCGGCCGGTTCCGCCCACTGGAAGGCATCGACCGCCTGCTCATACTGCCGGAGGTGGTCCCGCTCGGGCCGATGCCAGCCGGGCAGCGCGCGAATCGCACGCATGCGCTTAAGCACATGCAGCGTCCAGCCGGGCACGGTGAAGTTCAGCGGGATTTCCCACCTGCCGAGGCGCATTCGCGAGTGCATGTAGTGCCGATACGAGATGCGATCGCCGTTGGCGGTGGTGACGTTGTGCTTCTCCCGGTCGCGGGCGTATTTCTCCGGGCTGGTGGCCAACTCGGCGACGTAAACTCCGTCCTTTATCAGCATCGCCGAGGCGAGGTTGTGCAGTACCGCGCAGGTGGCGGCATAGCCGAACTGCTCGCTGTCGCGCCTATAGACTCTCCTGACACGGTCAAGGTACCGCTGCGCGTATTCCATGCCGCCCCATCGCAGGCAGTCGTAAGCCCGCACGACCAGCGCCCGGTGAGTTGGTTCGTCCAGCTCGGACATCTCCGCGATCGCGTCCGCCACGGCGGTCCGCAGCTCATCGGCGGTGCGCTCGCCCCGCCGCCCGTTGCGGCGAATGACGTTGCGGCACTTGTCCTCGAGTGTCTCGCGCCAGCGGGTTCGCCTGGGCGGTCCGCGGAACAGGTCCGGCTGGACGACCAGCTTGCGGCCCATGTTGAACGCATAGAGGTTCTTGCGGAAATCGGCCCGGACAGTGTCCTTTATCGCCCAGGCCATCGAGTGCATCGATACCGGGATAAGCCCCTTCTGGAATGCGAATCCCAGCATCATGATGTTGGCGTACAGCTTGCTGCCGAGGTACTTCTCACAGATAAGCGTGATGTTGCGCGCCATGAAGTCGTCGTCGCGGGTATATGTGCGGATCAGCCGCTCCAGCGATCCGGTGTCGAAATCCTCCTGGCCCATAAGCCCGCGTATTGTGGGGACCTTGCCGGTGTTGATGACGGCCGCGGTGCGGTCCTTGGCGGCGATGCGGACACGTCCGGCCGGGTCCAGCGCCCTTGCCGCCTCGAGTATGTCCATGCCCAGCAGCAGGTCCGCCTTGCCGTATGGGATTATGCCCGTCACCGGCTGGTCGGAGATGTTATAGACGATCTGGCTGACGACGCCGCCGTTGCGGATGGCCAGGCCCTTTTTGTCAACGAATATGACGTTGTAGCCTTCTTTGTGCCCGGCCCGGACGAGAATCCTCGTCGCCACGCCGATGCCCATGCCGCCCACGCCCACCAGGCAAGACCTCCACATATCGCCGACGGGTCGTTTCTGCGGTTCGGGGATGTCGTCCAGCCCAAGCTCCGGCACGCGCGTACGCGGCGGGCGCTTGCGCTTGACGATGACCTTCTCGAACGCCGAGCAGGCCTTCAGTTTTTCGCAGGCCCGCTCGCCGGCGCACCAGGTCATGTCGGTGTCCATCTTCCGTCCGTAGTCGGTCTGGACGTGGGTCAGCCCCGGACACCCGGTAACCTCCGCGCAGGTCAGACAGAAACGGCATATGTCGGGGTTTACCTGCAGGTGCTCCGAGGTGGGCAGATATCCCAGTTCCCGCTGGGTGGCGCGGTCCTGGCGGCGTTTACGGCGAAGCGAGGTTATCGCGCATTCCCTGTCGGCTATGACTATCTTCACGCCGTCGGCGAGAAACATCCGCTCCAGCAGCTTTCGGTAGTCTGCCTGCCGGCCGGGGTCGGCGCGGACCACGGGCACTTCGGTGCCGGCGGCGATGCCCTGGACTACCTCCTCGATGTCCTGCGCGGCCGTCGGGTTGCCAAGTATGTCGAAGTCCACGCCGGGCGTCGGCTGATGCCCCGTCATAGCGGTGGTCGAATTGTCCAGGATGATGAACGTGATGTCCTGGTTGAGCTTCACCGCCTGGGAAACCGCTATCTGGCCGGAGTGGAAGAAGGTCGAGTCGCCCATGAACACAACCTGCTTGTTGTTCACGAACGGGTCGGTTCCGGAGCCGGTGCCGCCGCCGAGCCCCATGCCGGAGTAGTCGTGCATGAGCTGGGTGTTCGGCGGGTACATGAGCATGGTGTAGCAGCCGGTGTCGCCGTGGAACATCAGGTCCATCGGCTCGCGGCTGTAGTGGTCGCGCATGTAGTCGGGGTCGGAGAAGTCCTTCTTAATCCCCAGGCACGCCAACGCGCTGTCACGGTGGGGGCATCCGGCGCAGAATGTCGGCAGGCGCGGGGGAAGGTCGCCGACTTCCGTGGCGGCGGTGTTGTCTATGGTCTCAAGCTCCCGGTCCCAGCCGGCGGCCGAAGGCGGCATCGTTACCTGCGCGCCCCGGCCGCACACACGCTTGAGAAGCGGGACCAGCCGCCTGATGAGGATCGACGGATGCAGCCCTCGGGTCTCCGGGATGCCTTCCAGCGAATACGGGAAGCTCTTGCCCCATAGCTCGACGTCGCCGCCGGCGGCGCCGGTCTGGCGGTCCTTGAGGATAACGTCGCCTACCTGCTCCTCCAGGAAGCCGCGCCGCTCCTCGACCACCACGATTCGCTCGCACTGCGCGGCGAGGCGGCGGACGATCTCCGGGTCGATCGGGTAGGTCATGCCGAACTTGGCGATTGGGAAATCGCCCAGCAGCCCCAGCTCCCACAGCGCCTGCCGCAGGTAGTTGTGCGCCAGCCCGGATGTGATGAACCCGACCGGCTTTCGGGCCTCGCCGCCGTGTTCTATGCGGTTCAAACCAAGCTCACGCGAGGCCTCGATCGCCCGCTGGAATCTCCCCGGCAGCGACTCTTCCTGCCACCAGGTCTTCGGCGGCAGCAGCACGTACTTGTCCAGGTTTATGAGCGTGGTATCGAGCGTCTTTTTCTTCTCGGTGCTGAGTGTCGGGAAGTGGTTTTCCCCGCACTGGACGGAGCCGCCGCCGTCGGCTAGGTTGGTGGTCAGCACGAGGCCGGCGTAAAGCTCGGCCGCGGCCGACAGGCGGAAGCTCAGATCGACGTAATCCTTCACCTCCTGCATGTCGCCCGGCTCGATGACCGGCATGAACAGGTGCCGGGAGATGTACCTGCTGTCGGCGGCGACCTGTGTGGAGTCCGACCATGGATCGTCGCCGTACACCACAACCGCGCCGCCTTCGGGGTTGGCGCCTGCGAGGTTGCCCAGCGCCAGGGCGTCGGCGGCGACGTGAACGCCGACCGACTTCAGCACGATCATCCCTCGACAGCCCGCCACTTGCGAGCCGTTCAACATCGCGGCCGAAAGGGCCTCGTTGTTGTTTATGACCGCACGGATGCCGTGGGTGTTGAGCAGGTCCTTGCACTGGGCCAGGGCGTCGAAAAACCCCGCCACCGGGCTTCCGGGATAGCCGCCGAGCAGATGCACCCCGCCCGCGGTCTCAAGGGCGCCCTTGAACAGCAGCTCGTTACCGGTAAAGACCTCCGGACCCTCGGAGGTCAGGAATCTCGGGTCAACCTTCATAGCCGGCCATTCTACGCCGCCGCGGCCGCGCCGCGAAAAGGTTTTTGCAAGTGATTCAACTTGTATGGTGCGGGCTTCTGCCCCAGTGCAGCTTGCTGGAAAGCGTCGAGAAAAACGAACGCCCCGGATGAGGCACTATCCTCGCCGGCGACGGCGAACGTCTTACTTCCACCATGTCGCCCGCTCTGAGCGAGGTGCATATCTGCCCGTCGATTATCAGCGTGGTCCCGTCGTTTACGCGGACGGCCCTGATTTGCACCGGCTCTTCGCCGCCGATAACCAGCGGTCGAAGCGAAAGCGTATGCGGCGCGATGGGCGTGATGGCTAGCGCATCCAGACCCGGCTCCAGTATCGGCCCGCCGACGGACATGTTGTATCCGGTCGAACCGGTTGGCGTGGCTATCACCAGACCATCGCCCATGTAGCGGGAGATATCGTCATCGCCGTGGGCGACGTTCAGGTCTATCATGCGAAACGGCGGACCGGCCGCTATGGCCAGGTCGTTCGCCGCCGGTGAATAGAACTCCTCCTCGCCGTCGGCGAATCGGCGAACCTCAAGCATCATCCTCTCGGTGGGGCGGACCCTGCCGGCGAGGATATCGTCCAAGTGCTTGCGGAAGTGCTCGACTGAGAAATCCGCCAGGAAGCCCAGCTTGCCGAGGTTCACCCCCAGCATGGGAACGCCGGCGCCGGCAAGCGCCCTGACGGCCGACAGGAGCGTCCCGTCACCGCCGAGGACAACACACAAATCCGCCGAGGCGAACTCCTCAGGCGGCGACTCGTAGTTGCCGACCACGCCGACGACCTCGGCGCGCTCGGCCAGCCAGGGGCGCAGCTTCTGAACCTGCTCGGCCGCACCGGGCTTGTCGGCATTGACCACGATGGCGATTCGCTTCCGCGACATCTCCGGTATCCTACCGCACGCCAGACACCCGCCGAAGCGGCATAAGAGTTACCCTTACTGGAACTCCCGGCCCGCAACGCCGGGCACGACATGCCCGAATAATTCAAGCAAACACACCGACTCGCATCCGGCATGACGGCCGCTGTGCGAATCCCTGCCGACAATGTGACAAAACCCGGCGGCACCTCGTCGGAGGCCATTTCCGGGCAACCGCTCAGCCGGCGCCTTTGAGTCCGCCGGTCTGTCCGCGCGAGCCGAGATACAAGCTGTCGCCGGGAGGTATCTCCAGGTTCGGGTCGATCTTCTGCTTCAGGTCCTCGATGTTTTCGGCGTAGAGCGGCGAAATCTCAAGGGCCGCGGCGACCTTGCCGTCGGCGTCCCGCGGCACGGAGACCCCGGCCGCCTCCAGCAGCTCCGCCGCCCGGCGGACCTGATCGTGAAGGGCCGTGGTCAGCGAATCCTCGCCCGAAGCGTTCTTTACCGGGCTGAACTCCTTGTCCCGGAGCGTTTCCAGGATGACGGCCTCCTTCGCCAGCGGCATTGCGTCGAAGACGAACATCTCCAGCTTCACCGCGTTCGGCTCAGCCGGCTCGACCTTGTTCCCCTCGGCGTCCATGTAGGCGACCGCCTTTTCCGCACGGTGGCAGGGAAGCTCGCAGCGTCCGCCTTCGGTCAGCCGCTCCACGAAAGACCGGCTGAACAGGTGAATCGCGATGCTGCCTGCGCGGAATCTGAGTCGGCCGTCGTCGGTGGTCTGACGTGCCATCTCCTCGGACAGGTCGGAATACTCGATCACGTGCACCCGGCCGTCGATAAGGCAGAAGTTTCCGAGCTTCTCAAGCGGGTCTCGCTTGGAGACGGCCTTGGCGCTCATCTCGGCCGAACGCATCTCGTGCAGACCGATAAACACCGGGTCGATGCAGTGGACCAGCGGGTTATCGACCTGGAAGTAGCTGATGTACTCGATGCCGCGCTTTGCCATGTCGTCCAGCGCGCCGCTGTCGCGCATCGCCTGCAGCGAGCCGCCGTGGCCGTTGGGGCTTAGCGCGAGCCGGTCCTTCTCGGCAAGCAGAATTTTGCCGTCGAAGTCGAACGAGGGCATCTGGCCCTGCACCAGGAAAAACACATCCTCCGGCTCCAGACCGAAGTACTTGTGCTGACGGAAGAAGGCCCGCGTGACCACGTCGTTCGCCGGCGAGGTCATGATGTACCAGGGAATCCGCACACCCGCCCGCCTGCCGGCGGCGAGAATCTGCTCGGCGAACACCTGAAACAGCGGCTTGTGCGCCACGGGGGTAGCTTCCAGGCAGCCCTTAGGCCCGTCATAGCCCAGACGGGTGCCCTGACCGCCGGCGACCACGAACGCCGCCACCTTGCCGGCGGCGATGAGCTGCTCGCCACGCTCGCGGGCCTGGTCCTTCTCCCGCTGGCTCTGATCGTCCTTGGGAAGCGCCGGGACCATCGGCGGCGGCTCGATATCCTCCGGCAGCCGGACCTCGGGCTTGTTGAGCACGTGTGTCTCAATCAGCTCGTCCAGTTGGTCCAGGTCAAGGGACTCGATCTGCTGAAGCAGCGTCTGCCGCTGTTGCGGGGTCAGCTCGTCGTAGAAGCCCAGCAGGTGCTCCTGCCCGTGCGAACTCAGTTCCTGGCGGATAGCGTTGACGTCGGTCACGATATCTCCTGTCAGCCGTTACTTCACGAAAGAAGGCGTTCAGCGTACGGCTCGCCTGTGCCGGTGTCAATGCCCGCTCACAGGCCGAATCGCGCCGGCCGGACGCCAGGACCAGTCAGGGCCTTGCCCGCAGACGAGGAGCGGCTGTAACCTTAACGGTCAGCATCCACCGACAGACAGGGTCGGCGGCACGTGATGGGAGCGAAGGAGCATGTTCAAAAAACTGAAACAGTACATGGAGAAACTCACCGCCCCCGATGTGACTCCGGCGGAGATGGCCGAGCGATGCGGCGACCCGCTGGCCGGACAGGTCGAGTGGAAGCAACTGTCCCAATCGAGCAGCAGCTTTTGCACTCATCGGCTCGTCATCGACCCCGGGGGATCGTGCCGTTTCAAGCCGACCGTTTCGGTGATGCTGTTCGCCGGGATCTTCGTGGTTTTCGGCCTGGGCGCGATACCCGCGGCGGTTGTGGGCATTCGCGGCCTTATCACCGGCACGGCTCAGTGGGCGCACCTTCTGATGGTGGTGTTCTTCCTTGTCTTCGGCGCCGTCGGGCTTGCGATATGGCACTTCATGTCCGTACCGAGAGTCTTCGACCCCAATCAGGGATATTTCTGGAAATGCCACCGAGGCCCGCGGGGCGTATTGCCGGCGGAGCTGGAATCGCATCCGGAAAAGTACGTGCCTCTGGACGACATCCACGCTATTCAGCTCCTTCGCGGCGTTCACAGCAGCGGCGGGAGCCGCAGAAGCGCCGGCCACAGCTACTACTGCTACGAGCTGAACCTCATCCTCCACGACGGCCGGCGCGTAGCCGTCGTCTCCCACGGCAAGAGAAAGCAAATCCTTCAAGACGCCGCACAACTCGGCGAGTTCCTCAACGTGCCCGTCTGGCAGGGATGGGATTAGGAAGGGCGACAGGCAGCAAGCGGCAGGCATTGCGCCTTACCCGCTCACCTCGGCGTATCGCTCCTGGAGGGCCTGGAGGGCCTTTCGGTTGGAGAGTCGGGCTACGGAGCCCATTCGGTCCACGAGCAGTCGGCCGTCGAGGTGGTCGGTTTCGTGTTCGAGTATTCGCGCGTGCAGGTCCCGGCCGGTCTGCTCGAACCACTCGCCGTCGAGCCCCTGCGCGCGGATGGTGACGGCCTCGTGCCGCTTTACCTTGCAGAATATGCCGGGAAAGCTCAGGCAGCCCTCGTCGTCTTCGCGTGCGCCTTCGGCGGAGACAATCTCCGGATTGATGTACAGGTGGCGGTTGTCCGGCTCAGCGGTCGGCGAGGCCACGAACAGCCGCACGGTCACGCCCACCTGCGGTGCGGCCAGCCCCACGCCGCGGGCCTTGAACATCAGCGCGAACATCCGCTCGACCAGGTCCTGCACGGCCGGGTCCGCCGGGTCCGGCACCTGCGAGCAGACCTCCTTGAGCCGGGGGTCCGGATAATAGATCATCCGCAGCGACGCGGGGTCGGCGGAGGAGATTTTTTCGTTACCGGTCATCCGCTCCATACTAGCACCGCCGAGGCGCCTTCGGCAAGGATAGCGGAATCGGCCGTGCGGCGCCTGCAGGATTTATGGGCTTTATGTTTCTCTTCGTGGGCCGATATATCCTATAATCCAGTCGAACGCGTCAGGTTTGTTGCGGGCCTTTGACGCAAATCGCCCCGGGCGGGCGTGCCGGCCGGGACGGCTTCCGCCAGAGGCCCTGTATTGCAGGGCAACACTGTGGAAGACATTTTTGCCAGGTGTGAGGAAGTCCTCGGGTACAGATTTCGGAACCGTGAGCTGCTTGAGCGTGCGCTGACACACTCATCCGCCGCCCGCAGCCGCATCGAAAGCAATGAGCGGCTGGAGTTTCTGGGCGATGCGGTGCTTGGGCTGGTGGTCTGCCAGGCACTGTACGAGCGAGACGATCGCATGGGCGAGGGGGAGATGACGCGGGTGAAGTCCTGGGTGGTCTCCCGTGAGATGTGTGCGGAGGTGAGCGTGGAGACGGGGATCAACCACCTGATGACGCTGGACCGGGGGCTGACCAACGGCCGGTCGCTGCCACAGTCGGTCTCGGCGGCCGTTCTGGAGGCGCTTATCGGCGCTGTTTACCTCGACGGCGGTCTGGAGCCGGCGCGCGAGCTTATCCTCCGGCTGTTGGACAAGTACATCGAACAGGCGCTCGACGATGAGCACCGGCAGAACTACAAGTCGGCCCTGCAGCAGCAGGCGCAGCGTAGATGGGGCGTCACACCGGAGTACGTTTTGCTGGATGAGAAAGGCCCTGATCACGACAAGGCCTTCGAGGTAGCCGCCGCGGTCAACGGACGGCATTTTCCAAGCGCATGGGGCAAGACCAAAAAGGACGCCGAGCAGGAAGCGGCCCGTCTGGCTCTTGAGGATCTCGGGCTGTTGGACGAAGCCCAGGCCTGACAACTCGACCGGAAGCGCGACGGGGTGGAAAGAGGCGCAACGGGGTGGTCCGCGGAAATTCTTCCGCAAATTCAGAAATTATTGATTTAGGACCTTGAGCTTTGCCGATACGCGAGGTAGATTGAGCATACAACAGGTGCATACTGGCTGGCTCGGATGCCGGCAGGATGTCACAATGCCAAGATCACGGACGATCAAATCGCTGACGATGCTCGTCGTCGCAATGACGGTGGGTACGTTGGCACTGATGCTTCTTGAGACGGCGCCCATCCGTCCGACTGACGACACGTCCCTTGCGGCGGTCTCCGCCGACAGTCGAAGGACACACAGGCCAGTGTTCACCACGCAGGTTCCCGTCCGACCCAATGAATGGCGGAACGTGGTCATCCACGCAACCGGCCACCAGGGCGACGGAATCGCGGAACGCACGCACTTTGTGATATCGGCCGACGGGGAGGTCTGCAACGCGACCGACCTCTGGCAGCAACAGGTCGCCGGCAGCCACGTATTCGCCCCCGGCAGGGACTGGAACAACGACTCGATAGGAATCACTCTCGAAGGCGACTTCATGTTCGAGCCGCCGTCCGAGAAGCAGTTCGAGATACTGCTGTCGCTGGTCCGGACGCTCCAGCAGGCGTGTGATATCCCCGCGGACCGTGTGTACCTGCACGGCGAGCTGGTGCCGCGAAGCCGGTCGCCGGGGGAGGCGTTCCCCGCCGAGCAGTTCAACCGCCGACTCCTTCAGCTTCGCTGAGACTCGCAGCCCGGCTCAGAAGCCATCGGCGCCCTTAAGCTCTCCGGCCGCCTTTTCCGTGCGACGCTTCGCCTCCTCGAACTCCTCTGTACTCATCCACCGGACGCTGCCGTCGGCAAAGAGTACGTTCGTGCCCCGGCCGTCGTAGTTCTCTGGCCGCTCATAGACAAGCACGAACTCCGGGGCGTTGCGTATGTCGGACAGACGCAGGCCCGGATTAGGGTAGATGTAATCCGACTGGCCATCCTCCGGCCCCCGCCTCGCCTCACCGGCGGGGCTGGCCAGCATCTCCGGGGATATGTACCCCTCATCGACCAGCACATCCAGATCCGGCGGGAAAACGTCCCGGTGGGCCACGGCGTACATGTGCATCCCCGAACCTATACCATGCAGATTGGACTTCGAGGCGACGCGCCTGGCTTTGGACCGCGCCTCAGCCAGGGCGGGCACCAGTACCGCCGGCGTCAGCGGCGAGGAGGCCGCGGCGCTGAGCATGCCCGTACCGGGCAGCGTGCCGTATGATTCGAAGGTGATGCCCTCTTCATCGGCGCTGATAGCGCTTATCTGCGGGCGGAAGTATTTCTGCAGCGTCGGAAGGGCCGGCAGCCAGTCGGGCCGGACCGGAATCTCCGCCCGCCCCATCACGGCGTGGGAGCCGGTCGTCCAGCCCATCAAGGCCCACTGGTAAGTCTGCTTGATGACCTTGGGGCTGTTAACGTAAGAGAGTATGCTCGGATCGCCCTGGATTTTCTCACGCACATCGCGGTATTCCGACGAATCGGTCAGCGGGCGCGCGCCGGTGCCGATGATGGCGGCCTCGACCACCTGCGGCCAGCCGGCGATGTACAACCTTCCGTCATTGATCGCCCAGGCCGGCGCAACCGGCAGGGGGCTGTAAGGCCGGGCGACCGATAGATAGTGAATCTCGGTCCTGTTGGCTTCGGTGGTCATCAGCCGGGCCGGACCGTCCGGACCGAGCATCGGTTCGAATTCCTCCAGCACACCCTCCAGGACTTCGGCGATCCGGTCAGAGTCGCTCAGTTCCACCGTCAAAAGCGTCCCGGTGAGAAATCCGCCGTATGACGGCGCGGAGGCGATTGTCCAGGTGTCGCCGAGGCCGGCGAGCACATCCCCGGTCAGCGACATATCCATCCGCTCTTCGAACTGCTCCACGCCGTCCAGCATCCGCTGCTCGGCTTCGGGGGAATATTCGCGGAGACAGCGCAACAACTCGTCATAGGCGTCCTCCGGCGAGAGCTTCGCGGCCCAGACCAGATCGGCGTCCGAGGGCACCCCCGCGAGGTCGTCCTCACTGAGCGCATCCCCGTCGAACAGCGACAGCACGCCCCGGTGGGGGGCTTCGGAGAAAACCCGCGACTTCGTGTACATCCGCCGCTCGACAATACGTGTGCTGCCGGCGACGGCCGATACTTCGTCCAGACCCAGGGCGGTCAGCAGCTTGTGCAGGTCGAGGTCGTCTTTCTCGGCCCATGACGGTTCAATCTGCCGCTTCAGGGCGACGGCGTCGAGGTGAAAGGCAATCTGGATATCCTCGCCGTCAACCTCGTCCATCCGCTCCCTAAAGTCCGAGTCCTTGGCCAGCGAGTCGTCCTCGCTAAGCTCCAGCAGCTCCCGCGGGCTGCCCGGGCCGATATACGCGAAGAATACATCCTCCAGGAAGCCGAACGACAATTGCCTCTCGTCCAGCACCACCATGCGGTATGTAACACCGGCCGTGATCTCCTCCTCGAAGGGCAGCCGCTCACCGGCGGCCGATACCAACTGGTCCAGATGCTCGGCGAACTCGGGCCTGTCCCTGCCGAGATCCAGCAGCACAGCCGCCTCGATGTCCGGCTCCCCGTCATCATCCAGCACGTTTACCATCAGCGCGGCCGGCCTCTGCCAGGCGATAGAACCCATCTCCCAGCCGCTGCGGAACATCTCACGCTCGGGCTCCTCGTGCATGCCCCTCATAGCCGCCTTCTGAATGGCCTCAAATATGCCACTCACGGCCGGCTCGTTGAGAAACTGCCCGAGCATCGAACCTTCGAAAGGCAGCGTCCGACCCGCCCAGCCGACGTACACGGCCGTTCCGGCGGGCACGCTCTCGGCCAGCGGCGGCTGCGACGACAAAACAGGCCCGACGGCGCACAGCAGCGTGACCAGCACAATCCCGATCCGGACTTTCATGTCGGCATCTCCTTGCCCGGGCATAATGGGCGACCGTGCCCCGGCCGCCCCTGAGTTACGGGCTATTTTCCCAAACCATGATGATAAGGGTTCGAGCCACTTCTGACCAACAGATTTCGTTGAACCACGGCCGTTTTCGCCCGTAGCAGCACTAATGCAACCGCGGTACAAACTCGTTACAATGGAGGCATCATGATTCGACTCTCCACAGCCCTCAGCGTAATTATTGTCCTTGCTTTGCTCGGCTGTACGCCGGCCGAGACCACCGATGCCCACCGCGGTGAGCCGATACGCACCCGTGTGGATCGCAGGCCCTGGACCGGCCATGGCTTAAGCGGCGCTCAACTGCTCACGGACAACTACCGCATTTTCACCACCTCCGACCGCCGGGCCATCGAGCAGTATCTGCCCGGGTTCATGGAGGCGGCATACGGACGTTACCTGGAACTGACAGGGCTGCCCGACCGCCCGCGCAGCGAACGGATGCCGATGTACGTCATGGGCACCCGTGACGAATGGGCCGCGCTGACCAAATCGGTCGTCCCGCCGGAACAGTTGAACACCTACCTGGCCATCCGGGCCGGCGGTTACTGCTACGAAGGCGTCTGCGTCATGTGGGACCTCGGCGGCATGCGAACCTTCCCCATAGCCACACACGAGGGCCTGCACCAGTTCTTTGAACACCGTCTGGAGCATCCGATACCGCTGTGGCTGGAAGAGGGCCTTTGCGTGCTCGCCGAAGGCCACAGGATTGACGACCGCATCGTCATCTTCGATTCCAGAGAGAACCACGAGCGTTTCCAGGCCCTGCGCGAGGCCATCGTCCGAGGCGATTGGATACCCCTGAAAGAACTGCTTCCCATGGAGGCCGGGGGTGCGGTCGGGCACGCCCCGGGCAAGGCCGAGGGATACTACGGCCAGCTCTGGGCCTTGGCGATGTTCATACGCTCTGAGCCGGAATACCGAGAGGGTCTGGAGCGGATGCTCGCCGACGCCGAAGCCGGCCGGCTGCACACCGCACTGGAGATGGAAGAAGCCGAGTTCGAACAACTCCTCCAGCGCCGCGGGCTGTACAACCGCCGACTCTCCAAGCCGTTGTTCCGCCGCTATATCTGCGAAGACATCGAGGGCTTCGAGCGGCAATACTACGCCTTCGCACGAGAAGCGGCCAAGCTCAACTGACTCCGCCGTGAAAGCAAACCGGATGCCGACCCCGGCCGCCGACGGCTTCGACGCCGGCTACCGAAGTAGCTGTTTCGTCTCTCCCACCAGGTAGAACGAACCGCAGATACAGATAATATCTTCCCGGCTGACCGCACTGTTGGCGGTGCGAATGGCGTCGGTCAGGTTGTCGGCTATTTGACCGACCCTCCCGCTGTGGCGCTCATACACCTCCGCCAGGTCTTCCGGCTTGGCCGCGCGGGCGTTGGTGCCGGCGCGGGTGAATATCATCTTGTCCGCGCCGGTGGCTATCTGGGCCATCATGCCCTCGATATCCTTATCAGCGGCGCAGCCGAAGACCATCACCATGGAGTCGTAAGGTATGTGCTGACCGATGGCCCGGATAAGCGCGGCCACCGACTCGGCGTTGTGAGCACCGTCAACCACCACCCGCGGGTCCGCGCAGATCATCTCCAGCCGGCCCGGCAGGTTCACGGCCCGCAATCCCTCTACGGCCCGGCCATCGTCTATATCCATGTCCTGCTGCTTGAGCTGATCCAGCAAGGCAAGCGCCAGCCCGCAGTTAAGCGCCTGGTGCTCTCCCAGCACAGGGACCGCCAGGTGCTCGAACTGGCTGTGCGGCGTCGTCAGACAAACCCGCGCGTGGCAGCCGGCATCCCGCGAAGACTCCACCCGGTAGCTGAACTCGATATCCTCGCCGGTGAACATCAGCCGGGTGGACCGCTCGCGGGCGACTGTCTTGAGCACTCGCCGGGCGTCCGGCTGTTGATGAACGCTGACCGCCGGGACGCCGGATTTGAATATGCCCGCCTTCTCGCCGGCGATTTCCGACAGCGTGTTGCCGAGCTGCTGCATGTGGTCCAGCGATATACTGGTAATCCCGCATACGGCGGGGTTTAGAACATTGGTGCTGTCGAGCCGGCCACCAAGCCCGGTCTCCACGACCGCGATATCCACCTCCGAATCAGCAAAGTGGCGAAACGCCAGGGCGGTGAATATCTCAAAAAAAGTCGGTTTATCGTCGCCCATCGCCTCGATATACGGCTCGGCCGCCCCTATAAGGCGGGTCAGCGCCGCCTGGGTGATCATCTGCCCGTTTACGGTAATGCGCTCGCGCAGATCGCACAAATGCGGCGATGTGTACAGCCCGACCTTGTGCCCGCACGCCTGGAGCATGCTCGCCAGCATAGTCGCCGTGGAACCCTTGCCCTTGGTCCCGGCTATGTGCACGGCGTGAAGCTTCCGGTGGGGATTGCCCAACTTCTTGAGCAGCAAATGCATACGGTCCAAGCTGAACGTATCGCGATTATACCGGACACGCAGCATCTGCTCGTAGTCGGTCTGCGCGTGCAGATAGTTGAGCGCGGAGGTGTAGGTCCGTACCGTCTTCTTTTGCCGCGCGGTCTTCCCGCCGGCCTTTGAGCGCGTAGCAGTGGCCATAACAGGAAAAATATACCACCTTTTCATCACCACTGTCAAGACGCCGCCAGTAACGAAAATCAATAAATCGTCTCATTTTGTCCGCCGCACTGTGAAGCTAGGCAACCTAACCGCTTATTCCCACAATCCCGGCCGCAAGATCGGGTGAGGTGTGCAACCCGGGACATAGGTGACAGCTTAGTCCAGGGACATAGGTAACACTTGTTCTGCTTGCTGGTCCGACTCCTGGAGCGTAGCGGAAGGAGGCGGATCAGCGGCGGGCCTTGCGTTTGCGGCGGCGGATCTGCACGAACAGCGCCACGCCGGTAGCGGCCACCACGACCATCATCACGGCCGCGACGGCGCCGATGTATGAGGCGATGATCTCGTAGTTGTGCAGGTCCTGGATGACGCCTCGGAAGTCTCCGCGACGCTCATACCAACCCGTCCTTCGGAACAGCAGGACCGTCCCGCCAAAGGCGGTGATGACCATCAGCGGGGCTGTCAGCAGTCCCACGACTCTGTGCAGTGTTCTAAGATTCATGTCCGTAAGCTCCTTATCAGGCGAAGAACTGACTCCTTTTCGTCGTGCGGCCTCCGCCGGCGCCGCACCGGCGGCGACCTTACAGCTCCACCAGAGGCCTGTCTTTCAGCACGTCAAGCTTTGACTCGAAACTCGGCCGTTCGGAGCAGTAGTAGATGCCTATGGGTATCTCATCGCCCCAGGTGAAGGCGAGTTTCAGCGCGGCGTCCCGGTCGGCGGGGTCGTGGTCGTCCCCGATCGGACGGACGCGGTCCTTGTACCATTTGAAGGTGTTCACGCGGTTGAACGACACGCAGGGCTGGAGTATGTCCAGCAGCGCGAAGCCATCGGTGTCCAGCGCGGCCCGCATCATCCGCTTCATGTGCTCGGCGTCGCCGGAAAACGTCCGGGCGACGAACGAGCAGTCCTCACAGATCGCCATCGCCAGCGGGTTCATCGGCAGCGACATCACGCCGTGCGGCTGGGCCTTGGTCTCGAAGCCCATCTCGGAGGTCGGCGACGCCTGCCCCTTGGTCAGCCCGTACACCTGGTTGTTGTGGACGAACGCCTTGACGCCGATGTTGCGTCGCATGGCGTGTAGCAGGTGGTTGCCGCCCTCGCCGTACATATCCCCATCGCCGGATGTGACCAGGACGGTCAGCGTGTGGTTTGTCAGCTTTATGCCGGTGGCCGCGGGCATGGCCCGGCCGTGGAGACCGTCAAAGAGGTTGGCTGGCTTATCGACGAAGAACGGCAGCTTGGCCGCCTGTCCTATGCCGCTTACCAGCACCAGCTTGCGGCGGTCGATTCCGGCGGCATCGAGGGTTTCGTTGACGGCCTTAAGTATGGGAAAGTTCCCGCAGCCGGGGCACCACGACGGGTGACTGTCGGCTTTGGCGATGGTCTGTATAACGCTCATTAATCGATCCTTTCCAGGATGTATTCGGCCGTGAAGCATAGTCCGTCGTATCGCAGGACTGTTTCGCACTCGCCGATAAGGCCGCTTTCGCTGAGCCAGGCGGCGAGCTGTCCGGTGCAGTTGCCCTCGACGCAGACGACCCGCATCCGGTTTTTCAGATGCCGTGCAATCGGCTCGGCCGGCAGCGGCACAAGCTGGGCGATGTGCAGCATGGCCGCCGAGCCACCCTGTTCGCGGAGCACATCGACGGCCTCTCGGCAAGGGCCGTAGGTGCTGCCCCAGCAGACGAGCAGCGTCTCGGCATCGGCGGCGTCGGCGGGGTAAAGCTCCGGTTCCAGCACGGTCTCGGCCAGCACGTCCGCCTTGCGCATCCGCTTGTCCTGCTGGGCGAGATGGCCGGCTAGGTCTTCGCTGATGATGCCTTCCTCTGTGTGCTCGTCACTGTCGCAGCGGACGAACGCCTCGCCGCCGGGTATCGCACGTGGCGATACGCCACTTTTGGTGACGGCGTAGCGGCGATAGTCGGCGCCGGCGTCGGTTGCTATGTGCCGGTCAATCGGGTCCGGCTCATCGCCGAGCGGCTCGATGTTCTTCTGTGCATCCTGCAGGAACTGGTCGGTCAGCACGATTGTCGGCGTCTGCGCCTGGTGGGCGTCGGCGAGGGCCTTGCGGACAAGCTCGTATGTCTGTTTCTGCGTGCCGGGTGCGTAGATGGCCCGGGGGAACTCGCCGTGCCCGGCGAACTGTGCGAAGCGGAAGTCCTGCTGGGCGGTCCGCGTTGGCAGTCCCGTTGCCGGTCCAGGTCGCTGGGCGAGCAGTATCACCACCGGAAGCTCCAGGATGCCCGCAAGCGAAAGTCCCTCTGTCATCAGCGCGAAGCCGCCGCCGCTGGTGGTCGTCATGGCCGGGGCGCCAGCGTAGGTCGCGCCGCAGCCCATGTTTATGGCGGCGATCTCGTCCTCGGCCTGTTCGACCACGATGCCGTACTTGTCGGCCACCTTCGCGAGATACTGGAACGTCGCCGTCGAGGGTGTCATCGGGTAGGCGGTGGCGAACTTCACGCCCGCAACCGCGGCCGACAGCCCCGCGGCCGATGCGCCGTCGGTGACGAACGCCGGAGCGTCCGCCGGCCGGGGCGCTTGAATCCTGCCGGCGCGGTCGCCGGCAAGCTCGGCACCCTTGCGGGCGCAGGCGGCGTTCTGCCCGGCTAACTCCTCGCCCATGCGGGCGAACTGTTTTCTGACGTACGCATCCAGCGAGTCCGCATCGTAGCCAAGCAGCGCGAAGACTATTCCCGCCGCGACGGTGTTGGCCATCATGGGTTTTCCGCCTGCGTCCTTCGCCGCGGCGGTGAGGTCAACGGCCATCGCCTCCGGCGGGGCGGCCTCCTGCGCTTCCTCGCCGTCCACCAGGACCATCGCATCGTCGGTAAGGGTCTGTGAGAGTATCTCGATGGCCGGTTCCGAAAGCGCCACCAGCAGGTCCGCTCTTTCACGCGGGGCGAAAAGCTCGCTGTCGGCGATGCGGATATCGAACCAGTTCAGCCCCCCGCGGATGCGCGACATGTAGCTTTTGCTCGCGAAGGTGTGCAGGCCCATGGAACTGAACGCCCCGACCAGCAAATCGCCGGTCGTCAGCAGCCCCTGTCCGGCCTCGCCGGCGATGCGGATGTTCACATCCATAGAGTGTCCTTTCTTCCTTTGTCTAGGCGGCAAAAGGTTTTCGCGTCATTATAGCCGCCCGCACCCGGCGTTGTCAGTACAGAGTGTGAGGCAAAGCGACGCATTTTGTATGATGGTCTGCGATGAAGATATATCTGGAAACGATGGGCTGTCAGATGAACCGGCTGGACAGTGAGCTTGTGGCCGGTGCGTTGCGGTCGGCGGGCCATGAGATGGTTTCCGACGCCGACTCGGCCGAGGCGGTGCTGTACAACACCTGCTCGGTGCGTCTGCATGCCGAGCAGAAGGTGCTTTCCCGGCTGGGCGCCGACGGGAAGCGCAAGGCGGACGGCCGACTGCGGATCATCGGCGTGTTGGGCTGCATGACGCAACGGATGGGCGAGGTGCTGCTTCAGCAGTGCCCGCAGGTGGACCTGCTGTGTTCGCCGGGCCGGCTGGGAGAGCTTCCGGGGCTTCTGTCGGCCGCTGCCGGCGGCGAGCCGGCGGTGGCGCTGGATGCGCCCCGGACCCAGCCGCCTGACGCGACGGCCGAGTCGGCGCTGGACCGGCTGGATCTGTCGCGCGACCCGGCCGCGACGCCGAACCCGCGGCAGGCGTTTGTTCGCGTGATGCGCGGCTGCGACAAGTTCTGCACCTACTGCGTGGTCCCGCACGTCCGCGGCCCGGAGCGCAGCCGGAGGCCCGAAGACGTGGTCGAGGAGGTCCGCCGGCTCGCCGACGCCGGGCGAAGCGAGATAACGCTTCTGGGGCAGAGGGTCAACAGTTATCGATATGAGCACAACGGCCGGGAGGTGCGCCTCGCGGAGCTTATCGAGCGGGTTTCAGACGTCCCCGGTGTGCGTCGGCTGCGGTTCATAACCAGCCACCCGTCGGACTTCAGCGACGACATACTGTTCGCGATGCGCGACCTTCCCAATGTCTGTGAGTATCTGCACATCCCCGCCCAGAGCGGCTCGGACGCGGTCCTGCGGCGGATGAACCGCGGCTACACGCGGGCCGAGTATGATGCGCTTATCGACCGGGCCGGGGACATCGTGCCGGATATCGCCATTGCCGGCGATTTCATCGTCGGCTTTCCCGGAGAGACCGAGGACGACCACGCCGCCTCCGCGGAGCTTATCCGCCGCAGCGGCTACAAGAACTCCTTCGTGTTCAAGTATTCACCCCGGCCCGGCACGCAGGCCGCGCGGCGGCTGGCCGATGATGTGCCCGCGGAGGTCAAGACCCGCCGCATCGGCGAGCTTCTGGCGGTGCAGGAGGAGGTCGGGCTGGCGCATCACCGGCGTTACGTCGGCGGTCGCGTTGAGGTGCTGGTGGAGGGCGTTTCCCCGCGCGCGGACCGCCAGCCGACACCGCCGCCGGTCGGGCAGGTCCAGCTTACCGGCAGGACCAGGGGCGACCATGTGGTGGTCTTCGATGGCCCGGCGGTACTCGCCGGTGAGTATGTGCAGGTCGATGTCCTCGATGCCGATGCGAGGACCTTATTTGCGTCGCGCGAGCCCTGATATGCGACGAGGACAAACAATAGTAGGGTGATGCCCGTAGTGTTAATTCTCTGGTTTATCGGATTTATCGGCATATTGGGCCAAGCGGTAGTCCATACGGGCCGATACATGCAAATATAGCTGGTGGTTTCTTTAGGGAGGGGGGAGTGGAGTCGCGACGATGAGCATGAGCCGGCCGGTCAGCACTCTCATCAAGCGTAAGTGGCGTGTCCTTAAAATAGACGAGGCAGCCAGTGTGGCCGAGGCGGCCCTGATGATGCGGCAGAACAATATCGGCTCGCTGCTGGTGGTCGATTCCGACGGCCGGCTGGCCGGAATCATCACCGAACGGGACATACTCGGCAAGGTCGTCGCGACGCTGGCCGACGCCTCCGAGACATCCGTGGATGAGGTGATGACGAGCGAGGTAATCACGGTTACCCCGGATACGACCCTGGAGCAGGCCCAGGAGATTATGAACAGCGGGCGCATGCGACATCTGCCCGTGACGGACGACGGTCTGCCGATGGGGTTACTCTCGGCCCGCGATCTGACCGAATACAAGTTGCGGCTTACCGAGGCGATGGCCAGGGAGCAGACCGAACTGCTCGGCGCCCTGGAGGAAAACTACCCCGACATCACCCACATACATCGCGACCCCGCGACGGGGCGTGTCATCATCTGATTTCTGTGGCACCTGTTACATCAGCCACTGTCGCAACAGGTCCGTGGGCGGGATACGAGCGAAAACAATCCAGGCGATGTTGACGATTGTGACGGCGTCATATCCGGCGGACATTCTCGGCCAGCGCCACAGGCGAATCCTGAGCCAGAAGTTGCCCTGTCGCGGGTCTGTGATCGGACGACGACCGGCAAGTACCGAACGTGTATAGCCGATTCGTCTCAGCACCGTGAAAAGCGGCAGTATGCCGAGCTGCACGACCACGGCCGGGATGTTGTGAAATCCGGCCCCGATAAGCACCGCGGCCCCTCGCTCTCCCCTCTGCCAGTAGCCGACCTTGCAATCGTCGATAAGGTCCTCGGCCCGCGCGCGTGTATATGAAATCATGTAGGCGTTGACGAGTCCCAGCAGAGCCAGGGCCACGAATGTCAGATTGGCCGGCTGCTTCGCCGCGTAGTGCATGGCGATGCCGCCGAATATGGCGAAATCGCTGAATCTGTCGAGCGTACTGTCGAGAAAGGCCCCGAAAGGCGTCGCACGGTTGCCGATGCGGGCGACGGCGCCGTCCAGCATGTCGCACGCGAAGCTGCCCAGCAGCAGCACAAAGGCGATGAGCAGATAGGCGCTTCGGCCGTCACGGGGATCCAGGTCCCAGGCGAAGCGATGGTCGGCGCCGAGCACCAGGCACGCGCCGGTGGCCAGCGTTATCGCAAGGCCGATTCCGGAAAGCGTGTTGGGGCTGACGCCGATGCGCACCAGCCGCCCGGCAAGCGCATCCCGCAGCCGGGCGAAGCCGCCGCCCACCGTCCGACCGATACCCGGCATGACCGCGAAGCTACTCCGCCCCGTGGGCCCTGGCGGGCTGCTCGGCCCGGGCGGTATATGCGCCCGCCGGGCGCTCGTTCTCGGCTATGAAGTCCTCAAGCATGCGCCACGCCTCGGCGTCGGTGGTCTGGGTCGGCGGGTGTTTCATGGTGTAGGCGCTGACGGCCTCGAGTGGACCGGCCAGCCCCCGGTCCCGCGCAAGCTTGCAGCAGCGGATGGCGTCTATGGTCTCGCCGGCGGAGTTGGGCGAGTCTTCCACGCTGAGCCGCAACTCCAGGTTCAGCGGAACGCCGCCGAAGCCCCGACCCTCTATCCGAAGGAAGCAGACCTTGTTGTCCTGCTGCCAGGGCACGAAGTCGCTCGGACCGATGTGCACCTTGTCCGGAGGCAGCGGCACTTCGAGCTGGCTCTGGACGGCCTCGGTCTTGGATATCCGTTTGGAGCCGAGCCGGGCGGAGTTGAGCATGTTAAGAAAGTCGGTGTTTCCGCCGGTGTTGAGCTGATAGGTGGCGTCTATTTTGGCGCCCCGCTCATACAGCAGCCGTGTCAGAACACGGTGGACTATGGTGGCGCCCACCTGGGCCTTCACGTCGTCTCCGACGCAGGGTATGCCGGCGCTGCGGAAGCGCTCGCCCCACTGCGGGTCAGATACCACGAATACCGGGATGCAGTTGATCAAGCTAACGCCGGTGTTCAGGCAGCACTCGGCGTAGAACTCCGTCGCCTTCTGGGCGCCGACCGGCAGGTAGTTCATCAGTATCTCGGCGCCGCTGTCGGCCAGCAACCGCTCCACCGTTTGCTGGTCGGCCGGCGGCTCGTCGGCCACCACGAACCGCTGGTGCTCCGGGTAATCGTTCATGTGCTCGGCCACGCCGTCGAGGACGTTGCCCATCCGCACACTCACCCCGTCGCGGGGGATATCGCCTTGGAACACCTTGGTGTTGTTCGGCGGGGCGAAGATGGCCTCCTCCAGCGGGAGGTTAACCTTCCGGGCGTCCACGTCGATGGCCGCGACGATGCGTATGTCGCTCGGCGCGTAGCCGCCCAGCAACGGATGGGCAAGCCCGATAGCATCGGCCGCATCACCGTTGCCGTCGAACTGCTCGGCGTAGTAATGGATGCCCTGCACCAGTGAAGATGCGCAGTTGCCCACCCCCGCGATGGCCACTCGGATTTCTTTCATTTGTTCCGGCCTCAAATGCTGTTCGTGTATGCCTCGCGACGCCGGCTCACGCCGGATGCGCCGGACCTTGTGATGGTTGCCGAATCTTAGGATGCCGTGCCGGTTACGTCAACAGCGTGTTATGGGAACTAATCCCGCGTCAGAAGCAGAAAAAACTCGACGTTCCCGCCCTTGCCCCGCAGGGGGCTGGCCGCCACCGCCCTGGCCTGAAGGCCCCGTTCGGCCAGCCGACCGAGCACCTCCCGGCAGACATCCCGCGACTGCGTATCTTCCAGAGCGGACCGTGGCTTGTGTCCCTGCAGCTTCCAAAGCTCGTAGTGGGGCTTCAGCAGCGACACGACGCTGCCGCCCGCCCGCAGCCACCGCATCGCCGCGGGGACGATCATCTCCTGCGGCGTCCATCCGACATCCACGGTGACCACATCCACCTTCTCTTGCGGCTCGGCGTGCAGTGCGTTGGTACGTTCGTGGACCAGGACGCGTGGGTCCTGTCTCAGTCGCCAGGCAAGCTCGCCGTATCCTGTATCGACGGCGTGTACTCTGACCGCCCCACGACGCAGAAGGCACTCGGTGAAACCGCCGGCGGCCGAGCCGAGATCGGCGCAGACCAATCCCTCGGCTGAAAGCTCGAAGGCATCAAGGGCGGCGGCCAGCTTCTCTCCGCCCCTGCCAACATAGGAGGTGTTTTTCGGCGACATTTCATCCGCCCTGGAAAACAGCAGGTCAGCAGGGCGCAAAGTCGAGCAAAGCCGCGGTCCAGCTCAGGCGTCGGTGCGTGCCCGGCTCAGTCGCCTGGCCAAACGCGCCTTGCGCCGGCTGGCGGCATTCTTGTGCAGAAGCCCCTTGTCCGCGACGCGGTCGAGTATCTTGTAGCATGCCTGCAAGTGCTGCTGGGCGGCGTCGAAATCTCTGGTGCCCAGCGACTGCTCGAACCGGCGAACAGCGCCCTTTACCTGCCGCTTGCGCCAGCGGTTTCTGGCGTTGCTCTTAGCGTTCTGACGTATTCTCTTTTTTGCCGACAGCGAATGCGCCACGTTTCGCTCTCCATCAATCAAACGAGGTTATGTCTGTGCCGCTCTCTGTGAGCGGTCCGAAGTCGCGTTATTATAATAGTTCCGCGGCGCCGGGCAAGTGTTTTCCGTTGCCTATTCGCCGTTCCGCTGGCGGACCTTGTTGCGGATGCTCTCCAGCCGGTCCCGGACATCCTTGTACTGGTAGTCCATCTGGGCGACCTGGGAATACTGGTCGGCCGCCTCGGCAAGCTCGCCCATCTCCTCTAGCGTCCTGCCGTAGTGGTAACGGGCCTCCTTGGTCCGCTGCTCGCCAAGCTCGACGCTCTCCAGAAGCCGCTTGAAGGTGTCGGCTGCCTCGCGGTACCACTGTTTCTTGGAAAACGCAAGCGCGAGGTAGATCATCGCCAGCGCCTGCCGACGGGGATCGCGCTGTGCCTGCTGCAGAAGCCCGATGGCTTCCTCGTAGTTGCCGGCCATGTACTGCCGCCGTCCGAGTTCGTATTTAAGCCCCAGGTCTGTCGGGTAGTTCTTTACCCGCTCGGCGTATTCATTGAGTTCGAATTCCAACTGCTCCCGTGCGGCCTCGGCGGCCTCGTCCTTCTTGCCGGCGTTGACAAGCTCGCGGTGCCGCCGGGTCATCTGCTTGATTTTTATCTCGCCGATGCGGAACTTGAACTGGTACTGACCAGTCTGCCTGAAGGCCTTGTCCAGAACCTCGACGGCCTGGTTCTCCATGTCTTCGTCCTCGGCCTTGGTCAGCGCATCGACGTAGGCGCTTATCTTGCCGGGGGTGGTGGGGTCGGCCTCGTACTCCTGGCGGGCCCGCTTTATCTGTTTGTCCAGATAAGACTCGTCCTTGACGACGGAGTCTTCTTCAATCAGCTCCTTCTGCTTGTCCAAATCACGGACAGCCCGCTGGAAGTCGCCCTCCTGATCGTATTTGCCCTTGTGGATGGTGTACTGCGCGGAAAGCTCCTTGAGCTTGTCGGCGACGGCCTCGTCTCCGGGGTCCAGTTGACGGGCCATGTCGGCGGTCTGGATTGCCTTGGGATACTCCTGTATCTGCTCAAAGGCCTGCGTCAGCCGCACCAGCACCCGCTTTGACGGCTTCGACGCCTGGCGCATCGCCTCCAGGAGTATGTCGCACAGCCACTGCACCACCTCCCGAAGCTCCAGGGCCTGGGCGGCCTTCAGTGCCTGCTCGAGATACTCCACCGAGCCGGGCTCCTTGCTGAGCAGGTACTCGGCGTTCATGAGGTTCTCAAGCGGGTCCTTGCCCTGGCGGTACTTGAGCTTGTCCATCATGCCCGGGCCTTTGCCGCCCTGCGCTTTGCGGTTCAGCGCGACGTTGCGGAGCGGCTTGTGCCCACGCTGAAGGTTTTCCGGCTCGCGCCTAAGCCCCTCGATGTAAAGCTCTACGGCGAAGTCCCAGTTGCCGGTCTCGGCCACCTGGTCGGCCCGGTCGAAAAAGGCCTTTCCCTTGCCTGTATTATCCTGCGTTTCTGTTTCTGTCATGGCATTGCCTTCGTTGAGCTTCAGTTAATTCCGTATCATATATGCTATCGCCCTCGCCGAACAGTGACAACCGGCAATCGTTTCGCCGCGCGGAAGGCGGCTCGGCGGCCGGTGCCGCCGAGTCCCTACTTCGGCGCGTTGGCGATGTCTCGATACTGCTCGGGCGTCACCTGTCCGGCCCGCAACGCCGGGTCCACGCCGGCGCGCTCGACGGCGGTCCTCAGACGCTCATATCCGCACGTGGCGGAGCCGAGCCGGGCGATTGAGGATAACTGCTTGCGGCGGTGTGTGAAACACGCGCTGAGCACGGCCGCCAGCGCGTCGATGTCCGACACGGCGGAGGCGGACTCGGCGTCGAAGTCGATTCTGACTATCTGCCCGTCCACCTTGGGCCTCGGCCAGAAGGCCGACGCCGGCACCGCCCGTCCCGGCCGGACCTCGCCCAGCAGCCGAACCAGGACGCTGACAGGACCGTAGTCGGCGCTGCCTGGCCCGGCGATGAGTCGGTCGGCGACCTCCTTCTGAACGGTGAAGGTCATACGCTCGAAGATGCGGTCGGCCTCGGCCCCGCCGGCGGCCCGCCACGACGAACGCAGCATCTCCGCTATCAGCGGCGTGGCGATGCTGTAGGGCAGGTTGCTGACCATCACCGCCCGTGGCGGCAGTGCCGAGAGCACCTCCGGCGAGAGGGCGTGTTTCCCGGCGAGCACGTCGCGACAGATTAGCCGGAAGTTTGGCACATCGCCCAGTTGTTGCCGGAGAAGCTCGGCGAGCCGCTGGTCCATCTCGACGGCCAACACCTGCCGCGCCCTGCGTACAAGCTCCTCGGTCAGCGAGCCGGTGCCCGGGCCGACCTCCAGAACCGTCTGGTCGGCCGAGACCTCCGCCGTCTCAAGCAGCTTCCCCAGCAGGTTCTTGTCGAACAAAAAGCACTGCCCCATCCGCCTTCTTGGCCGGATGCCCGCCGACGCCAGCAATTCCCGGATTTCACTGAGCGATTGCACCTGGGTGTCACTTTCCGGCCCGCTCGGCTAGCAGGGCCTTGGCAGCTTCCGCTTAATGGTGTAAGCAGCGTTCATCAGTGTTCATCCCTGCTTATCTTGTCCGTCGATGCGGGCGTGGGCGCGAATCGCCGTCAGAACGAGACCTTCACGCTCACCACGCCGAACGCCGGCACCGCCACCGCCGGTCCGGCGGGCGTCAGCTTGGCGGCCGACGGCTGGACCGGCCGCTCCAGAAGGTCGGTCTCGACGGCCCTGGTCGCCGCCGACCAGCATTCGCCCAGCACAAGCCGGGCGCTGGTCGTGCGTCCGGAGGTTTCCTGGAGCCGGAAGATCACCGCCTGTTCATCCTCGCATTTCTTGACGGCGGTCACGACCACGTTTTCCGGCTCGACCGCCAGCACCGTCTGCCCGCCCGGCGGCAGAGGCCCCGGTCCCGGCTCGGCCGGAACCACTCGCGGGGGGTGGTTGAAGCCCGCGCCGAGACGGATTGCGTCGGCCGCTGTTGCCTCCGGGCCGCGCGGCGACACCCCCAGCCGGAATTGATGACGGGCGATTTCCGGTATCGGGTCCGGCTCGTAACTCGACCGCAGCAGCGTCAGCGAAAGCTCCCCGCCGCTAAGGGCGTGCGAATAGACACCGTCGTTCAGCACCACACAGCCGGCCGATGTGCCGTCGGCCAGCTTGCCGGCCGCCTCGGCCCAGCGGATGCCCGGAACCGGCTCGCCGTCGCGGAGGTCGCGTTCGATCCATCCGCCGGGGGTCTCGTATCGGCCGCGGGCCTTGGACAAGCTCGTGGGGAAACGCATCCTCAGCGATGGCACGCCCGATTCCGGCCCGCCGCGCTGGCGCCAGTCGGCATCGACGGCTATCTCCAGCCACGGCCGGCCCGTCCGGAGCATGTAGGTGAGCGTGACGGCGGATTCGCCGATACGGCACTTCATCTCAAAGCTCGCGATATGCGGGCCTGCCAGCGCCGGCCGAATAGATACCACCTCGGCGCGGCTCCGCAGCCGGGGTGGATTCTGGTTCCACGCGGACATCCCGCCCGGACGCTCGAGGATGTATTCAGGTGCTCCCAGCGGATCGTCGCCGCGGGCAAGCTCAGCGCCGGTCAGCTTATCCGTCAGCCGGACCACGCCGCCCGACTCGCCAAGCTCCACGGCGATATGCTCGTTCTCCATCCGCATGCCCGATACTCTCACGCCCGGCTCGAAGCCCTCGATGTCCGGGGTGTGCCCTTCGGCGCGGTATCCGCTGGTGGAGTCGCCGGCGCGACCGACCGGCTCGACGGCGAAGCTGCTCCAGCCGCCGGCGGGCAGATCGACCGGCACGGCCAGCTCAACGTAGCCATGGCCGAGCCACTTGCCAGAGGAGACTCGCTGGGCCGGTATCAGCTTGCCCTCCGGTGTCCGCGCGGCGAATTGCAGGCGATCAAAGTTCAGCCGTCGCGGATGGAAACCCGACTCCCAGATGCGGAAGATCGCCACATCCTTTCGCGGCCAGGGACTGGGATTGAACGCGACCATCGCCCTGGGCCAGCCGACGGCCGGGCTTACGGAGCTAAGCTCGCCGACCCCGGCGCCGAAGCCGCCGCCGATCGCGTTGGCGTTCCATATATCCTCATCATCGCCGCCGGCCAGCGCGAAGCCGGTGTCCACCTCGGCGGCAAGCGCCTTCAGGGCGTTTGCTTCGCAGGTGGCGGCGTCGGCCTGTGTCAGTTGAAACTGTCCGAGGTGGTAATCCCTGGCTTCGGGGGTGCAGGAGCCGGGCAGGATGTCGTGAAAGTGTCCAAAGAGCGTCCGGACCCACGCGTTTCGCATCCGATCGGCCGGGTATTCCCTGCCGGCGGCCCGCCAGGCAAGGGCCGACATCGTCTCGGCCTCCATGCAGGCGTTCTCGGCCTGCCTGTTTGACCGCTTGATGCGGCTCTGGGATGCGTAGCAGCCGGGGAACTCGAAGTTCAGCTCACCGGTCAGCGCCGGCCAATGCTCGCCTCGGGTCTCGAGGATATCGTAGAACTCCCCGGCGGTGGCGAAGCGGATGTGCGGGAAGACCGGCCAGTTGTCCATCTCGGCCGCCCGAAGCAGGTCCCTGCGTGTAGGTCCGCCGCCGTGGTCGCCGACGCCATAGACGCACATCCAGTCCTTGATGCCGGTCTTTTCGCAGAAGCCCAGCAGCCCGCGGGTGATGTGCGGGCCTAGCTGGTCGAGATACCACGTTTGCTCGCAGATGGTCAGCACGCGCGAGCCGTCCGGGCCGGTCCACCAGAAGACAGGCGGCTTGTCGAACTCTCCGCCGCGGCATAGGTAGTATCGCCGCACGCCGCCGCGGGCAAGCAGTGTGGGAATACTTGCGGCATGGCCGAAGGTGTCCGGCTCCCAGCACAGAGAAAGCCGCTCCGGCGGCAGGTTCATCCGCTCGGCGAGGAATCGCCGCGAGTATAGCAGGTGTCTGGCTATCGCCTCGCCGATCGGCAGGTTCTTGTCTCCCTCTACCCAGCAAGCGACGGCCGGCTCCCACCTGCCCTCGGCCACGCGGCGTCGGATCTGCTCGAATAGCTCCGGGTCGTACTCGGCGACGATTTCATACACCGACGCCTGCGACTGGGTGAATCGGAAGTCCGGGAACCGCTCCATCAGACGCAGCACCGAGCGGAACGTATCCAGCGTGGTGGCGACGGTCTCTGGATAGCCCCACTGCCAGTTCATGTCGATGTGGGCGTGCCCGACGCAGTGGATGGTGTACTGGCGGGCGACGTCAGATATCGGCGCCAGGCACCGCTCGGCCTCGGCCGTCGCCTCGGCCAGTGCCGCGGCCCCGCCGGAGTCCAGGGCGTCCGTTACGATGCGGCGGGCGGCGCTGATCAACTCCGGCCAGTCCTCTCCGCCGCGCAGGCGGTTCAGGCCCTCGGCGAAGTCCAGCTCGGCGGCTATGCGGACCGCCCAGCGGTCCTCGGCGGCCCGAAGCCCCTCCAGCTTGCCGTTCAGTTCGTACTCAAAACCCATTTGCTCGGCTCCCGGAAAGATAGTGGAGAAACGAACATATCAGGCATCGCCGACCATGACACTGATTGGAACCAAAAATGCGTATGGTCGCACAATCGCCCCTGCTTCACGATGTCAATCCGCGGTTGTTACGCGCGTGTCGGTTTTCATCATCTCCCGCAGGGCGCAGGTGGCGTAGCAGCCGCTTTCGGCCGTGAAGCGGACCTCCAGGTATCCGCCGTATTCGTCGGCTCCTGCGGACAGCCCCGGCTCGACCAGAGCGAACCGCAAAGCCCGCCTTGTGCCGCTGAGCCGCAGTGATCCGACCTTTTTGGGCAGCTCGCCGTCGGCGATGCCGCGCTCGGCGAGCACGGCCCGCTCTATCTCCCCGCCGGGGCCTTGGGCCGGCTCGCAACGGGAGCCGGGGACCGGTCCGGTGGGGCTTATCTCGAACCTGTCCGCCCGCGGCTGCTCGGCGGCGGCGTCCTCGACGCGGAATACCGCGCCGTTGTCGTGTTTCATCGCCAGGTCGCCGTCGAAGACGCGGTCGAGCGAGTCCAGCCGACGGGCGAGGACCGCATTGAATATCTCGCTCTGGAAGGCCGAGATAAACAACCGCTTGCGCCGCTTGTCCAGGGCGCCTACAGCGGCGGCCGGTTTGGCCCGCCTGATGAACGCCGACAGTGCCCTGCGCTCCTCGTGGAACGAGCGCGGCCAGCGCCGCATCGCCTGTTCGTAGTCGCCGGCATCGAACGCCTCCCGTGCCAGACGCACATCCGGGCCGTCGTGGTCGCTCGCGGAACCGAGCAGCAGGGAGATGAACTTTTCGAGGTCGTTGTGGATAAGCGCCTCGCCGAGCTTGCCGGTGTCGCCTCGGGCGCCGAAGCGCTGCGGGCCGAAGTAGTTCGGCACACCGCGGGCCGCCAGCACATCCAGCACCTTCCGGGCGTCCGGCTCGGCCGAGGCCTCGACGCCGCGGATGCGGATGGTGAAGCGATTGCCCGCCAGGTGCCCCGGCCGCAGCTTGTTGCTGTGTGCCCGGAGCGGTTCTATGTGCATCCGGTCGTCTTCCAGCCCCGTAAGCTTCTCGGGCGTGACATGCTCGACGGACATCATCTGCGTGGTAACCGCCCGCGCGTCCTTGTTGCCGGCATAGCCGATATCACCGGGACGCACGCCCAGATATCGTGCGATCAGCCGCACGGCCTCCGGCGTGGAAAGCCCGCGCTTGGTCACGCGGAAGTACAGGTGCGTGCCCTCGCCGTCCGGCTCGTACAACGGCAGCTCCTCCACGCGGAAGTCTTCCGGCCGGTCTTTGATGCTGCCGCCGACGCCGGGCAGGTCGTTTGTCAGGTAAGGTCCGATTACGGCGTCCATGTAACGTCTCCGCGTCCGGTTTCGTGGTTCGCCAGCCGGGCCAGCGCGAACAGCAGGTCGCCGAGCCGGTTAAGGTATTGCAGGACTATCGGCGGCACATCTGTCCCGGCGTTGGCGGCCGAGACCACCGCCCGCTCGCAGCGCCGGCAGATGGTTCGGGCTACGTGCAGCCGGCATGCCGGCTCGCAGCCGCCGGGCCGCACGAATTGTTTCAGTTCTCCGGTGCGGCGCCACACCTGGTCGATCAGCGTCTCCATACGTTCGGCCGGCTCGGCGCTGAGCGCGCCCGGTGCGGCGAGACCGGCGATGATGGCGCCCGCTGACATAAGCTCGGCCTGCACGAGTTCCAGCGCATCGTGGATTGTGTGCAGGCCTTCGCGTTCCGCCGAGAGCACGCACATGCCGAGCTGGGCGTTCAACTCGTCCAGCGAGCCGAGCGCCTCGTATTGCGGGTCGTCCTTGGCGAGCCGTCGGCCCCGGGCGTCGGTGGCGTATCCGTCGTCGCCTTCTCGTGTGTAAATGGCCATGCGATGCTCCCTGTGGGTTCACCGGTCAGGATAGACGTGTCACGGCCGGCGGACAAGGCAGTAGGGGTTGCGAAGAGCGAATAGCAACGAGCGAACATCGGATGGGCGGGAGTGTTTAACCGGCGGAATGCCGGCGCGGCGCGGCGAGTCGGACGCATCAGTTGGCGACGTTCAATGGCGACGAGCGGGGTCCAAACATGGTAAGATAACACAAGCAAGCGGAATGCCCGGAAGTGAGGTTGTTTGTATGGACACTTTCACCTGCCCGCATTGTGGTGTGGAGTTTAATTTTCCCCCGGAACAGTCCGGGCGGGAGGTACAGTGCCTGGGTTGCCGGCGTGAAGTGCCGCTTCCCGGAGGCCCGGAGGCCGAAGCCCCGAAGCAGGATGAGGGGGCTGCGCCCTCATCTAAGAGGTTCCGCGGGCTGGCGGGCGCGCTTTCGTCATGGTTAACCATGTTACCGGTGGCGGCCTTACTGACCGGGGCGGTGCTGCTTCTGATCCTGGCGCTGAGTCCGGGCGAGCCAGATTACAACAGTCTCGGCATAGCATTGATTTTTATGGCGGTCGGTTTTGTGGGGCTGATTTTGGGTCTGATTAACAACTGCGTGCAGATAATCACCGGCCAAAGCGACCGACGATCGGAACGACGCGACTGAAGGCACACTCGGCGCGACGGCCCCGCGAGCCGTCTGTCGCCTGCCCGACAAGACTAAAATGGCGGGCCGTTTGATGTCCCGCCTACGACGGAGACCGATATGCCTGAATTTACCTGCCCGCACTGCGGTACGGAGTTTGAGTTTCCGGAAGACCAGGCCGGCGGAGTTGTCGCCTGCCTCGGATGCGGCAGGGGGGTGTCGCTGCCCTCGCTGAAGGCGGAAAGGCCTTCGGGTGTGGACCGTCCGGCCCCGAAGCGGGGCTTCTGGGGCGCCCTGTTCGGGTGGATCGGCTGGCTGCCGCTCGGCGGGATGCTGGTAGCGGTGGGGGTTTTATGGAGGGGGGCGTTTCCGGAGACCGGCCCGGGTTGGGCTTCGCCGGTGTTGATAGCGCTGGGTGTGGTTTTTGTGGCGCTTTGGCTGGCCGGGTACTATATCGGCCTGGTGACGGGCCGGCGCCGCTGAGGCCCGGGGACGAATCGCCACGGACGGTTATTTTTCGCCGCATGGAGCGGTGAGCTTTGCGGTAATGTTAGGCATTATCAGGTCGTGGCTTACGCGGTGATGCGCGTTTGGCCGGCGGTGCATTTTTACTGGCAATCCGTCCGGCAATTCGCGATAATGGTTACTGGTCCCCGTATTCCTTTTTGTGCGGGGCGTATTCGCGAGTCGTATTCCGTTTTCCGTCCTTCAAACCGAAGGGAGCGAACGCAATCGTGGCCAAGGAAGCGGCCGAAGTACAACCGACGATGCCCGGCGAGGGCGTGTATGACGAGACGAAGATCAAGGTGCTGCGCGGCCTGGAAGCGGTCCGCAAGCGCCCGGGGATGTACATCGGCGATACGACCCCCCGCGGTCTTCACCACCTGATATGGGAAATCGTTGATAACGCCATCGACGAGGCGATGGCCGGGCGGTGCAGCACCATCAACGTGGTGATTCACCCCGACGAGTCGGCCAGCATCTCCGACGACGGAGTGGGCATCCCCGTCGGCGAGCACCCGACAGAGAAGGTCTCCACGCTGGAGGTGGTGTTCTGCCACCTGCACGCCGGCGGCAAGTTCGACCACGACGTTTACAAGGTCTCCGGCGGTCTGCACGGCGTCGGGGCGTCGGTGGTCAACGCCCTGAGCGAGTGGATGGAGGTCGAGGTCTGTCGCGACGGCGAGGTGTATTCGATGGAGTTCGAGCGCGGGTTGATCAAGAACCCCCTGCGCAAGATCGGCCAGAGAAAGCGGACCGGCACCAAGGTGTCCTTCCGCGCCGACCCGGAGATATTCCCCGATATCAGCTTCCGCTACGAGATGCTCGCCGGCCGGCTGCGCGAGCTGGCGTACCTCAACGAAGGCCTGAACATAAAGCTCAAGGACGAGCGGTCGGACAAGGAAGAGGTCTTCAAGTACGACAAGGGCCTGCGGGCGTTCGTCGACCACCTCAACGAGGGCAAGCAGACGCTGCACAAGCCCATCCAGATACACAGGGAAGACCCCGAAAGCCGCCTGGTGCTGGATTTGGTCTGCCAGTACACAGACGGCTACAACGAGACCATCCTGTCGTTCGCCAACAACATCAACACCATCGAGGGCGGCACGCACCTTTCGGGCTTCAAAAGCGCCCTGACGCGGACGATAAACTACTACGCCCGACAGCAGAAGCTGCTCAAGGGAGACAGCTCGCCGACAGGCGACGACCTGCGCGAGGGCCTGACGGCCATCGTCTCGGTCAAGGTGCCCGACCCGCAGTTCGAGGGCCAGACCAAGACCAAGCTGGGCAACTCCGAGGTCGAGAGCTTCGTTACCACCGGCATCAACGAGCAGCTCGGCGCCTGGCTGGAGGAGCACCCCACCGAGGCGAAGCGCATCATCAACAAGGCCACGCAGGCGATGTACGCCCGCGACGCCGCCCGAAAGGCCCGCGACCTGACCCGCCGCAAGGGAGCGCTGACCAGCGGAACCCTGCCGGGCAAGCTCGCAGACTGCCGCAGCCGCGATGTGGGCGCCACCGAGCTTTTCATCGTCGAGGGCGATTCCGCCGGCGGCTCGGCCAAGCAGGGCCGCGACTCGCTGACCCAGGCGATACTGCCGATCCGCGGCAAGATTCTGAATGTCGAGAAGGCCCGGCTCGACCGCGTGCTTAACTCCAACGAGATACAGACCATCATCTCGGCGCTGGGCTGCGGCGTCGGCGAGGACGAGATAGACCTGTCCCGCCTGCGGTACGGCAAGGTGATCATCATGGCCGACGCCGACGTGGACGGCAGCCATATCCGCACACTGCTGCTGACGTTCTTCTTCCGCCACATGAAGGTACTCGTTGACGGCGGGCGGATATTCGTCGCCCAGCCGCCGCTGTACCTGGTCAAGCGCAAGAAACGCTACCAGTACGTGCTCGAAGAGCGTGAGATGCGCAATACGCTTGTGGAGCTGGGGCTTGACGGGACCGTGCTTCAGGTCCGCGACGTGCGGGGCAAGACCGCCGAGGTCGCCATGGAGCATTCCGGCGACGATCTGAGGAAGCTCGTGGGTCTGCTGGAGCAGATCGCGGACAAGATACACATAATCGAGCGCCGCGGGCTGAACTTCGAGGACCTGATGGAGCATCGCTCCGACAGCAAGCTGCCCACCCACTGGCTGGTGGTGGACGGGAAGGACTACTTCCTGCACACCGAGCGGGAATACAACGAGCTTATCGACAAGTTCAAGGACGCCGTGGTGGAGGATGAGGAAAACGGCGGCGAGAACAACGAGCCGGCCGGACATCGCATCCAGCAGCGGGCGGAACTGCACGAGATCCGCGCTATCGAGAAGCACATCGCCGATCTGAAGTCCATGAGCATATCCATCGAAGACTACTTCGGCACGCGCGAGGAGGACATCACCGGCGAGAAGCCCCCAGCCAAGTACATGCTGGTCAACGAAGGCGAATCGCTGGAGCTGGACAACCTCAGCCAGATCGCACCCGGCGTGCGCGAAATCGGCTCCAGGGGCATAGAACTGAAGCGTTACAAGGGCCTCGGCGAAATGAACGCCCAGGAGCTTTGGGAAACAACCATGGACCCATCAAATCGCAAGCTCCGCAGGGTCTCGGCCGAGGAGGCCGAGGAGGCCGAGCGGCTCTTCTCGCTGCTGATGGGCGAAAACGTCGAACAGCGACGCGGCTTCATCGAGGAACACGCCCTCGAGGTCAAGAACCTCGACGTGTAGTCCATCGCGGATTGCGAAATTCGGATTGCCGCAAACCCCTCTCCCACTGGGAGAGGTCGGCCGTAAGGCCGGGTGAGGGCAATTCCTCTCCCACTGGGAGAGGTCGGCCGTAAGGCCGGGTGAGGGCAATTCCTCTCCCATTGGGAGAGGTCGGCCGTAAGGCCGGGTGAGGGCGCCTCTCTCCCGTCGGCCACACCACCCCCTCCCGGCCCTGCGGGCCGACCTCCCCCTCGACGGGGGAGGAGTTACAGGGCGCCCGTTGTGCTACCCCTCTCCCCCTCGACGGGGGAGGGGTTTCCAGCCCCGCGCCGCACCGAGGCCGGCGCCGCCTGATATCCCCTGGCACATCCGGCCGTCGGCCGATATATTCTGCCCGGTCGGAGGCGAATCGCATGTGGCTGGGCGTAGTGCTTATCTCCGTGGGAGGGCTTCTCATGGCCGGCGGCGCGGTGCTGCTTATGGGCTGGGTCGGCGGCAAGAACGCGTGGTTCGACCCGGCCGTGTTCGACCGCCCCGGCGCCAGCAAAAACGACCGCCAGTTCCTGGACCTCTACTTCTCCGCTCTGGTCATCGCGCCGCTGCTGGCCGGCGGGCTTATGATCGCCTTCGGCCTGGTCCTGCTCGGATAGGCGTATGCGCCGCCTTCCGGACAGCAAGCAGGGATGAACACGGATAAACGCGGATGCGGGTTGGCCGTTCAAAGAGAAAGCAGGGATGCATGGGATTCAAGGGATGTTTTTGAATACCAGGAGATGTGACGGGTAAAATCTGCAATCCGAAATCCGCGCTCCGCAATTGTCCACAACGGGGTGCCATGGGCTGCGCGGCCGCGAGCGAAGCGAGCGGCAGGCAACCATGTGTCGGCTCTCTGTCGCCCCTTCGGGGCTAAGTTCTGTATCAGACCAGACTTCCGGGGGCTGACGCCCCCGGCTATTTCCTGTCGCCCCTTCGGGGCTGACATGCCGGATGTGTCCCGTAACAGGCGAAAGGGCAAGTATTTAGAATTGCTGGGCGGCCTCGCGGCAAGCCACGGCACCCGCGTATGAAAACAGGGCAAGCCCCGCCGTGCGGGACTCGCCCTGTGTTCTGATCCGGCCGACCCCGGCGGCTTTCGCCGGGACCGGTCCGGTCTGTGTACAAGCAACTGCTACCTTCTCAACTAAGCCGTCACATCGTCGGCAACAAGCCGTAGGGTCGCGCAAGCCGCGCTGTTTGCGGCTT
>PUND01000054.1 GCA_003551645.1 Phycisphaerae bacterium | reverse complement strand
GCCACGCCCATGATCCATCTGAATATTCTGAACGCCATCAGCCGAACCTCTTATGGTCCGAAGTTACTCAATGGTTTCCGCATTACCGCCGGCGGACGCTATCTTCTCGGCCGCCGAGGTCGAGAATTTCGCCGCCACCACGGTCAGCTTCTTCTGAATCTGTCCGTAGCCGAGCACCTTGACAGGCGCCTCGGCGTCGGAGATAAGTCCCGCTTCACGCATCTTTTCGCCATCGATCCTGTCGCCGTCGGAAAACTGCTCCAGGTCGCAGATGTTGACTTCCTGGTAGTTCTTCCTGAACCGGATATTGGAAAAACCTCGCTTGGGAACTCTAAACAGCACCGGATTCTGCCCGCCCTCGTAGCCGGGGCGGCGCTTGGCGCCCGATCGCGAACCGTAGCCCTTGTGCCCGCGGCCGCTGGTCTTGCCCCGACCGGAGCCGCCGCCGCGGCCGACACGCCGCCGGCGACTGTCTTTGCCAGCGGATTGAAGTATCTCGTCAAGCTTCATCCGACCTGCACTCCTCGCAGCTTATTGATCTCCTCGGCGGTACGAAGCTTCTGAAGGGCGTCAACTCCCGCCTTGAGAAGGTTCTTCGGAGCCGTCGAGCCGTACGCCTTGGTCAAAACGTCGTTGATACCGGCAAGCTCCAGCAGAGGGCTGAGCTTCTTGCCGGCAATGACGCCGGTACCTGCCGAGGCCGGGACCATCACGACCTTAGAGGCCCCGCACCGTCCGATAACGCTGTGCGGGATGGTTCTGCTTTCGAAAAGCTTGACCGGGAACATAGTCTTTCTCGCCTCGGCGATGCCCTTCTCGACCGCCAGGGGAACCTCGTTGGCCTTTCCGTAGCCCAGTCCTACCTGCCCGTTGCGGTCGCCGACCACCACCAGCGCCTCGAATCCGAACCGCCTCCCGCCCCGGACCACCTTTGCGGACCGGTAAATCTGGATGACGCTGTCCTCGTAGGGCTGCTCCTCGGCGACGTCCTGCGCCGGGCCTCGTTGTCTGCGTCTTTGCATCGCCACGCTCAACGCTCCTTGTGGTCTTAAAACTCCAGTCCGCCCTTGCGGGCCGCCTCGGCCAGTTCACGGACTCGCCCGTGATAGGGGTAGCCGTTGCGGTCGAACACCACCTGCTTGACGCCCGCTTCGGCGGCCTTTCCGGCAACGGCCTCGCCGACGGCGGTCGCCGCCTCGCGATTGCCGCCCTGGGGCAGACGCTGCCGCAGCGTGCCGTCCATCGAAGACGCCGAGGCGATGGTCCGCCCGGCCGTGTCGTCGATGAGTTGGGCGTAAATGTGCTTGTGACTGCGGAACACGCTCAGACGCGGCCTTTCCGGCGTGCCGTAAACCTTCTTTCGCACGCGTCGCTTGCGCCGCCTGAGCTGCATCGCTTTCTTTTCCATACGCTTCATGGTTGCCTGGTCCTGTCTGGCGTCCGCCTCAGGCGGCGCCGGTGCCCGCAAAGGCCTTGCCCACCTTCCGCCGGACCTGCTCGCCCGCGTACCGGATGCCCTTGCCCTTGTACGGCTCGGGCGGCCGGGTCTTGCGGATGTCCGCGGCGAACTCACCGACGGCCTGTTTGTCCACGCCGGAGATGGTGAAACGAGCCGGCTGCTCGTCGCCTCTGGCCTGGGCCACATCAACCGTCACTTCCAGCCCCTCCGGCACGTCAAATATCAGCGGATGACTGCAGCCCGCCGTCACCGACAGCTTCCGTCCCTGCAACTGCACGCCGTAGCCGACGCCGTAAACCTCCAGTTGCCTGGTGAAGCCGTTGGTCACACCTTCGACTATATTGGCTAGCAGCGAGCGCGTCATGCCGTGGTAGCTCTTGGTATCTCGTCCGTCGTCGCGGGGGGTAACGGTCAGTTCCGATGCATCCTCATCCACCGACACATCCACCTCTGGACGAAGCTCCATCGACAGCCGGCCCTTCGGGCCTTCGGCCGTCACGGTCCGCCCGCTGACGTTGACCTTCACGCCGTCGGGTATCGCTATCGGACGTTTGCCTATGCGTGACATCTGGTTACCTCTGGTGCCTCGTTAACTGTAAGCCGAAGCGTCCGTCTGCTCTAAACCGAAGCCGGCAGAAACACACTCGCGTGTCGAATTTTTCTCAAGCTCCGCTTCTGTTTCGCACATCTCAACGCCCGGAATCAACAGCCCTTGCATCCGGTTACGCGGTGCTAACACACCGTACAAAGAACCTCTCCGCCGACCTTGCGGTCCCTGCACTGCCGGTCGCTGAGTACGCCCTGGGACGTGGACACCACGGCTATGCCCATTCCCTCGAGCGGTCGGGGCAGGCCTTCCACGCCGCGATACACCCGGCGGCCGGGTTTGCTCCAGCGATGAAGCTCGGTAATCACATCTTCGCCGACCGGTCCGTACTTCAGGTACACACGAAGCAGGCCCTGTTTGCCGTCTTCTATGGTCTTGTAGTCCTCTATGTAGCCCTCTTCCCTCAGCACCCGGCAGATGCCCTCGCACACCTTCGAAGCCGGCGAGTTCACAACCTCGTGCCGGGCGGTAAGTGCGTTTCGTAAACGTGTCAGGAAGTCCGCAATGGGGTCGGACAAGCTCATCGTGTCATTTCCTCGTCACCAGCTCGACTTCATCAGTCCCGGAATCTTGCCTTCGTGCGCCAGGTTCCGCAGGCAAATCCGGCAAATCTGAAACTTGCGATAAACGCCCCTGACGCGCCCGCACAACTGGCAGCGCCGGATGCGGCGCGTCGAGTACTTCGGGGGGCGGTTGGCCTTGGCCATGTGTGCTTTGGTCGCCATAACGTCTCCGACTGCGCTGTGCCTGGTCAGCTCTCACGCAACGGCATCCCAAGCCCGCGAAGAAGCTCCATCGCTTCCTCGTCGGTCTCGGCCGTCGTGTGGATGGTTATATTCATGCCCTGCGTGTGCTGGACCTTCGCCGAGTCGATCTCCGGGAAGACCGTCTGCTCGGCCAGGCCCATGCTGTAGTTGCCTCGCCCGTCAAAGCTCGAAGGGTTCAGTCCGCGGAAGTCCTTCACACGCGGAATCGCCAGCGAAACCAACCGGTCCAGGAACTCGTACATCCGCTGACGGCGAAGCGTAACCTTCACACCCACCGAATAACCTCGGCGGACGTTGAAGTTGCTGACGGACTTCCTGGCCCGCGTTATTACCGGCTTCTGCCCGGCAATCTCAGTGAGTTCCTTCAAGGCCGTCTCCAGCCGCTGCTGTTCGCGGTTGGCGTCGCCCATGCCGATGGAGATGACTATCTTCTCCAGCCGGGGCGTGGCCAGGGCGTTCTTATACTCGAATCGCTCCCGCAGTTGCGGTGCGACCTCGGTTCGATAATGTTCCAGCAATCTCGCGACCATACCGCCGGTCCTATTGCTCCGATGCCTTCACGATTCCCAACGACTCGCCGGACTTCCTGGCGTACCGTTCCTTCGTTCCGTCTTCACGGACGCGGAACCCCACCCGCGTGGGCTGTCCGGTCTTAGGATCCGCCGGGCGGACGTTCGAAATATCCACCGGCATCTCCTTCTGTATCCGCCCGCCCTGGGGGTTCTGCCGACTGGGCCTGAGGTGCCGATAGACCCGGTTGACACCCTGGACGAGCACCTTCCGCTCGCGCGGATAAACCGCAAGCACCTCGCCGACGGCGCCTTTCTGGTCGCCGGCGATGACCACCACGGTGTCGCCTTTTTTCACGCGCTGTGCCATGTTCTAGACCACCTCAGTCGCCAGGGAGACGATCTTCATGTAGTTCCGCTCTCTCAGCTCTCTCGCGACGGCGCCGAAGATGCGCGTCCCTCGCGGGTTGCCTTCCTCGTCCACGATTACGCAGGCGTTGCGGTCGAAGCGGATGTAACTGCCGTCGGGCCGGCGCACTGGGTACGCCGTCCTGACTATCACGCACCGCACGATATCGCCCTTCTTGACGTCCGAGCCGGCAATGGCCTTCTTGACCGAGCCGACAAAAATATCGCCTATCGACGCCGTCCGCCGGGTACCTCCGCCCCGCCGGGTAGAGCCGCCCAGAATCCGGATGACACCGATTTCCCTGGCTCCGGTATTGTCCGCAACGTCCAGATGCGTTTCCTGCTGAATCACCGTACTATCCTTCTTTTCCGCCGGGACCCATGGGCAGATCGCTGCGACGAACCACCCGAACCAGCCGCCACGACTTACGCCGGCTAAGCGGTCGGCACGGTATAATTTCGACCCGGTCGCCCTTAGCCGCCTCACCTTTGGGGTCGTGCACAAGCAGCTTCGTCCGCCGGCGAATGTACTTGCCGTATTTCCGGTGGGGGACCATGTTGTCGATGCCGACGTTGATGGTCTTCTCGCCGCTTATTGACATCACCGTGCCGATGACCGAGCGGGCCATCTTCTTTTCGGACTGTTCCTGTCGGGCTGCCTCTGCCATAGGGTCTACTTCCGCTCACTCTCGGCGCCAGCCACCGCGGCGGCGTGGGCACGCTGCCTCTGAACCGTAAGAATCCGAGCGATGTCCCTCCGGGCCTTGGTGACCATGGAGGGGTCCTCGAGCTTTTCGGTCACCGACTGGCTGCGAAGGTCGAACACATGCCGACGCAAACGCTCCAGCTCCGCCGAAAGCTCCTCGTCGCTCAGTTCTCTGATTTCATTAATCTTCATCGCAACTGTCCCGCATCAATGGCGACGATGAACCATCCGGCACCGCAGGGGCATCTTGTGCGCTACTCTCTGCAGCGCCGCCCGCGCGGTCGCCTCGTCAACGCCGCTGATTTCAAAAAGCACCGAACCGGGCTTGACCACCGCGACCCAGCCCTCCGGCTCGCCCTTGCCTTTGCCCATCCGAACCTCCAGGGGCTTCTTGGTGTAGGGCTTGTCCGGGAATATGCGGATGTAAACGCGCCCCTCGCGGTGGAGGTAGTGCGTCGCGGCGATTCGTCCGGCCTCTATCTGCCTGGCCGTTATCCAGCCGGCCTCGGTCGTCTGGATTCCGTAGTCGCCGAACACCACCGTGTTCCCACGCGTGGCGTTCCCGCGGACCTTGCCCCGGTGGGCCTTGCGGTACTTCACTCTGTTTGGCATCAACGGCATGATGACACCTGACCAGTCCTATTCACTCGCTTGCGCGCCTTCTCCGCCCTGGGGCGAAGAGTCGCTCTGTTCCTGTCCGGCCGATTCAGCCGGCTTGTTGTCCTGTTTGGTCTGATCACTCTGCGTGCTCTGACCGCCGGATGCGGGGCCTCTGCTCCGACCGCCCCGCTGACCTCTGCCTGTCCGGCCGCCCTGTCCGCGGGATCCGCCGCCCGGACCGCCGGCGCCGTCGCGACGCCGTCTCGGGCGACCGCCGCCGGCTCCGGCCTCGGGCTTGGGCGGCTCCTCGCCGAACCGACCGCGAAAGACCCACACCTTCACACCGATGGTGCCGTAGGTCGTAATGCACGGGGCGAAGCCGTAATCAACATCCGCCGACAGCGTGTGCAGCGGGATGCTGCCGCGAAGGACCGACTCCCGCCTGCCCATCTCGGCGCCGCCGAGCCGTCCGCCGACGGCGATCTTCACGCCCTTGGCGCCGGCCTGCATCGCGGCGTCGGCCCGCTGTTTCAGCGTCCGACGGAAACTCGCACGCCGCTTGAGCTGCTCGGCGATGCCCTCGGCTATCAGCTTGGCGTCCAGGTCCGGCGATTTCACCTCGACGATGTTAATGTTCACACGACGGTTGGTCAGGGACTCCAGGGCGTCCTTGAGCTTGTCAACCTCGGCGCCCTTCGGGCCGATTACCAGCCCCGGGCGGGCCGTCTTGATGAAGACCTTCACTTCCTCGCGGGTCCGCTCGATTTCCACAGCGCTGATGGCCGCGTACGGCGGCTGGCGGTTAAGCCGGTCGTCTATGAACCGGCGAACCTTCTCGTCCTCGACCAGGAACTCCCCGAAGTTGCTGCCCGGGGCGAACCATCGGCTCTGCCAGCCGCGGGTGACGCCCGTCCGGAATCCGGTTGGTGATATCTTCTGACCCATGGTCGCCGGTTACTCCTGCTCCTCATCCACCACCACGACAATGTGGCTGGTGGGCTTGCGGATCGGGTGCGCCCGTCCGCGGTCTTTCGGTTGGAACCGCCGCATCACCGGTCCCTCGTCAACGCGGGCCTCCGAGACAAACAGTCGGTCCACGTCCGCTTCGGCCTCGTCGGCGTTGGCTATGGCGCTGTTGAGCACCTTGGTCACCATCTGTGCCGCCCGATTGTGCGTAAACCGCAGCACGTTCAGCGCATCCTGCACGTCGCGCTGGCGGATAAGCTCCGCCACCAGGCGGGCCTTCCGCGGGCTGATTCGAGCGAACCTGTGCTTTGCGTGCCAGGGCATCGCTTTTGTTCCTCGTTCACTCCGGCGGGCCTAGCCGACTCACCTGCCGCGAGCGTGCCCGCGGAACGTCCGCGTCGGGCTGAACTCGCCGAGCCGATGGCCTACCATGTCTTCTGTTACAAACACGCGATTGAATACCTTGCCGTTGTGCACCATGAACGTGTGCCCGATAAACTCCGGCACTATGGTGCACGCCCGTGCCCACGTCTTGATCGGCTCGCGACTGCCGGTCTGCTCCGCCCGCTGAACCTTGCGGTAGAGCTTTTCGTCAACGAACGGGCCTTTTTTGGTGCTTCGCGCCATCTTTGCTTCCTTCCGTCACCCGGCCGCCCGAGCCAAAACGAACTCGGCCTGCCGATGACATGCTTCAATATACAGAGTTTCCCTAAAAGCGCCCCTGGGACGCTTTGCGGTATCCGCGGCCCTGTCCGGCGTCCAAAAAAGTCCGTCGCGCCGTCCGAAGCGACACTACAGACTCACCTGGCCGTGCCGGACATTGCGTCTGCGGCGGAGAATCATTCTTCTGCTGGCCTTGCGCTTCTTACGGGTCTTTCCGCCTTTGGAAAGTTTGCCCGTCGGCGATACCGGATGTCGGCCTCCGCTGCGGCGACCCTCGCCGCCGCCCATCGGATGGGCCACCGGGTTCATCGCCGAGCCGCGGACATGCGGCCGACGGCCACGGTGGCGATTCCGGCCCGCCTTGCCCCAGCGGACGCCCGAATGCTCCTGGTTGCCCAGGCCGCCGATGGTCGCGCGGCACTTGACGTTTATCAGCCGGACCTCGCCGGAAGGCAGCACCACGTGGGCGTACCTGCCTTCTTTGGCCGCCAGGCGAGCAGAGCCGCCGGCGCTGCGGACCAGCTTGCCGCCGGCGCCGGGGGTCATCTCTATATTGTGCACCTCCAGCCCGGGCGGAATCCTGTCCAAGGGCAGGCAGTTGCCGCGTCGCGGCTCGGCCTGGGGACCGGAATAGACCTTCTGGCCGACACGCAGCCCGGCCGGGGCAAGTATGTAACGCCTCTCGCCGTCCTCGTACTCAACCAGGGCGATATTGCAGCTGCGGTTCGGATCGTACTCAATGGTCCGGACCTCGGCCGACTGATCGTCCTTGTCCCGCTTGAAGTCGATCACGCGGTACATGCGCTTGGCGCCGCCGCCGCGGTGGCCGGTGGTGACCACGCCGCTGTGGTTCCGGCCGCCGCTCTTTTTCAGCGGGCGAAGCAGCGACTTCTCCGGCGTCGTGGTGGTCGCCTCGGTCCGTATGTTGACCGAGCTGTTCCGCCTTCCCGGTGAGGTTCGTTTGTATTTCTTGATCGGCATGGCTGGGCAACTCAACGGCTAGAACAAATCGATGCGGTAGTCCGGGTGCAGCTCGACGACCGCCTTTTTCCAGTGCTTGGTGCGGCTCTGCACGAAGCGCGTCCTTCGCGGCTTGCCGCGCCTCAGCGACGTCCGCACGTCCAGCACCTTTACGTCGTAAATCTTCTCGACTGCGTTGCGTATCTGCGCCTTGTTCGCCTCCGGATGAACCTCGAAGGCGTAGCAGTTCTGCACGCCGGCCTGGTGAGTGCTCTTCTCTGTCACCAGCGGGCGTATGACGACCTCGTAAGTCTGCAGCTTCACGACGCCACCTCCGTGCCCACCAGGGCCTTCATGCCGTCGGCTGTGATAAGCATCTTCCGTCGGCTGGCGACCTCGTACGCGTTAAGCTCCGCGGCGGTCCTGACCGTCAGGTCCGGGATATTCCTGGCGCTGAGGTAGATCGTCCGGTCGCTTTCGTTCAGCGCCAGCAGACACGATCGGTTGATCTTCAGGTTCTTCAGCACAGACGCCATCTCGTTTGTCTTCGGCGCCTCGAAGCTAAGCTCGTCCACTACCAGCAGGTCGCCGCCGATAATCTTGGCCAGTATCGCCGAGTTCAGCGCCGCCTTCCGCATCCGGCGGGGCATGCTCAGCCGCCGCTCGTGGGGCTTCTTGGCGAACGTCACGCCGCCTCCCCGCAGAATGTTCGCCCGAATGGGACCGCGACGGGCCATGCCCGTGCCCTTCTGGCGGAACAGCTTGCGGGTCGAGCCGCGGATTTCGGACCGTCCCTTGGTCTCCGAGGTGTTCTGATGGCTGTTGGCGTGATACATCACCACCGCCTGCTTCAGCAGAGCGGCGTTGACGCTTCCGCCGAGAGCAGCCTCATCCACCTTCAGCGTCTCGACCTGTTCGCCCTTCGTGTTGTAAACGGGAACTTCCAGCATGGCTTTGTTCCGTCGTATCAGCGGATCCTCGCCGTCTTGCTCTTGCGGACCATTACCACCTGACCCTTGGCGCCCGGCACCGGGCCTTTGATCAGGAGCAGATTGTTTTCTTTGTCTATACCGATGAGCTTGTGGTGCCGGGTGGTGGTGCGGTCCACGCCCATATGTCCCGCCATCCGCTTGCCCTTCTTGATGTCGCCGCCAAGACCGGCGTTGGAGGCGTGCCCGGCTATGGACCCGGCGCTGCGGTGCGTCTTCTCCGCGCCGTGGCTTGCCGGCTGGCCGGAGAATCCGTGCCGCTTCATCACGCCGGCGAATCCCTTGCCCTTGCTGACACCGATGATATCCACGTATTCGACGCCTTCCAGCGCCTCGACGCCGTAGGTCTCGCCGGCGCGGATGTCCTCACCGGCCGGTTCGGGCAGGCGGATTTCGCGCAGGTGCTTTTTCGCGCGAACTCCGGCGCGGCCGGCGTGGCCTATCTGCGGCTTTCGAGAGCGGTGCGGCTTGCAGTCCTCGAAGCCGATCTGAACCGCGTCATAGCCGTCGGTGTCGGTGTTCTTGACCTGCATGACGGTGCATGGTCCGGCCTGCACCACCGTGACTGGATGGAGCACGTCGTTTTCGTCGTACACCTGCGTCATGCCGATTTTTTTGCCTAGTATGCCCGGTAGCATGGTTTGCCCTGTCAGGCCTTGATCTTAACGAACACGCCGGCCGGCACCACCAGCCGGTTCAGCGCCTCAACCGTACGGACGGTCGGTTCATAAATGTCGATAATCCGCTTGTGCGTTCGCATTTCGAACTGCTCTCGCGCTTTCTTGTCAACGTGCGGACTTCTCAGCACCGTGTAACGCTCGATTCGCGTGGGCAGCGGAATCGGACCCCGCGCTCTCGCGCCTGTCCGCTCGGCGTGGTCCACAATCTCCTTGGCCGATCCGTCCAGTGCGCGATGGTCGTACGATTCCATCCGGATGCGTATCTTGTCATGCTCCATGGAGAAACTCTCCGGTCCTGGAGGGTCGCGAACACGCGGCCCAAAATGCAGAGTCCAATCACCATAATGATTTCGCCGACGTTGTCAATCATTCCGTCAGCTTTTTTGCACAGTTTTTGCGAACAACTACACAAACCGCATGATTTTCTCGGCTACCTGCTGCGGCGCGGGGGCATAACGCAGCGGTTCCATCGTGCTGGTCGCCCTGCCCTGGGTCACCGAACGCAACTGCGTCGAGTAACCGAACATTTCCGCCAGCGGAACCTCCGCAAGCAACAGACGCTGGTTTCCCCGCTGCTGCATCTGCTTTATCTCCGCTCTGCGGGCCTGCAAATCGCCCGTCACCGGACCCAGGTACTCCTCGGGGGTCATAACCTGCAAACGCATAATCGGCTCAAGGAATACCGGCGAGGCCTTTTGCGCCGCGTCGGCGAAGGCGATTGCCGCCGCCTGCTGGAAGGCGATCTCCGAGCTGTCAACCGGGTGGTGCTTGCCGTCCAGCAGCGAGACCCGGATATTCAGCATCGGGAAGCCCGCCAGCGGGCCGGTAGAGGCCGCGTCGCGGGCGCCCTCTTCAACCGACGGGATAAACTCCCGCGGGATGACGCCGCCCTTGGTCTTGTCCTCAAAGATGAACGGATCTTCGCCTTCTTCCGGCTCGAACGGCTCCACACGCAGTTCGACCACGCCGTACTGGCCCCGCCCGCCGGTCTGGCGGATGAAGCTGCCGCGGGTCTCGGCGGCCGAGCGGATGGTCTCCTTATAGGCCACGCTGGGACGGCCGACGCGAACCTCAAGCCCCATGTCGCGCACCAGGCGGTTGCGGATTACCTCCAGGTGCAACTCGCCCATGCCGGAAATCTGCGTCTGGCCGGTCTCGGAGTCGAATCGGTATCCGAAGCTGGGGTCCTCCTTGCGGAGCGACCTCATCGCCTCGACCAGCCGATCCTTCTCGGCGTTGGTCCGCGGCTCGATGGACATCGTTATCACCGGCTCCGGAAGGTGCAACCGCTCCAGCACTATCGGATGGCGAGTGTCACAAAGCGTATCGCCGGTTATGCTGTCCTTAAGTCCGACCACGGCCACGATCTCACCGGCCGTAACCTCGTCGCGCCGAATGCGTTCCTTGGCGTGCATCTCCCAGATGCGGGTGATGTTTTCCTTCTTGTTTTGAGTGCTGTTCAGCACGCGGGTGCCGGCCTTCAGCGTACCGCTGTAAACACGGATAAAGTGCAGGTCGCCGTGGGGATCGGCCGTCACCTTGAAAAGCAGGGCCGCGAACGGCTCTTCCGGGTCCGCCGGCCGCTCCATCGACTCGCCGCCGGAGACGCTTTCGTGACCTCGCACCGGGCGGACCTCAAGCGGACTCGGCAGGTAGTCCACCACCGCGTCCAGAAGTGGACGGACACCCACGTGCTTCAGCGCCGAGCCGCACAACACCGGCTGGAGCCGATTGTCAAGCGTGCCGCGCCGAAGTGCGGCGACAATGTCCTTCTCGCTGATGTCCTCTTCGTGGACGTACTTCTTCATCAGTCGGTCGTCGCACTCGGCGACCTTTTCGATAAGCTCGTGCCTGGCGACCTCGACCTGCTCGCGATACTCTTCCGGAACGTCCTCGACGCGTAGCTTGGTGGCGATCTCTTCCGGATCGTAGTAAAAGGCGCGCCGACGGATGATGTCTATCTGCCCGACGAAGTCGTCGCCGGCACCCATCGGCAGTTGTATGACCACCGGGTTGCCCCCGAGCCGCTGGGCTATCTCAGCGACGACCGTCTCGAAGTCGGCCCCGGCGCGGTCCATCTTGTTTACAAAGCACATCCGCGGAACGTGGTAGCGGTCGGCCTGGTGCCAGACCGTCTCGGACTGGGCCTCCACCCCGCCGACCGCACAGAACACTGCCACCGCGCCGTCGAGCACGCGGAGGGCACGTTCGACCTCGACGGTGAAGTCCACGTGGCCGGGGGTGTCTATCAGCGTCAGGGTGTGCTTGCGCCAGTGCAGCGAGGTAGCCGCGGAGGTGATGGTGATGCCGCGCTCCTGCTCCTCGGACAGATAGTCCATCACCGCGGTGCCGTCATGCACCTCGCCTATCTTGTACGTCCTGCCGGCAAAAAACAGCACACGCTCGGTAACGGTTGTCTTACCGGCGTCTATGTGCGCCGCGATGCCGATGTTGCGAACTTTGTTCAGGTCCTTGGCCATTTTTCTGTTCGTGGTTTTCGCCCGGCGTAGCGGTTCTGTTCTCCGTAACGGATAGACCGCACACGTCGCGGCGTTTTCCGCCTGTCGCGGGGAGAAGCTGCACCCGTCCTGCCCGGACGGGTAACCGGCCTTGACCGCCTTCTGGCGGCATAGGGCAGGCCGGCCCGGTTGTCTTATCTCGCGGCCCTCGGGCCTTCAGTGAGCCCCGGCTCCGGATCGAGTCCTACCGGGGTCGCCCGCACCGCCGGGACCTTGCCGGTCCCCGCCTCCCTCGTCGGGCGATTCAACCATCACCGCTTTGTCTCGGCCGGGAGAGGTGCCGGCCTTCGGAATTTCAACTTATCTCCGCCTTTACCAGGCGAAGTGTGCAAACGCCTTGTTCGCTTCGGCCATACGGTGGATGTTTTCTCGCGTCTGCATGGCCGAGCCCTCGCCGCGGTACGCGGCCAGCAGTTCGTCGGCCATCCGTTGGGCGATCGGCCTGCCCCGCTGCGAGCGAACCGCGTCGCGTATCCACCGGAACGCAAGCGACTGACGACGCTTGGCCGATACCTGCATCGGAACCTGATAGCTTGCGCCGCCGACCCGCTTGGAGCGGACCTCGATCATCGGCTTGACGTTCTCTATCGCCTTTTCGAACACTTCCAGCGGGGTCGCATCGTTGACCCGTTTGTCGATTATATCCAGAGCATCGTAAACTATGCGTTCGGCAACGCTCTTTTTGCCGTCCCACATGAAATAGTTGATGAAACGGCTCAGCAGTTTGCTGCCATACCGGCCATCCGGCTGAAGCTGTTCATCCGCTTTGGTGAAGCTTTTACGTGGCATATCTGGTCCGTCCGTCTCGACCTTTCATGGCCGGCTCGCTGTCGTCGCCCGCCTAGCGGGGGCGCTTGGCTCCATACTTGCTGCGGCTCTGCCTGCGGCCCTCGACGCCGGCGGCGTCCAACGTGCCGCGGACGATGTGATACCGCACGCCGGGCAGGTCCCGCACCCGCCCGCCGCGCACCAGCACGATACTGTGCTCCTGAAGGTTGTGGTCCACGCCCGGTACGTAGGCGGTAACCTCCTTGCCATTGCTCAGCCGGACCCGCGCAACCTTCCGAAGCGCGGAGTTGGGCTTTTTCGGCGTCACCGCCTTAACCTGAAGGCACACGCCTCGCTTCTGGGGGCAGCCCTCAAGCGCGACGTTCTTCTTCTTCTTATACTGCACCCGTCGGGGCTTACGAACAAGTTGGTTTACAGTCGGCATTAGCTGTTCCTCTTCATGGTCCCGCCCTCGGCGAAACCGTGGCGATTATTCACTCTACTGCTGTCCCATCAGGGCCTGCTGCACGGCCTGGGTAATCTGCGCCTCGGTCAGCTCTTCCTCGTCCTCGCCGCCGGGCAGCTCAGGCAGTTCAACCAGGCGCTTGACCGTCATGTCAACGTACGGCTTGAAGCTCGTGCCCGCCGGGATGAGGTGCCCGAGGATCACGTTCTCCTTCAGACCGCGAAGCTCGTCCACCTTGCCCGCCAGGGCCGCCTCCGTGAACACCTTGGTGCTCTCCTGGAAGCTCGCCGCCGACAGGAAGCTCTCCGACTGCAGCGACGCCTTGGTGATACCCAACAGCAGCGTCTTGGCAGTGGCCGGTCGGGGCCGGCGGGTCTTGGCGGGCTGGCCGCCGGAACTCTCGGCCTCGGCGTTGGCCTGCTCGACCTTTTCCCGGGGCACGATATCGCCTTTGGCAAAGCCCGTGTCTCCGCCGTCGTCGATCTTCAGCGATCGGCTTAGCCGTTCATTCTCTGCGCGGAAGGCGAACTTGTCAACCACGTCGCCGGGCAGAAGATTCGTATCGCCGACGGATTCGACCTTAACCTTCCTGAGCATCTGCGTGAGCACGACCTCGACATGCTTGTCGTTGACCTCCACGCCGACGCTGCGATAGACGCTCTGGACTTCTTCCAGGAGATAGCGCTGGACGGCCTCTTCGCCTCGTATTGCGAGGATATCGTGCGGTACCAGCGGACCTTCGGTCAGCGGATCGCCCGCCTCGACGTAGTCGCCGGTGTGAACCAGCAGGTGCCGGTCGTGCGGCACGTGGTGCTCGCGCTCCATGCCGGACTCGCTGCGGATGATGATGGTCATCTTGCCGCGGCGCTTTTCGGTCTGGAGTTCCACGCGGCCGGAAATCTCCGCCATCGCCGCCGGCTCCTTCGGCTTGCGTGCCTCGAACAGCTCCGTAACCCGCGGCAGGCCGCCGGTGATGTCCTGCGTTCCGCTTATCTCGCGCGGCTGACGAGCCAGAAGCTCACCCGGGGCGACCTGCTGACCTTCTTCCACCTCGATACGGGCCTTGGCCGGCAGATAGTGGAAGTCCAAAACCTTGCCGGAGTTGTCCTCGATAACAATTCGAGGGTGCTTCTCGCCCTTGTGCTCGATAACCACGTACCTGGCCCGGCCGCCCCGCTCGGACTCCACGCGGACAGTCTCGCCTTCCTCAACATCCTGGAAGCGGACAACGCCGGGGGCCTCGGCCAGAATCGGAACACGGTGCGGGTCCCACATCACCAGCCGCTGACCGGCGCGGACCTTCTGGCCCTCGGCCACCAGCACCACTGCGCCGTAGGGAACCTTGTACTTCTCAAGCTCACGGCCCTTTTCGTCGGCGATGACGACCTCGCCGTTGCGCTTCAGGCACACGCGCTGGACTGTCTTGCCGGTCTTGACCTCGACGGCGTTCAGATCGCGGTACTGCACGGTACCGGAGACGCTCGCCGAGACCTCGGCCTCGACCACCGCGCGGGTGGCGACGCCGCCGGTATGGAACGTCTGCATGGTAAGCTGAGTGCCCGGCTCGCCGATGGACTGGGCCGCCACAATCCCGACGGCAAGGCCCTCCTCGACCAGCCGGCCGGTGGAAAGGTCCTGTCCGTAACAGCGGGCACAAACGCCCAGCGGGCTTTCGCACGTCAGTGGGCTGCGGACACGGATTGCCTCCATGCCCAGATCCTCGATCTGTAGCGCCGCCTCGGGCGTTATGACCTCGTTCTCAGCGACGATGCTCTGGTCGGTAATCGGGTTGACTATATTTTCCCTCGCCACCCGGCCGACTATCACGTCGCGCAGCGGAACGTCAACCTCTTCGCCCTTGTAGATGGCGTACTTGCTGACGCCCTTGAGCGTGCCACAGTCCAGCTCGTTGACGATGACGTTCTGTGCCACATCCGCAAGCTTCCGGGTCAGGTAACCGGAGTCGGCGGTCTTCAGGGCGGTGTCGGCCAGGCCCTTCCGGGCGCCGTGGGTGGAGGAGAAGTACTCCAGCACCGAGAGGCCCTCGCGGAAGTTACTGGTAATAGGGGTCTCGATAATCTCGCCGGACGGCTTGGACATCAACCCGCGCATCCCGCAGAGCTGACGGATCTGGTCGATGTTGCCCCGGGCGCCGGAATCGCTCATAAGCCAGACCGGATTAACGTAATCGCGCTCGTCGGAGCTGATGTCGGTCGCAAGCACGGTCCGCAGTATCTTGGTAAGTTCCTCGCGGGCGTGAATCCAGACATCCACGATCTGGTTATAACGCTCGCCCTCGGTGATGGCCTCGGCCTGGTAGTCGGCCTCGATGCGGTCCACCATCTTCTGGGCCTTGGCGAGGATTTCGCTCTTCTGCTCCGGCACGCGCAGGTCGCTGACGCCGAAGGAGATGCCCGCCAGGGTCGAGTAGTTGAACCCGATATCCATGATGTTGTCGAGCAGCTCCAGAGTCGGACCGCGACCCAGCCGCTGGTAGCAGTCGCTGATAACCCGCCCCGCGCCCTTCTGGCTGAGGGGAAGGTTGTAGAACGGCATGCCCTCGGCCAGGATGTCGTTGAAGATGACCCGTCCGACGGTGGTGAGGAGCTTTCCGTCGTCGGCGGTGCGGATGCCTTCTTTCTCGACGACCTCGGCGCCCTTGGGAACTCGCAACAGCATTTGGGCGTGCATTCCGAGTCGGCCGAACGCATGCGCCCGCATCGCCTCCTGGGCATCGGCGAAAAGCGGGTATTTCACCTCCTCCTCGCCGCCTTCGCCGTAGGGGACTCTCAGCAGACCGGGGTCCACGTGCTCGGCGCCGCGGGCGGAGGTCAGGTAGTAAATGCCCAGGACCATGTCCTGCGAGGGACTCATGATCGGGGCCCCGTTGGCCGGCGAGAAGATGTTATTGGTCGCCAGCATCAGGGTGTGCGTCTCGGCCTGGGCCTCGATGCTCAGCGGCAGGTGGACCGCCATCTGGTCGCCGTCGAAGTCCGCGTTGAAGCCCTTACACACCAGAGGGTGAATCTTGATGGCATTTCCCTCGACCAGAACCGGCTCGAACGCCTGAATGCCCATCCGGTGCAGCGTCGGAGCGCGGTTAAGAAGCACGGGGTGCTGGTGGATGACCTCTTCCAGAACGTCCCAGATTTCCTGATCGCGTCGTTCGATCATCCGCTTGGCCGACTTGATGGTGTCGGCCAGGCCGCGGTCCTTCAGCTTGCGAATGATGAACGGCTGGTACAGTTCCATCGCGATCTTCTTGGGCAGGCCGCACTGGTGCAGCTTCAGCTCCGGACCGACCACGATGACCGACCGGCCTGAGTAGTCAACCCGCTTGCCCAGCAGGTTTTCCCGGAACCGTCCCTGCTTGCCCTTTATCATGTCGGTCAACGACTTCAGCGGGCGGTTGGCGGTTCCCTGGACCGGCCGGCGGCATCGGCCGTTGTCGAAAAGGGCATCGACCGACTGCTGGAGCATCCGCTTTTCGTTGCGGATGATCACCTCCGGGGCGTTCAGGTCCATCAGCTTCTTCAGGCGATTGTTCCGGTTGATTATCCGCCTGTACAGGTCGTTAAGGTCGCTGGTGGCGAAGTTGCCGCTTTCCAACAGGACCAGCGGCCGCAGGTCCGGCGGAATGACCGGAATGACCTCCATCACGGTCCACTCCGGACGGTTGCCCGAAGACCGGATGCTCTCGACCAGCTTGAGCCGCTTGGTGAGATCCTTGGTCTTCTGTTTACTGGATGTCTTTCGGAGCTCCTCGCGCAGCTCCGTGGCGATGGCGTCGAGATCCATTTTCTCCAGCAGCGTGGAGACCGCCTCGGCGCCCATATCGGCCTTGAACGCGCCGCGATATTTTTCCTGTGCGGAGCGGAACTCTTCGTCTGTGAGCACCTGCATGTACTTCAGGGGCGTCTCGCCGGGGTCGGTTACGACGTAGTCCTGGAACATGATGACCTTTTCCAGCTCGGCGGTCTTCATGCCCAGCAGTGTCCCCAGCCGGCTCGGCAGCGCCTTGAAGAACCATATATGCACGATAGGCGCCGCGAGATTTATGTGCCCCATCCGTTTGCGGCGGACGCGGGAGTGCGTGACCTTCACGCCGCACCGGTCGCAGATGATGCCCTTGTGCTTGGTGCCCTTGTACTTGCCGCAGGCACACTCCCAGTCGCGCTCCGGGCCGAATATCCGCTCACAGAACAGACCATCCTTCTCCGGACGGTACGTCCGGTAGTTAATGGTCTCGGGCTTCTTGGCCTCGCCGAACGACCAGCTACGAATGTCGTTCGGGCTGGCGAGCATGATCTTGACCGACCCGTAGTCGTTAATCCGGTCGTAAACGCTTTCTGCCATCGGTTTGTCGCTCCGCTGTCTAAACCGCGTTTGTCCTTAAGCACACGTCGGGCGGACGTCCCGGCGCTCAGATGAGCTTCTTCTTCTCCAACTGGATGTTAAGACCCAGTCCTCGCAGCTCGTTGCACAACACGTCGAAGCTGACCGGCGTGCCCGCCTCGAGAGTGTTCGTGCCCTTGACCATGGACTCATAGATCTTGGTCCGGCCCTCCACGTCGTCGCTCTTGACGGTCAGGAGTTCCTGAAGTGTGTAGCTGGCGCCGTAGGCCTCCAGACCCCAGACTTCCATCTCGCCGAACCGCTGACCGCCGGTCCTGGCCTTTCCGCCCAGCGGCTGCTGGGTAATCAGCGAATAAGGGCCTGTCGAGCGGGCGTGGATCTTCTCATCCACCAGGTGGTGGAGCTTGTTCATGTAGATGTAGCCGACAGTTACCTTCTGCTCGAATCGCTCTCCGCTCCGGCCGTCGTAGAGCACCACCTTGCCGTCGGTAGGCATCTCCACGAGCGGCTCGCGGGTGTCGCCGGCGTTCTGGACCGCCTCGATGTCCTCGCGGCGATTGCGCACATGCTCGTTGGCCTCGTTGAGGCAGTCGAAGATTTCCTTTTCGGTCGCGCCGTCGAAGACCGGCGTTACCGCCTGGAAGCCCAGCACCGCGGCCGCCCAGCCGAGGTGCGTCTCGAGAATCTGCCCGACGTTCATCCGGCTGGGAACGCCCAGCGGGTTCAGGACGATCTGCACCGGCGTGCCGTCGGGAAGGAAAGGCATATCCTCGACCGGAAGAATCCTGGCGATGACGCCCTTGTTGCCGTGCCGGCCGGCCATCTTGTCGCCGGTTCCGAGCTTCCGCTTGGTCGCCACGACGACCTTGACCATCTCCAGGACGCCGCTGGGAAGCTCGTCGCCGCGCTTCATCTGGTCCAGCTTGCGGCTGGCCTCGGCGCGGACCGCCTCGATGCGCGGCCAGTATCGGTTGTAGATGCTTTCCACCTGCTGCTTGACGGCGTCTTTCTGGGACTTAGCCCAGCTCAGTGAGAAGTCGTTCACCTGCTCCATGACGACTTCCTCGTTCTCGCTCTGGGCGACCTTCTGACGAGTATTAGGGTCAATCATCTCCTTATCGAGCACATCGTTCATCTCCGCGACCATCTGGCGGAACGTCTCGATAAGGCGGCTGTTCATGCGGCCCTCGTAGTCCTTCATCTGGGCCTTTAGTTCCTTCTTCTGCTCGTCTGTCATGTTCGTCCGGCGGCTGAACCGGCGCGTATCGACCACCACGCCCTCCTCCCCGGCCGGCAGCTCCAGCGAGTCGTTCTTGACGTCCTCGCCCGCGCGGCCGAAGATCGCGTGCAGCAGCTTCTCCTCGGGGCTAAGCTCGGTCTTGGACTTCGGCGAAACCTTGCCAACCATGATGTCGCTCGGCTCGACCCGCGTGCCCACGCGAACCACGCCGTGCTCGTCGAGGTTGCGTAACGCCGCCTCGGATACGTTCGGGATGTCGCGGGTGAACTCCTCGCGACCCAGCTTGGTCTCGCGGACTTCAACCTCGTATTCCTCGAGGTGGACGGAGGTGAACACGTCGCCCTTTACAAGCTCCTCGGATATGAGGATGGCGTCCTCGTAGTTGTATCCGTCGAAGGGCATAAAGGCCGCCAGCACGTTCCGCCCCAGCGCCAACTCGCCCTCCGCGGTCGCCGAACCGTCGGCGATTACCTCGCCCTTGCGGACGCGCTGCCCCTCGCGGACCAGCGGCTTCTGGTTCAGGCAGGCCCGCTCGTTGAGCTTGGCGAACTTCCGCAGGTCATACTCATCGGTGTTGTTGATGACGATTCGGGCGCCGTCAACGTAGGTCACGGTTCCGGCCTTCTCGGCCTTCACGACCATGCCGGAGTTCTCGACGATGGGTTTTTCCAGTCCCGTCGCCACCAGCGGCGGCTCGGTCCGCAGCAGCGGAACGGCCTGTCGCTGCATGTTCGCGCCCATCAGCGCCCGGTTGGCGTCGTCGTGCTCAAGGAACGGAACCAGCGCCGTCGAGACGCCCACCGTCTGCTTGGGCGAGACATCCACGTATCGGACGTCCTTGGAGTCCACCATCTTAAGCTCGCCCTTGAGCCGGGCGAGCACCTGGTCCTTGGGCAGTTTCGCCTTGCCGTCGCCGTTGCGCTGGAGGATGTTCGGCGGCGCCAGCGTGCTCTGCATCTCCTCATCCGCCCGCAGGGGTACCACCTTGCCGTTGACCGAGCCGTCCTCCACCACCTGGTACGGCGTGGTCAGGAAGCCGTACTCGTCCACGTCGGCGTAGATGCCCATGGACGTAATCAGGCCGATGTTGTTGCCTTCCGGCGTCTCGATGGGGCATACCCGGCCGTAGTGGCTTATGTGCACGTCGCGGACCTCGAAGCCGGCCCGCTTACGGTTCAGGCCGCCCGGTCCCAGCGCCGAGAGCCGACGCTCGTGTGTCAGTTGCGCCAGGGGGTTCTGCTGATCCACCACCTGGCTAAGCTCGCCCCGGCCGAAGAAGTAGTCCATCGCCGAGGAGACGCTCTTGGAGTTGACCAGCTCGGCGATCTTCGTCAGATCGTTCGGGTCCTTCAAGCTCATCCGCTCCTGCACGGTGCGACGGAGCTTCAGGAATCCCTTGCGCAGCTCCTCGCTGGCAAGCTCATCGATGGTTCGCAGGCGGCGGTTGCCGAGGTGGTCGATGTCGTCAACGTCTCCCTCACCGGCCCGGAGCGTAAGCATGTACTTCAGCGTGTTGATGAAGTCGTCGGCCAGCAGGATCATCTCGCTTTCGGAGATGCTCTGCCCGAACTTGCGATTCACGCGGAACCGGCCGACCTTGCCGAGCCGGTAGCGGTTCTCGTCGCGGAACTTCTCATCGAAAAGCGCCTTGGCCTTGTCGAGCTGCGGCGGATTGCCCGGCCGCAGCCGCATATATAGCCGAAGCAGCGCGTTTTCGTAGCTGTCAGCGGCGTCCTCTGCGAGGGTGTTGAGGATCAGCGGGTCGCCGGGGTTGTCGATGACCTCCACCTTCTTTGTGGTGGCCGAGACTATCCTGGTAAGCGCCTCGCCAATCTGGCCGCCGGCGGGGACGAGTTCCTCGCCGGTGTCGGGGTCCACGAACGGCTCGACCAGGTATGTCTGGGGCGTCAGTTCGTCGGCGGGAATCTTGCTGGTATTGTAGAACAGCCGAATGATGGCCGAGTCCGTACCGTACTGCTCATCGACGGCTCGGAGGAACATCGTGGCCGGGATTTTGCCGGACTGGTCTATCCGCATGGTCACGGCGTCCTTCTTGGACACCGCAAGCTCTATCCAGCTTCCGCGTTCGGGGATAATCCTCGCCCCGTGCAGCGGCCGGTCCGTCTCCTGCATCTCCACGGTGAAGTCCACGCCCGGAGAGCGGTGAAGCTGCGAGACGATGACCCGCTCGGCGCCGTTGATGATGAACTCCCCGCCGCCGATCATTATCGGCGCCTCGCCGAGATAGATGCTCTCCTCAAGGACATCCTTGGAGTCCTTGCGGCTCAGGCGGCAGCGGATGCGCAGCGGCCGACCGTAAGTCAGCCGCAGGTCGCGGCATTCATCGGGCGTGTGCCTCGGCTCGCCAAGCTCGTAGTAGAGGTACTCGAGGGTGGTCTGCTCGTCATAGCTGACGATGGGAAACACTTCCCGCAGCAGTGCCTCAAGACCCTCGTTCTTGCGCTTCTCCGGTTGGGCATCGGCCTGGAGGAAGCGATCGTAGCTGCCTCTCTGCAGGTCGATGAGATCCGGAATAGGCGCCGAGTCGCCGACCTTCGAGAAGTCCCTGACCCTATCCATTCGGAACATGAGCGTTATCCTATCGTAGCGTGTTCTTGAGGACGATGCAAACGGAATGCCGGGCGCGCAGTCCCATTTCGTTCGCCGGTCCGCCCCGGCGAATATACGACGGCTCGAACCGCCCGCGGCCGCGAACGCCGCGAGAGACCCGGCCCCGCCATACTGTTGCGCTTGCCGGACGTAGAGCTACTTGATCTCGACTGTAGCACCCGCCTCTTCCAGTTGGCTCTTGGCCTCGTCGGCCTCTTCCTTGGCGACGCCTTCCTTGACCTCCTTGGGAAGGCCTTCGACGAGGTCCTTGGCCTCTTTAAGCCCCAGGTTAGTCAGGGCGCGGACCGCCTTGATGACCTGGATCTTCTTTTCGCCCACATCCTTGAGTACGACGTCAAAAGCGGTCTGTTCCTCGGCCTCCTCGTCTTCACCACCGCCCGCCGCCGGGCCGGCCATCATCACCGCGCCGCCGGCCGCCGGCTCGATGCCGTACTCGGCCTTGAGGTAATCCGCCAGATCCACCGCTTCCTTCAGAGTCAAGCCCGACAGCTTATCGCCAAGCTCTTTGATCTCCGCCGAAAACTCTTTAGGTTCCGCCTGTGCTTCCTGTGTTTCCTGGGCTTCCGCCGTTGCTTCTTCCGCCATCTCTTATAACTCCATTCTACGCGTTCACCCGGCCTGATAGGCGAGACCCCGCTGGTCTCATTTCATCCCGAGCAGTCGGGACCAATCCGCGGCCGGCTTTTTCTGTGTACATACTTTGCGGTCAGGCCGCCTCTTCGGCGGAGTCGCCGCCGCTTTTTTCCTCGATGCTCTTGAGTATGCCCCCGATGGCCGCGCCCGGACCGAGCATGGCCGCCGACAGCCGTGAACCGCAGGATGTCAGCGCGCCGACGACCTTGCCTATCGCCTCTTCGCGGGTCGGGAACTTGCTAAGCTCCTCCACACGGTCGGCCCCGAAGACCTCCCCCTCAAGTACGGCGGCCTTGACGGTCAGGTTCGGCTGTTCCTTGTGGATATCCAGCAGCTCCCGCACCACCGTCACCACCCCGACGGTTTCGGAATCCTCGCCGAAGGCGATGGCGCACGGGCCTTTCAGCAGACCGCCGGCATGCTCAAGCCCCGCCTCGCGGAAGGCCTGTCTGGCGATTGAGTTCTTCACAACCATCACACGGATGCTCTTGTCCGCCAGGCGTCCGCGAATCTGGTGGGTCGCGGTGGCGTCAACGCGGGTGAAGTCCACCACCGCCAGAGAATCCAGTCCGGCGAACCGCCCGGCGAGATTCTTCCGCATCATTTCCTTAACCGGCTTACTCATTGCTTCTGCCTCCGCTGATGGTGCGAATGGTCAGGTCCAGATCAATCGACGGGGTCATAGTCGCCGAAAGTGTCGCCCGCCGCATGTAAGTGCCCTTGACGGTCACCGGACGAAGCCGGCGAATCATATCCAGCATCGCGTTGATGTTTTCGACCAGCTTCTCCGACTCGAAACTCATCTTCCCGACCGGAACGTGGATATTGCCGCCGCTGTCGGTGCGGTACTCCACCTTTCCCGCGGCGTATTCGCGAACCGCCGTCGGGACGTCATCGACGACCGTACCGGCCTTCGGCGAGGGCATCAGCCCCTGCGGGCCGAGCACCCGGCCGAGCCGCGATATCTTCTTCATCATCTGCGGCGCGGCGATCGCCACGTCAAAGTCCATCCAGCCGCCGTCGATTTTCTCAACCAGCTCATCGCTGCCCGCCTCGACGGCGCCGGCGGCCTTGGCCTGCTCGATATCGTCACCCTCGCAGAACGCCACGACCCGCCGGGTCTTGCCGATGCCGTGAGGCAGCGACACCGAACCCCGCAGGTTCTGGTCCGCCTGACGGGGGTTCAGACCCAAGCTGAGCGACAACTCAACCGTCTGGTCGAACTTCGCCCCGTCCATGTCCTTTACGGCCCGGACGGCCTCTTCCACCGAGACCTTGCCCTCCGGGATCTTCTGAAGACATTCCTGATAGCGTTTGGATTTTCTGTCCGGCATCAACTCTACTCCTGTCGTTCCGGCACTGGCCGGAACTCCCACGTTTCAAGGCCCGTGGTAAGGCCGGACCGCAACCGCGGCCCGTCAGCTTTCGGCGGCCTCGGCCTCCGGGGCCTGCTGCTTGCCCCCGGAGCCGGCCGTCTTGGCTACATCTATACCCATGGACCGGGCAGTACCCTCGACTATCCGACACGCCCCGTCGATATCGCGGGCGTTCAGGTCCTGAAGCTTCCGCTCGGCTATCTGGCGGATCTGATCCTGCGTGACCTCGCCGACCTTTTCACTGTTGGGCACGCCCGAACCCTTGGCTATCTGGGCGGCCTCCTTCAGAAGGGCCGCGGCCGGCGGGCTTTTGACGTCGAAGGTGAAACTGCGGTCGGCATAGACCGTTATCACCACCGGAACCGGCATGCCGGCAAGGTCGCTCGTCCGCTCGTTGAACTGCGAGACGAACTGACCGATATTCACGTTGTGCTGCCCCAGGGCCGGCCCGATAGGCGGCGCAGGTGTGGCCTGTCCGCCGGGGGCCTGGAGCTTGATCTTAGCTGCGATTTCCTTGGCCATGACTGCTCGTCGTCCTCGCCCTAACGGGCGTTATTCCTTCTCCACCTGCCAGAATTCCAGCTCCACGGATGTCGGGCGACCGAAAATAGTCACCACCACCCGCACCACCCCCTTCTCCGGCACGACCTCGTCCACGACGCCCTCGAAGTTCTCGAAAGCGCCCTCCTTAACCTTCACGGTGTCGCCTTTGTTGAACTCCACCGAAACCGGCGCGCCCTCCTGTGCCATCTCAACCTGCATCAGCATCTTGTCAACATCGGAGCTGTCCATCGGCGTCGGTTTGCCGGCGGCGCCGACAAAATCGCCCACCCCCGCGGTCTCCTTGATGAGGAACCAGGGGCGCTCGCCAATGTTGCCTTCCTCGTCGGTCTCCATCTCGACAAAGACATAACCCGGATACATCTTGCGATCGACAAACTTCTTTTTGTCTCCCCGTCCGCCGCGCGGGCTGGGGCGACGCTCTGTCGGCACCATGATCCGACCTATACTCTCCTCGAGTCCCTCGATCTTGACCTTGCGCTCCAGCGCTTCGCGCACCTGGTCCTCTCGATTGGAGGCGACTCGAAGAACAAACCACTGCTTGGCCATGCCGGCCCTTTCGCACTTCATCTATCAGCGTTAGTGTACGCCCATCACGCCCATTATTCGGAACACCCACGCAAATACCATATCCACCACGAACAGGATTGCGGCCATTATCAGCGTAGTGACAATAACCACCTTTGTCGAGCCGGCGACTTCCTTGCGGCTGGACCAGGAAACCTTCTTCATCTCGCCTTCGGTGGCGATCAGAAAGTCCGCGCTTTTCGGGCGGTTGACGATCCACACCATCAACAGTCCGGCCGCCGCAACCAGCAGCAGCGGAACTCCGAAACGCAGGTACACCGCCTGCCGGACAAGCACATCCCTGCCCAGCACATACGCGCCGATGGCCACCAGCACCACAGCGCTAATGAGCGTGATTGTCCGGGTGTACTTGCCCTGATTCCGTTTGTAAAACTGGATTGTCGCCACGCCAGCTCGCCTTCCATCGGTCCCACCGGAGTTCTAACCCGCTGTTTTGCGGGAGCTTCCGGCGGCGAAGCCGCCTATACTAAACACGCCACAGAGCTTACGGACCTGAGTTTGCGTTCACGGCCGGCTTCGCCGATAATTTCCGCCACTCTATGGCGCCCCGACAAGGGCGGCGGCCGTCGGTCAACACGGCCTCTCGCCCGACACGGCAGGGAGGACTCGAACCCCCAACCTGCGGTTTTGGAGACCGCTGCTCTGCCAATTGAGCTACTGCCGTGTGCTCCGACGGCGCCGCAGCGGACGCCGCCGTGGTCCTTTATGTCACGGCCCGCGGGGGGCGAAGCTATTTCCGCCGGACCTTGTGCTCGGTGTGTTTGCGCTGACGCGGGCAGTACTTGTTCAGCGACAGCTTCGGCGTGCCGCCGCGCACCTTGACCTCCGTGCGGTAGTTGAGGTCCTTGCATTCGCCGCACTGAAGCCATACGTAATCTCGCGCCTGCGACTTTGCCATCGGTTACTCCAGAATCTTCGTCACCACGCCGGCCCCGACGGTCCTGCCGCCCTCGCGGATGGCGAACCGCAGACCCTCTTCCATGGCTATCTGTGTGTGAAGAAGCTCGACTTCCATGGTCACGTTGTCGCCCGGCATGCACATCTCGGCGTCCTGAAGCTTGATCGTGCCGGTGACGTCGGTGGTCCGGAAGTAGAACTGAGGGCGGTAGCCGGTAAAGAACGGGCTGTGCCGGCCGCCCTCTTCCTTGGTCAGCACGTAAACCTCACCCTCGAACTTGTTGTGCGGGGTGATGCTGCCGGGCTTGGCCAGAACCTGCCCGCGCTCGAGGTCGTCCTTCTCGATGCCTCGCAGCAGGCAGCCGACGTTGTCGCCGGCCTGGCCTTCGTTCAACGTCTTGTTGAACATCTCCACGCCGGTGACGACCGTCTTGCGGGTGTCGCCCAGACCGACGATCTCGACCTCGTCGCCGACCTTGACCATGCCTCGCTCAACCCGGCCGGTGCCGACGGTGCCGCGGCCCTTGATGCTGAAGACGTCCTCGACGGGCATCAGGAACGGCTTGTCAACCTGGCGCTCCGGATCGGGGATGGCGGAGTCCAGGGCATCGATGAGTTCCATGATCGGCTTGTTGGCCGTTTCGTCCTCGGGGGCATCTAGGGCCTTGGTGGAGGACCCGCGGATGACCGGAACATTGTCGCCGTCGAAGTCGTAGCGGCTCAGAAGCTCGCGAACCTCCAACTCGACCAGCTCAAGCAGCTCCTCGTCGTCCACCAGGTCGCACTTGTTCAGGAACACCACCAGCGCCGGAACGTTGACCTGCCTTGCCAGCAGTACGTGCTCGCGGGTCTGGGGCATCGGTCCGTCGGCGGCCGAAACCACAAGAATCGCTCCGTCCATCTGGGCGGCGCCGGTAATCATGTTCTTGACGTAGTCGGCGTGGCCGGGGCAGTCCACGTGCGCGTAGTGGCGATTTTCCGACTCATACTCAACGTGGGAAGTTGCGATGGTCAGAATCTTGGTCGGGTCGCGGCGACCCTGAGATTCAGACGCCTTGGCGATGTCGTCGTAGCTGCGAAACTTCGACAGCCCCTTCTTCTCAAGGACCATCGTCATCGCCGCCGTCAGCGTGGTCTTTCCATGGTCCACGTGCCCGATCGTTCCTACGTTCACGTGCGGCTTGGTTCTCTCGAAGACTTCCTTGGCCATTCCTAGTGCTCCTCTTGCCTGGTGAAATTGCCCTAGTGTTCTTTGTACGTTCGCGGGCCTCTTATCCAACCTGCCCGCGACACTGCCTGTCAAACGCCTTCCGGCAAACACGGTCATACGACCACATCTGCCCGGAACAGTCTTGCTGCCGCAATGGGCACAAGCCCTGACGGCTTGTTGCGCGCCCATGCGATTCTTTGTACTCGGCGGCCGGCGCCGGCCGCTACCAAGCTGCTGATGGGGGTCGAACCCATGACCTCGTCCTTACCAAGGACGCGCTCTACCACTGAGCTACAGCAGCGGGCGGTCAGCCGGCCACAACTCCGCACCCATCCGCTAAGGGTGTACGGGTTCCATAGGCCGGAAAACGGACCGTTCAATATACACAGACCGGAAAACCTGTCAAAAGGTTTTTTCGCGGAAGCCGAAAACTTTTCCGCATGCTACTCCGCCGCACGACCCATGCCGGCGCCAGACGATGCTGGAAACCGCCCCAAGCATATTGTAAATATCCGGCATGTCCAGACAAAATGATCATCAATGGCCAGACGGCATCCGCGTCTCCTTCAACTTCCCCGGCGGAACCTGCTGCCGCGTGGAGCGCATCGACGACAAACGCTTCCGCTGCCGGCCCTACGCCTCCCGCTCCGGCTGCCAGTGGTTCCACTTCTGCGCCCGCGTCGAAGGCCTGCCCGCCGGCGAACAGATAACACTCGACCTCCGCTGGCCGTCGAAGCTTACCGCCGAGGACCTCCCGAGCGCCGACCAGGAGACCCTTGAGCGAGAGACACAATACGATTCGTTCGCGAAGGTCCTGCCGCACACCTGTCTGCTCGGCGACGATATGCGGACCTTCCGACCGGCCGAGAACGTCGAGCTTACCGGCGACCAGACCGTAACCGTGCCGATCTCGGGAACGGGCGGCGACATCTACCTCGCCACGCAGATGCCTTATACCGCCGCCCGTCACGCGGAACTGCTGGCCGACGCCGAGACCACCGAACCCGGCTGCGTGAAGCAGATCGGGCTTTCCCAGGCCGGGCTGCCTGTGGCGGCCGTCGTGCTGGAATCCGACGCCGGAGCGGACGCCCCGACCGTTTACATACAGGCCTATCAGCACATAACCGAATTCAGCGGCCCGCTGGTGGTTGACGCGATGGTCCGCCACCTCCTTGACGGCGCCCCCGGCCGCGAGCTGCGGAGGAACCTCGCATTCCACTTCGTGCCGGCGGTGGATGTGGATGCGGTCTATTACGGGCCGGCCCTGCTGCTGGACCCGCGACCGGTCGAAGACCTGCGAAGCAAAAACCCCAACCGCGACTGGAAGGACCGCACCTGGCCGGAAGTCCGCGCCGTGCAGGACTTCCTCCGGCAACAGGCCGGTTCCGGAAGAAGTTATGTCGCCGGGCTTGACCTGCACAACGGCTGGCACATGGCCCACGACTCCGGTGGGGCCTACACAGTGGGGGCCGACGAAAGCGACGGCGCCGGGGCCGTCGAGCGGCAGAAGGAGTTCGTGGACCACATGTACGCCCGAACCGACCACGAGAAACCCGGCAACTACTGGTGGCACTCCACGGGAGGAAGCTCCTTCAAGGCATTCTTCATTGACCTGGCTGGAACGCCGCTTGCTCATACGGTGGAGTTCAGCCGCCACATGTGGTGGAACCGTGAAAAACGGGAATACGAGCCGTACGCCCCCCACCATCCGCAACAGTTCGCCCGCCAGGCGGCCGAGGCGCTGGTCGAGTTCTTTACCTGAAGCGTCGCCCGCCGACGTTCAACCGACAATCGCAAACCGGTTTTCGGCAATCACTCGACCGTAACGCTCTTGGCGAGATTTCGGGGCTTATCCACGTTGCAGCCGCGGAGAACGGCCGCGTGAAACGCCAGCAGTTGCAGCGGGATTACCGTCAGCAGCGGCTGCAGCGCCGCGGGCGCCTCCGGGATATAGAACACGTGGTCGCAGTAGCGGCGGATGTCCTCGTCGCCCTCGGTGGCGATGGCGATGATTCGGCCCTTGCGGGCGCGGACCTCCTCGATGTTGCTGACGACCTTGTCGTAGGTAGCGCACCGCGGGGCCACGAACACCACCGGCATACCCTCGTGTATCAGCGCTATCGGCCCGTGCTTCATCTCCGCGGCGGGCAGGCCCTCGGCGTGGATGTAGCTTATCTCCTTGAGCTTCAGCGCCCCTTCCAGGGCTACGGGATAGTTGTAGCCGCGTCCCAGAAACAGCCAGTTCTCCCGGTCGATATACTCCCCGGTCACCTGCCGGATGGTCTCGGACTGCTCCAGGACGCGTGACATCTTCTCCGGTATCCGCTCCAGTTCGTCAATGTACTGGTCCATGGCCTGCTGCGACATCAGCCGCCGCCGGCCGAGCATCAGCGCCATCATCGTCTCGACGACGATCTGGCAGGTGAACGCCTTTGTACTCGCGACACCGATTTCCGGCCCGGCGTGCAGATACACGCCGGCGTCGGTCTCGCGGGCGATGGTCGAGCCGACCACGTTGACGATGCCCAGCGCCAGCGCGCCCTTGTCCTTGGCCTCGCGCAGGGCTGCCAGCGTGTCGGCGGTCTCGCCGGACTGGCTGATGGCGATGACACCCGTGGCGTCCTCGATAATCGGGTTTCGGTACCGGAATTCGCTGGCGTATTCGACTTCGGTGGGAATATGCGCAAGCTCCTCGAACAGGAACTCCCCCACCAGCCCGGCATGCCAGGCCGTGCCGCAGGCGGTGACGATGAGCTTTTTCGTCCTCGCCAGCGTACGCACGACCGATTCCAGCCCGCCGAGTTGAATGCGCCTGTCCCGCTTGTCGAGCCGGCCGCCGAGGCACATGCGGACCGATTCGGGCTGCTCGAATATCTCCTTCTCCATGAAGTGGCCGTAGCCGCCCCTGGCTATCTCATCCAGGGTCCACTCTATGCGGGAGACTTCCTTTGGGACCGGAACGTTGTCCAACGTCAGCGTCCGCAGGCCGTCGCGCGTGACGACGGCCATCTCGTTGTCGCTGAGATACACGACGTTGACCGTGTGCTCCAGTATGGCCGATGCGTCGGAGGCCACGATGTACTCCTCGGCGCCGACGCCGATGATTATGGGACTGCCCTTGCGGGCGACGACGAGCTTTTCCGGCTCACCCGCGCAGGCCACCGCGATGCCGTAGGTCCCGGTGACTTCGCCCAAGGCCGCCCGGACGGCCTGTTCGATACTCCCGGCCCCGTCGTTGTAGAACTCGCCTATGAGCATCGCGAGCACCTCGGTGTCGGTTTCGCTGCGAAAGGTGTGACCCTTGCCGAGCAGATACTGCCGCAGCGTGGCGTAGTTCTCGATGATGCCGTTGTGGACGATCGCGATACGCCCGGTATCGTCGGCGTGGGGGTGGGCGTTCGGCTCGTTCGGCTCGCCGTGCGTCGCCCAGCGGGTATGGGCGATGCCCACGGTCGCCGGACGCATCTCCTGATCGTCCAGCACCTGCCGCTCCACAACGCCGACCCTGCCCTGGCTCTTGCGGATCTGCAACTGTCCGTCGCCGACCACGCAGACTCCGGCGGAGTCATATCCGCGATACTCAAGCCGCTTCAGCCCCTCAAGCAGCACCGGACAAGCATTCTTACTCCCGACGTAACCGACGATTCCGCACATATGAGGCCTCCGTCACATGGCTCGGTTCGGCTCAAGCCGACCTGCTATGGGCAACCCGGCTCGCGACGACGTTACAGCATAGTCGGCCGACCCGCAATAATGGTGCTATCGGCAGGTCCGGAGCCGTTCTCGACCCGCTTGGGGTTGGATATGCCCGTTCGCAGCCGAACCGATTCACGGAGATTCTACAGCCCCCGGCGACGGCGGGTTCGACGATGCCTCAATATTCCGTGTAGCTGCCCGGCACAGGGCTGAGGACAATCGGCAGGACAAACCCCGGAGGCGGGTTTGTGTCGAGGGTTTACCAGCGCCACAGTGTCCCCGCACCGGATATAAGGTACGCTCGGCTACCATTCGCTGTAAGTGCCCGGCATGAATACGAGTCTTGAGGATGCGACTAGGCCGGGTATGGGGTCGGTATACGTCTGGTGGTCGAAAGTCAATCCGCTATTGCCGGTAAGATCCAATACGTTGTCACCGTACTGTATAAGGGACCCTTTGATTGTTCCGCCGGCGTTGCCGGTGAAATCGAAAGAGTTTGCGGCCATCACCCCGTTAACCACACCGAAGTTGCCGGTGAACTCGGCTTCAAACCCAGGCGTCAGCATAAAGGCCCCTTCAAGATCCCTCAGGCCGGCAAACTCGGGCGTATCAGGCAGGTCCTCGACTCCACGAGATGAGGTGTTGCCCCTGAAGTTTATCTGATTCCCATTTCCAGGATTCTCGTGCCCCGAATCAGCCACGATAGTGCCGGTCATGTCCAGGTTTCCCGTAAACGTAACCTGGTTCGGTTTCTCAACGTAAACAACGCCTCTGATCGTGATATTGCCCGAAAAGGTGGGGTTAGTATTGGCTCTTATCCTGATATTATGAAAAGTCAGGTTTCCGTTGGTTCTTGTAGTATGGTCCACGGTTTCAGTGGCGTACGGCTCGAACACCGTCGGATCCACGTCGGGTATCTCGAACGGAGGCACACCGAAATGCACATGGTCGTGCGCGGCGTTTCCCCTGCCGCCTCCTACTGAGACGTTGCCGATCAGTGTGGCATACCCATCCGGATTGGTGGCATAGAATTCGCCATCGACGTCGGTGTTGCCAATCATCGTAAGCGCGTTCGCATCTTGCGTAGCTGTGTAGATGCTACCTTCGGAGGCGGTGTTCGCCCCGCTGACACGGGCGTTGCCCGTCACGGAGATTCTGCCCCTGCTGACTATTCCGTGCGCCGGACACATGGCCGCCGAATCCTGGAGAACGGCGTTCACGGCGATGCTTCGAGATACGTCGCCAGCGCGCCCCTCCGTTCGGACAAGTAGCATGTCCGGGCCGACAAGCTTTATCCTCGTCGCGAATGAGTTTTTTCCGTCGATGTTCACAGCAGGGATACGAATGCTTGTTCCGTCATACGTCAACTGCTGCCCGTTCAGGTTGCCAGTGATCTCGGCCCGCTCTGACAGCTTCTGATAAACCTCGTCCATCAAGTCCTGGCCTTCCAGGCCGTTGGACAAGCCCAGGTCCTCGATAATACAGCGGTAGAACTCCAGCCCGCTCTCGGCCTCCATAGTGGCGGCCTGTACGTCGGCCTGGCTCTGGCTCTGCCGCAGCGAGATGGTCGCGCTGTAAAAATGCGCCGTGGACAGCGCCGCGAACACACCGACAAGCATCAGCACCAGCAGCGATGCGAAGCCGCGTTTTCGGGTTGCCTGTGTCTTCACCGGTGACACCTGCCTCTCCATAACTTTCCCTTGAAGGAAGCTACGATTCACCCTCCGCACCGGGCAAATGCCCGCTCTGGAAAACCCGAAACGCCCTCAGCCGCGAACCTGCCGCCACAGAGCCGGCGGGGCGCCCTCTACAGCTCGGTATAGCTCGACGCCACCGGGCAAAGCAGCTTGGGCACAACGAAGCCGATGGGCGCCAGTCCGTCGATTCCGGAGCGGTCTATGGTGAAGCTGGCTTCATGCTCGGCCTTCATCTCCACCGTTCCGTAAGAGTAGATTCCGCCCTTGATGCTTCCGTCGAAGTTGTGCTCGAACTTGAAGTAGTCGGCCGCAATCGCTCCGCCGATGGCGCCGGTGTCATGCTCGAAGTGCACCCGGAACCCGGGCGCCAGCAGAAAAGCACCCGCCAGATCTCGCAGCTCCGTCCACTGCTCGGTATCGGGCAACTCATCCAGACCGGCGAACTTCGCGGCGTGCTCGAATTTGATCTCGTCGTGGCCGGGGTCGCCCTGTTCGGTGACGATGATGCCGGTGATGCTGACGTTGTCGGAAAACTTCACCTCGTTGCCCGGCTCGACATAGATTACGCCCCTCAGTTCGGCGCCGCCCTCAAAAGACGGGTTCGCTCCGGAGACGATGCGAATGTTCTCAAACACGCCGCCCTGGTTCGTCCTCGTATCGGAATCCACAACGTTCGTCGCGTAAGGCGTGAAAGGCGAGATGTCGATTTCCGGAAAGGCCGTATCCCCTACGCCAAGGTGCACGTGGTCCATCACCGCCGGGTCCGACATGCTCGTCTCGCCGATGGTCCCGTCGCCGTTGACGTTTACGGTCGCGCCGTCGGCGCCGGCGTAAATGTCGCCGTCCAGCGACAGCGACCCTTCAAGTCGAAACGCCAGGTCCGGCCAGGCCGAGAACAGGTCCGCCTCCCACGGCGCGTTGGCCCCTCGGACCGCCACGTTGTGCTCCAGCGCGACCGGTCCCTGGGCGGCGATGCCGTATCGGAACATCGGATGCGACTGGCGGACCGCATCGAAAGTCAGCCGTATAGTTCGGCTCACACTGGCGTAATCGCCGGTAACCCTGGCGATCAGGGACTTGTCGCCGTCGAGTTCGATAACCGTCGTGAAGCGTCCGCCGGCGGGGTTCCCATACACCGGCGGGATGACTATCTGCCAGCCCGTGCGCTTGACCCTGTCTCCGCCGAGAGTGGCCGTACCGTCCAGTTGCTCCGCGAGGTTATGATACACCGCGTCAAGCAGATCCCTTCCGGAGGCATCGCCCGGGACGGTCTTCTGTTTGAGCAGGTGTATCAGGAACTCGACGCCGCTCTCGGCCTCCAGCGAGGCCGACTGGATATGGGACTGGTTCCGGCTTTGTTGCAGACCCTTGGTGGCCGACCAGTAGTGCGCCACCGCCACCGCCGCGAAGACAAGCACTATGAAAACCGCCTGAATTGAGACGAATCCGCCGACACGGACACCACGGCTTTGAGCAAACATGGCGGCATCCTTTCAAGGGGACACTTTCCGCAGGAAACATACGATGCGCCAGTCGCCACCGGCCAGAAATATGCCGCAGGAAAGGACCATACCCCGCCGACATGCCCCCGACCGGACCATTCGCGATGGGACCGGCAATCGGAGCTTGAGCGTCTTTTGCCCGGCGGGGGCATCCGCCCTATAATCGGCTCACCTTCGGGCTACCGGGCACAATGAACCTATTCAGACAATCCGAGGAAAAGGCCATCGCCGAAAACGCCCCGCTTGCGGCGCGGATGCGCCCCGGCTCCATCGACGAGGTGCTGGGCCAGGAGCATTTCCTCGGACCTGGCAAGATGCTCCGCAGGATGCTTGAGGCCGACTCGCTCTCGTCGGTGGTCTTCCACGGGCCTCCCGGCAGCGGAAAGACCACGCTGGCGTACGTCATCGCCGAAACGTGCAAATGCGAGTTCCGCTGGGTCAACGGCGCATCGACCTCCGTCAAGGAGGTCCGTGAGATTATCGACCAGGCCCGGGCGACGCTGGCTTCCGGCGGCAGGCGGACGGTGCTGTTCATAGACGAGCTGCACCGCTTCAACCGCGCCCAGCAGGATGTGCTGCTCAACGATGTGGAAACCGGGACCATAATCCTCATCGGCGCGACGACGGAGAACCCGTTTTTCACCATCAACTCACCGCTGCTGAGCCGCTCGACCATCTTCCGGTTCGAGCCGCTCGGCGAAGAACAGATAATCGAGCTTCTCGGCCGGGCGCTTTCGGACAAGCAGCGCGGCCTGGGCCGATACAACGTCCGTGCGACCGACGAGGCGCTTCAACACCTGGCCACCGTCAGCGACGGGGATGCGCGAAGGGCGCTTACCGCACTGGAGGTCGGCGTGCTCAGCCAGGCGAAGGCCGCCGGGGATGCATCGGCCGAGATTCGCTTCGATCTGGAAGTCGCCCAGGAGTCCATCCAGCAGAAGGCCGTACAGTACGACCGCGCCGGCGACATGCACTACGACGCCGCCAGCGCCCTGATAAAGTCGATGCGAGGCAGCGACCCCGACGCCGCGGTTTACTGGCTGGCCCGGATGCTGGTGGCCGGGGAGGACCCGCGGTTCATCGCGCGTCGGGTGGCGATACTGGCCAGCGAGGACATCGGCAACGCCGACCCGCGGGCGATAACCGTCGCCTCCGCCGCCTACGACATCGTGGACCGCATCGGCATGCCGGAAGCCCAGTTGACGCTCGCCCAGGCGGTTGTCTACATGGCCTGCGCTCCGAAGTCCAACGCCTCGGCGATGGCCATCTGGCAGGCGACCGCCGACGTGAAGGAAAACCGCACCCGGCCGGTCCCCATGCACCTGCGGAACGCCCCGCACCCCGGCATGGCCGAGCAGTTCGGGCATTCCGTCGGTTACCAGTACAGTCATGACCACCCCGGCGGCGTCAGCCCGGACCAGGACTACCTCGGCGTCGAGCGGACCTATTACTCGCCCACCGAGCGCGGTTACGAGAAGCACATCGCCGCTTACCTCGACTGGGCGAGAAAGCTGAGATTGCGGCGGGAGGACCGCACGAACGAATCCGAACAGTGAATCCGGGCGGCGCAGACCCCGAACACCAAGGTGCGCAACCGAGCGGCAAGTGGACAAGCAATCCATTCGAAACAGTGTCCGGGCCGTGCTCGCCGCTATGGACCCGGCGGAGGCGCGGCGGCGAAGCGCGACTATATGCGAGAGAATTCGCTCGCTGGAAGAATTCCGCCGCGCCGCCGTGGTGATGGTGTATCTGCCCATCCGCCTGGAGGTTGATACCGAGCCGCTGATTAGGGCGGCCTGGGACGCCGGCAAGACCGTACTGGCGCCGAAGGTCAACTGGCGGCGGCGACGACTGGCCCCTGTGGAGTTTCACTCACTTGATGAAGGCCTCGTGCCTGGCAGATACGGCATCCGCGAGCCGGTCGGCGGTGAGGCGTTCCCACCGGAGTCAATCGACCTTGTGATTGTGCCGGCCTTCGCCTATGATCGCCGGGGAAACCGGCTGGGCAAGGGTGGCGGGTTCTACGACCGCTTTCTGGCCTCCGATGCGCTGCGGGCCACCTCCTGCGGGGCCGGTTTCGATGAACAACTGCTGGACACGCTGCCGATAAATTCGCAGGATATACCTGTTGACCTGCTGGTAACCGACACTGAACTGTTGCGTTTCACCGACGACGACGCACAGGAGAGGACGCCATGAATCGCTACCACGGAAGGACCGCTGTCATCGTCATCGTTCTTATCGCCCTGGCCGCCCTGGCCGTCTGGTGGTTCTGGCCGGAGTCGGAATCCGCGCCGACCGACAATGGCGGGACAGCCGACACGGACGCCGCCCGGGCCGGCACCAACGGCCTGGAAGGTGAACGCACCGAGTCGGAAAACGGCGACACGGCCAGCCAGGACTCCGGCGACGACTCCGAACAGCCCCAGCCGTTCCACTCCCGGCTCGACCACATGAGCGAGACCGAAGCCCGCCGGGCCTACCGCCGCGGGCTTGAGCTGCTGGCCGAAGACGACCCGATCGCTGCGCGGCGAGAGCTGTCCAGGGCCATATTGTCCGGCGAACTGCCCCAAAACGAAGAGGCGGACGCCGTCGAAAAGGCCGCCGAACTGGCCGAGCGGACAATCCTCAGCCGGGAGGTGTTCCCCGACGACCCCTATGCGGAGGTTTACACCGTCCAGTCCGGCGAACGGCTCGCTGTGATAGCAAACAATCTGGATTTGCGTGTGCCCTGGGAGGCGATCCTGAGGGTCAACAATATGAGCGACGCCCGCTCGCTGCGGGCCGGACAGGACATCAAGGTCGTCAAAGGCCCGTTCCATGCGATTGTCACTCAGCGGACCTTCACCTGCGATGTGTATCTGCAGCGAGGAGACCATGAGCCGGTGTTCGTGAAGCGCATGCCGGTGGGACTCGGCGAGGGGGGAGCGACACCCAACGGGCTATGGAAGGTCAGCAGCAAGCTGCCCTTCGCCACATGGTATCCGCCGCCGAACGCGCCCCAGAGCGGTCCCATCAGGCCCGGCGAGCCGGAATATCCTCTCGGCGAGAAAGGCCTGTGGATCGGCATCGAGGGGATTGAGGGCGACGCCGTCGGCCGATACGGCTACGGCATCCACGGAACCGACGAGCCGGAGAGCATCGGCCAGGCCGAGTCGCTCGGATGTATCCGGCTTGGCGACGACGATATCGAGCTGCTTTTCGAGCTGCTGCGCGAGGACGTCAGCACCGTCGAGATTCGACCGTAAACCGGCGGGCTCCCGCGGAGCGGAGGTCTTCTTCCGAGCGGCGATTGGTCGGATTACGGCTCCGTGCCCGGTTCAAGGTCGCCCAGCCAGTCGGTAACCGGCAGGAGCAGCGCATATCCGGTGCCGGGCTTGGAGAGGTCTATATCGAGTCGTTTCATCAGCTCATCTAGCCGGGCGAGGATATCGTCGTCGGCCGTTACGCCGATAATTAGCTTGCCGGCGGCCTTGGGGCGGGACATCAACTGGCGCAGACCCGCGAATATGGGCGTGTCCTTCGCAAGCACCTCCATAACCGTGCTGGAGTCGACCACTTCCAGACCGTCCACGTCGAGATCGACCAGCGCCGCGAGGAAATCGTCAACGTACTCCTCATCCGCGACTGCCACGATCAGAAGTTTCATGCCTTCTCTCCCTTCGGGAATTCGACGCCCTTTCCGGCCTGGCCGATCTCTCCGGCCCGAGACAGCGCCAGCTTGGTGGTCTGCGGTCCGACAATCTCAAAGATGATGGTGGTGGCCGCAACCGTGTTTATCGTCAGCAGCGCCAACTGCTCGCCCGCCACACCATACTGCGGGGCGGCGAACTCCCTGGCCGCGCTCAGAGCCAGCCCGATTGTCACCCCTGCCTGAGAAAGAATGCCCAGGCCCAGATAGCGCCGCGTGGTGGCGTCTGCGTGTGTGAATCTCGCACCGGCATACGCACCGCCAATTTTACCGGCCGTCCGAGCCAGGACGTAAACCGGTCCCAGCAGCGACAGAGCCGCCAGCATGCGGAGGTCCAGATGCGCCCCGGCGACGACGAAGAACAAGACAAAAATGGGGGCGGTTATATTCTGTAGCGAGTTGTAGGTTCGCTCGGCCTGTCTGGCCGAGAGGTTCACCAGCACCGTCCCCAGCGCCAGGTTAGCCAGAATCAGCGACAGTCCCAGTGCGTTGGCCAGTCCCGTAGCCAGCAAAACCACGCCGATGGAATAGACCATCAGGTCGTCGCTGTCTCGACGCCGGTCCAAGATGACCTTAAGTATAAGGCCCATCACCGCGCCCAGACCCAGACCTCCGATTATCTCCAGCGTAGGTCCGCGAAGCGCCGTGAATACAGAGACCGGCTCGTCGCCGAGCAGCATCCTGGTAGCCGCCGCGGCGAAGGCGTACAGAGAAATAGCGAACGCGCCGTCCAGACCAACGATCCCCAGCAACAAGCTGGTCATCGGTCCGCGGGCCTTATATTCCTGGATGACCACCACCGTACCGGCCGGCGCCGACGCCGGTGCCATCGCGCCAAGTACAAGCGCCCCGGCTCCGGCGAGTCCGATCGGAAGCAACCAGCCGGAAAGCGCCCATATCAGCCCCGCCACCAGCAGAAACACCGCCAGCGATTCACAGACCACCAGCACAACCAGCTTGCGGCCGAGGCGTTTCAGCATCCGGCGTGAAAGCTCGCTGCCGATCATGAACGCCACGATTCCAAGCCCGAAATCGGTAATCATACCCAGCGAGCGGGCGGATGCTTCGTCGATGATGTTCAGCACCGACCGTCCCAGCACCACCCCCACCAGCAGATATCCCACCACCATCGGCGCCCGCAGACGGCCGCTCAGCCGCCCGCCGACCCGACCCAGCAGCAGCGCCAGCCCTATGACCAGCCAGTTCTCCAGGGCGCGAAAAGTCCGGTAGATGTGGTCGAAGAAAGAGCCGTCGTGACCACCGGAGTTGTACCCGACTTGTCCTTCAGCCGAGACGTCGAACCCCACGGCCCCGCCGGCCGCCGAAAGCACCACCAGCCCGGCCAGCAGCACCAGCGGGAGCATCGATGTATGGAAGCCCTTGGCACGCATTCCTGTTTGCCAGTAAGGCGTGAATCACTGCTCAAAGGAGCGGACAATCTCCAGCATCGCGCCGGCGTCCGGCGCCTCCAGCAGTCGCTGTGTGAAATCCTTCTGCTTTATCAGCACGCTGATGTGCGCCAGCAGCTTCAGATACGCCTTCACCTTGGCCGTCGGGATGCCCATGAGGATTACCAGCCGCACCGGGCGGCCGTCAACGGCCTGGAAATCGATGCCGCCGGAGGACCGACCCATCCCCGCGACAAGATCTCTCACGCTGTCGGTGCGAGCGTGAGGAATCGCGACCTCACCGCCTATGCCTGTGCTGCCTTCCATCTCCCGGCTGAAGACCGCTCCGAGGAACACATCATAATCGCCCATAGCATCCACGGGGCTGAGCAGCTCGCCGATTTCGGCTATGGCCTTGTTCTTCTCGCCGGCTTGCAGTTCCGGCAGGATCGTCTGCTGGCTCAGGTAGTCGGACAGCTTCATCGCGTGTACTCCGCAAGTTTCGAAAAGAGCAAACGGCCGTGTCCCGACCAGCCGGGACCACGTCGGGAATGCCCCGGCGTCAGTTCAGATCGCTGGTGCTCAGCAGAGTCGTCCGACCGCTCCCGACGTTGAAATCAGGGATGCCTTCATGCGAGAGCGTCATATAGAAGGACACATCCCCGGTACGGTCGTCGTATGTGAAGGTGGCGGCGGCGTTCCATCGCGGCAGTTTGCGGGTGAGCGTCAGCGACGTGGCCAGGTTCCTGCCGTTGTCGAAAGAAAAATCGTACTGCTGGAAAGCGCTGAGGGTGTACTTGTCGCTGATACGGTAGTACGCCCCGAGGGAACCGACGGTGGAATCCGGATCGTTCAGGTGCCGGATTCCGACGTAGTATCGAAGCCGCGGATGTCGCGAAACGGCCAGCCCGGCGCCGAGTCGGCCCAGCGAGTTGTCGTCAATGTCATAGTTGGCGTCGGCAAGGAATGTCGTGGCGTCGGAGATATGCCAGGCGTAGTCGGCTCTTATGTGGTTCCTGGCGGTGCTGTGTTCCGGGCGGGTGTTGAAAAACCGCCCCCCTCCGGGGACATCCCGCGTGTCGCTGAAGAACCCCGCGTTAATGTCCAGTCGCATCCAGTCGGCGGTATGCTGCTGACCCTCCGGCCCTCGCTTGGTCTGCAGTCGCTGATGCAGGCCGACCCGCCAGCCGAACATCCCTCGCAGGCGCCCCTCGATGTCCGGCTCCATCGGCCAGAGATCATCGGGGGCGACACCGCCGGCCTCGCTGAAGAAAAACTCCACCTCAGGCGTTACGACATGACGGAGCCGGTCCAGGTTCCACACCCGGCTGTGAACGGAATCGTACACCCGATACAGGTGGGTGCTGCCCCTGGCGCCGACCTGCCCGTAAAGCCGGAAATTCTCTCCGCCCGGCGGCGAATCCTCCCACCAGGTTGCACGCCCGAGAACGTAGGGCAGCAGGTTCACAGGACCGACCTTCAGCGGCATTGAAAGCTCGTTCCGGGTGTCCAAGCGGAAATGCAGGTCGCTGTGGCGGTCCGGCAGGTCGTCGTCGGGTCGATACCGCTTGCGGCCGATACGTGACTCGTGAAAAAACGTCATCCTCTCGCCGAAAAGCGGCTGGCCGATTACGCGGAACGCGACTTCCGGCAAGCTCTCGGTCTGTGTCAGGAAGTCATTGATGCGGAACTGCATCAGCCCGGTAATGGCCCAGCTATCCTGCTGCCTCTTGGCATAAAGCAGAGTCTCCTGCTCCTTGCCGGCGTGGAACTCTCCCGGGAAGAACGCCTCCAGGAAATTCCGGTCGGAAAGGTGGCTTAGTTCTGCCTGGAACTGCCAGTCGTCCGGCAACAGGTGCTTGTGCCGCAACAGGACCCGTCCTCGGCTGCGAGGGGCGGGGATATCCTCCCTGTCCCGGCCAAAGTCGTCTTCGCGCTTGCCGTCGCGTATGTAATACGCCAGCAGATTGCCGCTGTAATCGTCCCGGCTGTAGTCAAGCTGTGTTCCGAGCAGCAGACCCCGCTCGTACCAGTCCACCTCCAAATCGGCATCGAAGCCCTCCGGCCGCACAAGCCCCAGCAGGCGGAACAGGTGCCACTCGGTCTCCACGCCGTAGCCGAACCGCCCGTGCCTGCCGGCCTGGAGTCTCCGCAGCGGCGTTTGATCTTCCTGGAATTCTCCCGCCGCCCAGGGCCAGTAAAGCAACGGCACCGAGGCAAAGTGGAATGTCGTGTGGGTAAGCTCGCCCTCGTAGCTTCTCTCGGCAAGTTTCTCGCCGGTAACAGGGTCGTACGGCGTGGTGTCCTTCAGGTAAGCGGTGGCGGCGCCGACGTGGTAGCTCGGTGTCTTGAAATCGCACGTCGATAGCTTCGCATCCCGGAACCACAACTCACGAATGGACAGGGTACGGGCTTCGGAGGCACGGATATAGATGGGGATGTCAACCAGCTCCTCGACGCTGCGGAACACCGCGTCGGTAACCAGTGCTCGGTCGGTGGTGAAGTCGTAATATGCCTTCGGCCCGCGCATCATCCGGTCGCCACGGGTGATTACCACGTCGCCGGCGAGATAGACGCCGGTAATGACCTCTTCCGCATCGTCGCCGGGAAGCTGGTCTATATCAGGCGCGTAGGGAACACGTTCGTCGCGGCGGGGTTGCTCGTCCGCCGGCCTCCGCTCGGAGAAGACCACCGCCGCCTGGCTGCGAAGCTCCAGGAACAGGTCGCTGTCCGGATCTCCCTGCGACAGGTAAACGTTCCCCCGCGCGATTGTCACACGCCGGTCCTCATCCAGCATCTCCATGGTGAAGCCGTCGGCGTGGAAGCTCACCGGCTCAGCGGCCGTCAACCGCTCGATATCCTCCGGATCCGCTGGTTCGACAGACGGCCCATCGGGATCCTCGGGCGGGACATCGTCGGGACGGTCCGGCTCAACAGGCGCGACCGCCAGCGGCTCACTCGGATCTTCATCCCGGCGGCGGGCCTCCATGGCTCGCTGGTAGAGCGGGAAGTCCCTCAACGACCTATGTGATACGCTGCCGACGGCCGTCAACCGGCCGTGCAGTCGCACCGACACCAGCATGCTGCTGTCGGTGGTGGTAACGTCGCCCTCGACGACTCGTGCATCGCCCTCTACATATATGTTCAACTCGCGCCGTGCGACAGCCCCCGGCTCGCGGTCCAGGACCCAGACCACCGCGTCGCGGCCGCTGACCTGAACCTCGCCCACCTCCAGTTCGAACGAGCCAAGCACGACGGAGATGCGCTCGCCGGCGTCGGTGAATACGTGTATCTGCTCGCCGCGGAGCCGGGCGTCTTCCTCAAGATACCGCCCGGACGCCTTGGCCGTTTGCGCATGAGTCGCGGCAAAGAGGATTACCGCCAGCACCGCAATGACACAGCCCCTTAGGGCGAACAGGTTTCTCATCTTGCTCTCGCAGGACAACGCGAACAGGACGAATCGGCCGCGATTATAGACCCATGCCCCGCTGTGTCAAACGTTCTCCGCAGTATTTACGAAGCCGGCTTGCGTCGGCTGCGCGGCTAATAGCACCGCGTGAGTCCGGTTTCGAGGCCTTTCCGAGACTGTTTTCGCAGGCGTGCATGCGCTGGTGACGGCCTACCCCCGATTCGGCGCTTCGGGCGACGCCCCGGGTGTCCGCAAGTGCTGGGGTGTCAGCCCCAGCGTGCTGAACCTGGAAGACCAGACGTTCCGCTTCCTGGAACGCGTCGTCCAGACGCTGGACGAGCTCTTCCCCTTCCGCTATGTCCACTTCGGCGGAGACGAAGCGCGGACCGATGAATGGGCCGCCTCCGCACAGGTCCAGCGGCGACAAGGCGAACTGGGCATCGCCACCGACGGTGGCGTGCAGGATCACTTCACGCGGTTCCTGGAGGAGCACCTGGCGAGCCGCGGCCGACAGATGATCGGCTGGGACGAGATCATCGACGACGGCCGATCGCCTGCCGACCAGACGGGCGTGATGTACTGGCGAGACACGGAAGATCGGCTGGACCTTAAGGCGCTGCGGCGGGGGCACCCGGTGGTGCTGGCGAATGGACGGCACACCTACTTTGACAAGTACCAGGACGTCGGCACCGACCGCGATCACGAGCCGCTCGCCATCGGCGGGCAGGTCCCGCTGGAACTGGTATACGGCTGGGAGCCGCTGGCGGAGATCGATCCGCATCTGCGGGATGGCGTCCTTGGCGCCCAGGCGCAGGCGTGGACGGAGTACATCGCCACGCGGAACCACCTGGACTACATGGTCTATCCGCGGGCATGCGCCCTGGCGCAGGTGCTCTGGACCGGCCCGCAGCGCGAGGGCTGGGACGCGTTCCTAATCCGCTGCCGCCGCCACTCCCCACGCCTGGACCGCGCGGGCGTGACGTATTGCCCCCTCGCCTTGCGATGCTGAAGCCGCATACGCAGCCACCCGGGTGGAGCGGGCCGGCTACTGCGGACGGTTGCGGGAAAGCAACTGCCAACCGGCTGCCACCGGACGAAACCCGCACTTGCGGTCGGTGTTCGAGAGGGTATGTCGCGGGACGCGGTCTCGTCGTAAGATAGCGATAGTGGCGGTGGCTCGGAAGCTGGTGATCATTGCCTGGGCGATGCTGCGGGACGGCACGACGTGGCATCCGCGGCGTTTGGCGGCTTAGAAGAGGTGTTCAATGTGGTGTGGCGTCGATATGGCGTGATGATGTGCTG
>PUND01000118.1 GCA_003551645.1 Phycisphaerae bacterium | reverse complement strand
TCGGATTCAGCGCCTTGATATCCTCGTAGTGAATCTCACTTCTCGGACCGAGGTCGTCCGCCGCCGCGTACAGCTTCAGGGCCAACAGGTCCCTTCTGCCCAGCAAGTGGATGGTCAGCCGGTTGCCGAACTGCCGACTCGTCATGCGTCGTTCGAAGCCCTCGGGCAGGCCGTGGGCAGCGAGCTTGCGAGGACCCAGGTTGATCCAGTTGGCGCCCAGGCCTCCCAGCTCCGGGTGGTTCTCGGCCACTTTCTTGATGCAGGCCTTGATCTCCTCAGGGAACTCCTCGACGCACGAGACCACCATGGCGCCGGCGTCCCATCGGCCCAACACATCCACGTCTCGCGTTGTTCGCGAACGGAGGCCCTGAAGCGCCAGCGCCACGCCGCCGCACACGACCCACTCGACGGGCTGGCAGTCTTCGAATTCCAGCCAATCGCCCAGCTCCTGAAGCAGCGACTCCAGCATGTCCCGAGAAAGCTGCATGCGTATATCTTACGTATTTCATCGGCAACTTGGAAGTTGAACCGCCACATTTTGGCGCTTTAACCTCCACATTGTGGCGCTTCAACCTCCATAATATGGCGGTTAAACCGCCACTTCAGGCCAATTTGTCGCCTTCCCGCCAACTCCACGCCCATTCCAGCAAGGTACTATAAAAACATAGCTTACATCGCTAGGCCGGGTTTCGACGGGCGCGCTGCAACCGTGCTGTATTCGGGTTTCCCTAACACCATAACGCTTTATAACAGCGCGCCTTAGCTAACCTAGGCCGTCACGTTGCCAACGTGAATGTCGTGAGTTCGAATCTCATCGCCCGCTTTTTGACGGCCCTTTCAGGACTTGGCCGGAGCCGCCTTTCTTTAGTATTGGCAGGGGTTTGCGGTCGGGCTTCTCTCGCCTTACGGCCTTTTGGCTTTGCCACCGCTTGAAGCTCTCGCCCGTCGTGGACGCGCTTTGGTGCAAGATTTGGTGCAAGATTTGGGGCAAGATTTGGGGCAAGATTTGGGGCAAGCAGACTCGGGACTTCCGGCGCGTCGAAGGTGCCGGTCTTCGCCTGCCGACCGCGATTCGTCTCTGTGGCTTTCGTGAAGTCGGGCAGCGACGCCACCGCCCCGGACACGTACAGAAGGTGCGGATCGGTATATACGTTCATCGTCAGGTCGATACGCGAATGCCGCATGGCCGCTTGGGCGGTCCTGGGCGACACGCCGGCCTTGCTCAAGTGCGTCCCGAAGGTGTGCCGCAAGGCGTGCAGGTCCACCGTTCGCCCGCGTCGGTCGGTCTTGACGATATTCCCTTCTTCGTCCAGCCGGGCGATTCCAGCGGCCAGAAGGTCGCGGTCGAAGACCCGGATCGTTGGAGCATTTTCAAAGACGGGCATCGACAGCGGCAGTTCATGCACAAAGGCGGTTGCACCGTCGGCCAAGGTGCGGCGCTGGTACTCGGCCAGCTTTTCGGCCAGGAGGTCGCGTACCTGCTCTGCCACGTCCGGGCGTCCCCTGCGGCGGGCTGTTACATGGGCCTGACGTCCACACGTACAAGCCCGTGAAAGCGGCAGAGGTCCACAATCGGCACTACGTGGCGCATCCTGAGTTCCGGCTCGGAGTCGATTCTGATTCGCCTGTTTGGGCTCTGCCGGGCCACCTGGCGCAGGCGTCGCTCCAGCAGTTCGCTGGGAATCCATTCGTCGTCAATGACGACGTACGGGTCTCGCCTCGAAGAGTCCTCGGAGGCGTCCGGGTCGGGATGGGTCGTTGTGAGCTCTATTACCAGCGGCTCGTGCTCCTCGGTCACCTTGTCGCCGGCGCCGGACTCGGGCGCATCAAGCAGTAATTCTTGGTGCGGCTTCTGGAGCATGGATGTGACGAGGAAGAAAATCAGCAGGATGAATACGCAGTCGATCAGGGGCGCCATGTTGACGCCGACACTCTCTTCCTTCTGCGTTGCTTTAAGCTTCATCGTGTCTGTCTCCGGAAAGTTCCGCAGCTTGCCTTACACCGGGTTCAACCCCCCACCGGCGAGAGGGGTTCGCGGAATTCGACGGAATTCAGCATAGTCCACTCCAGCGAAAAACGAAATAATTGTGCGACCATCGGGCAGCGAACGTGTTTACTGTTGTAATGGACCGGACGACGCCGGCCGGGCACGTGGCCAAAACCCCTTCTGAGTATTTGATATGAATATTGGCAGCGAAAAACGCTGGGTCAGTTGGACTTTCGGGCTTATAGCTGTCGGCGGGTTGATCATCATCGGAGTGCTGGTTTTCCGGATGGCCGACGGTGACGACGACACTGCCGATGCTGCCGGGCGGGGCCGCTCGATAGATTCGCTGAGGGACCTGGCCGCGGCGATGAAAGACCCCGACCGACGCGAGCAGGCCCTGGCGGCCCTTCAGGAGAAACCCGACCTCAGCGCGGTCGATATGCTGGCCTCGCTCAGCCACCAGAACAAAGATCCGGATGTCCGCGCCGCATGCCTTACGGCGCTGGGGGAGATGGGCGACATCGGCGGCGAGCACGCCCTGACAATCGGCTGCCGCGACGATGTGCCTCGGGTCCGAATAGCCGCCGTACGCGGGCTGGGCAAGCTCCAGACACAGACGGCCCTGAAGGCCGTGGCGGATACCCTTGACGATGTGGACGCCGACGTGAGGCGTGCGGCGGCGGAGGTGCTCGTCGATTCCAGGTCCGACGACGTCACCTTGCCGGCTCTGAGAATCGCACTTTCAGAGGAGGACGACGCCTCGGTTCGGCGGCTGGTGGTCGAGGCCCTGGGCAATCACGAAGCCGAGGCCGCGCGGGCGGCTCTGGTTTCCGCACTCTTTTCCGAAAGCGACGCGGGCGTCCGACTGGCGGTCCTTGAGTCGCTGGCGGGCATCGACGACGACAAGCGATTGGTCGGCATCTTCTCCGCACTGGGGGATTCCGACGAGGGCGTCCGATCCGGGGCCGAGGAGCTGACCGCCGGGCTGGGGGCGGATGGTATGCCGGCCGCCGGCAAGGCGCTCAAAAGCGAGGAAGTGGCGCGGGTCGTCGGCGGCGGACGGGGCAGCGAAGTTCTCGGCGGCATCCTGAAGTCGCTGGCGGCGACGGAGTCGGCCGAAGCGGTCCCGCCGCTGATTGCCGCTCTCGAATTGGCCATCGGGCCTGACGAAGACGACCAGCCGCGATACCCCGCCCATCTGGACTCGGCCGTTGAGGCCCTGTCCGTCCTGGGCGAGGCCTCCGCGAGCCGGCTTGCCGAGGCGGTGCTTCGACCGGAGGTCGGCCTGGTGACAAAACAGGCCGCGGCCGAGGTTTTTGCGAATGTCGGTGCTTCGGCGGCGCCCGTGCTTATCGAGTACGTTGAATCGTACCGCGTCTTTCCCAGCCCCGACGAGGCCCGTCTCTGGGCCGGAACGCTTGAGCTAATCGGCGGAGATGCCGCCTCCGAGGCCGCCCGCAAGGCGGAGCGGCGCGACCCGACGGTCTTTTTCGCAAGATACGCCGACGAAGCTGCCGACCCCGGCCCGCGCAAGCCGGCGCCTCAGAAGCGGGAGTTCGCCCTCGTACTCCACGACGGCGTGTATAGCGGTAATCCGCCGAGCGCCTACGCCCGGCGCAGCCGCAACCTGCCTTTCGTGCAGCAACAGGAACAGGCCCCGCAGCCGGAAGAAACGCCGGAGTACGTGCCCACCAGCCGCTGCAGCGTCAAGCTGGACCTGACCCGGCTGGAAGACGGGTGGGACCGCATCGTCGCGCATCCGGGAGTGTACTTCAACAGCACCGCCTTCGGTAGTGTTGACAAGGCCGAAATCACCGACGAGAAGATGGAGTTTGAGATTCGCCTGGCGGTGCTTCGCGACCCGTGGATGTTGGGCGGCTACGGCGAATACACGGTCTCGATGCGGCGTCAGGAGGACGGGTCGTACCGCGGGACCTATACCGGTCGCTACAGGGACGTGGAAATCGAGGGTATCGCCACGTGTCGCGAAAAGCCCGAGCGTCCGCCGCTGCCGGCGGGGTTCCGCCCGGTTGAGCCGGGCGAGCGGCCGAGGATGCTTTTCCGCGAGCATGACCTGCCGGAATTGCGGGCGCGGCTGAACACGCCATTCGGGCTGGCGGCCTTCGAGCGACTCGCCTCGGCAAGTTACCACCGTCAACACGGCTCGACCAGCTCGGCTCACGTCGCCCTTGGGCTGCTGTATCAACTGACCGGCGACGCCTCCTACGCCGAGCGGGCCATATCGATGGTCGAGCAGGAGATGGCCGACCGGTGCTTCGGCTTTATGAGCTTGGGCCAGGTCTGGGGCGGACGGTTCAGCAACATCGCCCTGGCGTACGACCTGTGTTACGACGCCTGGCCGGAGGATTTCCGCGCCAAAGTGGACCGTTACCTGCTCAGCGGCAGCCACGCCACATCCACCAACATGGGCAAGTTCAGCGTCTGCGCCAACACGCACCCGTGCAGCAACTTCTTCTCGCCGATTGTCGGGGGCGGCTCGATGCTGGCGCTGGCGTACTGGATGGACGAAGGGCCGCCGCCGTCGCCGCCGGGGGGCACGGATTTGCTGGAGCCGGAGCCGCTGGAGGGTCCGCCCGCGGAGGATGCGCCAACGACGCCGCTTGACGGTTCGCCGCGTTTCCGCTGGTTGTGGTCCGGGCCGATCTTCGGACCGGTCTCGACGGAAGAGTTGATAGGTGTGGTGGACGACATAAGTGACGACCCGATCACACCCGGCCGGACGCTGACCGTAGCTGGGCGCGAGTACTCGTTCGAGACGCCGCCGGAGGAAGTCGCCCGGCCCGAGGGGCTGTACCCCTGGCTGTACTTCTCTCGCCGCAACCCGGAGTTCACCGGCGTCGGCATGCTGCTGTACACCGTGCTGGACGTAGTCCGGCCGGGCTATTACAGCGTCCAGATGCCCAGGCAGGGCTACACGAGTTGCTATATAGGGGATACCCGCATACCCGACAAAGCCTACGTGCACCTCAGGCCCGGCAGGTATCCGCTGCTGATTGCCTTCACCGGCGACGACCAGACGATGGTGCCGGTCGGCGCGAGGTTCGAGTTCGAGACCGACAGCCGCAGCGAGATCGACGCACTGGTCGCCACAGCGGCCGACAGGGCCAGGTCCGAGCAGTTGCTGTACGAGCTGGATCTGGCCGAGCACGAAGCCACCGGTATGGACGGCCGTAAGCTGCGAGCCGCGAACATGACCTTCTGCCACATGACCCGCAGCCACCGGCTGCTTATGGGAACCGGCGGCTATCAGTCCGAGGGTGAGGCCTATCACCACACGGCCATCACGCCCATCCGGTACGCGGCCGCGACCTACAACATGTTCGGTCAGACGCTGACGCCTTACCCGGACGTCGAGCTTTCGGTCGTGCGGCACCTGGCACACAGCGTCCTGGTCAGCGGCAGGCGGGGCAGCCGGCTTATATGGCAGAGCTTCAACGGCGGAAACCACCACGGAAACGTGTATCCGTTCCTATGCGCCGGCTTCAACTTCACGCCGGAAGAGTACAAGCCGGCCCTGCTGTGGCTGTGGAACGAGATGGCAGGCGTGGATGCCGACGACCCGGAGTCGTACGCGAACCTCTTCGAGGACCAGTCGCTGCGGAACGTTATTTACACATTCGTCAATTACCCCCTGGACGCCAGGACAGGCAAAAGCAGCATCGAGCCGGTGCACCCGGACGAGTCGTTCCCCAGGACCTGGCAGGCGATCGACAAGGGGCTGTACGTCTTCCGAAACCAGTGGCGGGACACGCAGGACATAGTGCTCCAGGTCTATGCCAATGAACTGATGAGCAGGGGCCATGGACAGCCGGACGCCGGAGGCATCCGGCTGCACGGACTCGGCCGCGAGTGGACGACCGATTCTCCAGGCAAGCGCGCTGCGCACAGGTGGAGACAGAACGTGGTGGTCATCCCGCCTGATATCGGCATGGCCCGCAGGAGCGGACGCGTAACGCACCGGGAGGCCGAAGAAGACGGTTCCGGAAGCGTGACCATAGACATGGACCTGGTCTATTCGGGCCGGAGGGGACACGACGCCATGGGCATCTGGCCGCCCGACCCGCCTGAGCCGGGCGAGGTCAGCGGCCTGCGGGCGGTGGCGGCCGACTTCAGCGGCAAGAGCGGCGCGCCGGCGATGTTCGTGATCGTGGACAAGATCGAAGGCGGACCGCGGCGCGCCTGGCTGTGGAACATCGGCGGCGTCGCCTCCGGCGAGACGTTCACCATAACCCGGGGCGATGCCTCTCTGCGGGCTGTGTTCGTCGCGCCCGAGGGCGTGGAGGTCCGCAGCGGCGGCACTATAGAAGTTCCGAGCACCGACGAGGACGCCGGCCCGGGCGACCTGGAACGCACGAGCGTGCCGATCGCCGCGAAGGCCGACCCCGGACAGAGCTACTTTGTCGTCATGACCATGCAGGAAGGCGACGCCCCCGAGGTAGTCGTGGAAAGCGGACAGGGGCTGGATTCGGTCGTGCGTGTCGGCGAACGGCGGATCCGCTTCGACGGAGAGAAGATAATTTTCGAAGACCGTTAGAAACACCAAGCCGCGCCTCGGCTGTTACAAGACAAGAGGCCCGGCGGAATTCCACAACGAATGCGGAGCAAAGGACGATTGATATGAGGATGAGGCAATTAGCGTATCTGGCGGCACTGGTTATCACATTGCTGGCGGTTGGCGGCACCTATCTCGCGGCACAGGAAGTCCCGGCCGGCGACGCCGCGGGGGCGGAGGGCGAGTCCACGGACGTCGTTACTCGGGTGACCGCCGCGGCGGAGAACCTCTGGGGGCTTCATGAGGACGGCGGGCTTACGATGTATTTCATCGACCTGGCACTGATTATCGGTGTGGCGTTCGTGTTGGAGCGGGTGGTGCGCATGCGCCGCAGGCGCATATTGCCGACTCGACTGCTGGCCTCGGCGAACAAGGCCCTGGCAAGCGGCGACCATCAGCAGCTTCAGAAGCTCGCCCATAAACACCGCAAGAGCACGCTCGGTAAGGTGCTCGGCTACCTGTCCACCGACGCGCAGACCGAGCAGCCCGAGGAAGTCGAGGCCGCGGTCAACGAGCTTGCCTCGCGCGATATCGAGGTGCACCGGATGTTGTGCTTCCCGCTGGCGGCCATCGCCGGACTGGCGCCGCTGATGGGTCTGCTGGGCACTGTCACCGGCATTCGCGAGTCCTTCCGCGATGTTGCGCTGGCGGGGGAAATGGGCGACCCGGTCATGCTCGCCGGCGGAATCGAAAAGGCCCTTATCACGACGCTCTACGGGCTTATCGTCGCCATCGTGACGCTGTTCACCTACCACCTGTTCAAGTTCCGCCTGAACCTGATGGCCAACGAGCTTGAGGAATCCGTCTCGGACATCATCAGGCGTCACTACAAGAACCAGAGTCAGTAACGGACCGGACCATGCGGCTACGCGCTACGGAAAACGAAGAAGAAGCCGGCATCAACATGGCGCCGCTGATAGACTGCGTCTTCATATTGCTGATCTTCTTCCTGGTTACGTCCATGCTTCAGAAGCCCCACCGGGATTTGGGCATCGTCCTGCCCGAAGCGGCCTCGGCCGAGGAGGCAATCGCCCAATACGATACGATCATCATCGAGGTTACCGCAGCCCGCCCGCCGGACGACCGACCGCTCATCGTGATGAACGGCGAAGAGGTTACTCAGACGCTGCTGCATCAACGGCTGCGGCGCAAGGCACTGCGGAACCCCAACCGCAAGGTGCGGCTGGACATCGACCGCGACGCGTCCATATACGAGGTGTCCCGCATCATGGACCATCTTCAGTTCAACGGTTTGACCGACATCGGCTGGAGAACACTGGACTAGCCCGTTCGATCCAAGGCCTTGGCGGGGCGTGCCTGGTCCGAAACGTGGGACGGCGAAGAGCAAGATGGAACTACCATGCTGACCAAAAGAGAGCTTCACAGGCGCCGTCGTCGGATTTACCTGTTGTCCGGAGTGTTTCTGGGGCTGTCGGCCTTCATCTGCACCGGCTTTTACTTCGGCTGGTTCGGCTGGTACGCCTGGGGCAGGCCGCCCAGGCCACCACGAGAAGTCGTCGCCGAGGGCACGGAGGCCGAGAGATTCGCCAGGCGGCTGAAAGAGACCCAGGCCAAGCGGGCCCGCGAAGATATCGAGAAGCTGCGCGATCAACTCGACCGGCTGGACATGGTAATGGACAGCCGTTACCGACGGTATGCCGAGGACTTCCGGTACAGGCGGAACCAGCCCCCGGAGCCGCTGACGAACCTAGGGGTTGCCGAGCCCCGCCCGGAAGAGGCAGAGGCCGTCGTCTCGGACATCGACAGCCAGGGCATCCTGGAGCTTTATGAAACCGCCCGTCTGCTGGACAAGCGGATGCACGACGTGTACCGGTTGTTCCGCACCTGTGAACTGGCCCGCATCCAGCAGATGACGCTTCAGGATGCCTACGACGCCACGGATGTCGTCGCACCGACCCGTCCGGACCCGGACTACGAGTTGTTCGATATCCCAATCACCAGTACCGCCGGCGAGGAGATGAAGCGGCTCAGGCAGGAGTTGGAGACGATACGGGTTCAGATAAGGGCCATGGTCGGTGACGGTCGTCGTATGCTGGATTTGGCCGCCATTCTCGAGCCGGAACTGCTGGGCTACGGTTCGGATTGGGACTTCGGCCGGGCCGAGGGGCGGATGTACCAGACCACTGCCTTGGTAGAACGTCCGCCGGAACTGTTCGAGGGGCAGACCGGTACCGACCCCCAGGCCTTTGAGCACGAGTGGGGCCGCGGCGAAGGGCCTGTCACCAAGAAAGAGCTTGGCCTGCCTGTTGATCTGGGCATAGACCTGTCCGAGAGCATGCCGCTGCCCGGCCGCAAGCTGCTTCGGGAGGGCTGGAAAAAGGAGTGGATGTTCATCAATTCCTGGTACGTCATCGGCCCGTTTTCAAGCCCGGACCGCGAGGGCATAACCAAGAAGTACCCGCCGGAAGCCAGCATCGACCCGGAACGGGGCTTCGTAGGCATCGACCTGGACGCCACCTACGTTGGCATGGACGACAAGCCCGTGCAATGGGAATACCTGGCCACGGACCGCCGCGTGGCTTTTATCCCGCACCAGCCGGCCGAATGGGCCGTCTGGTACGCCTATACGGAGATATACTCGGAGGTCGAACAGGAACGCTGGGTTATCTTCGGCAGCGACGACTGGGGCAAGTGCTGGGTCAACGGCAAGGAGGTCTATGACAGCGGCGTAACGCCCCACCCGTGGGTGCCGGATCGCGCTTACTCAAAGGTTACTTTCCAGCAGGGCGTCAACACGGTCCTGTTCAAGCTCGAAAACGCCTGGGGAAGAACCGCTTTCTCCATGTGTGTCTATACCGGGGAGGTCGCCGATGACTACGAGTAGCTCCGCGTGGCGTCCCGGCTCGCCGCCCGGTTGGGCGATTAGCTTTCCAGGGACCATCGCCTGCCTCGCGGCTTTGGCCCTGATTGCCGGCTGTTCCGGGGAGGATGCCCCGGACGCCGAGACATCCGCCCTTCTGCGGGACCTATCCGATTCGACGCCGGAGACGCGAGCCGCCGCCGCCAGGCAACTGGGCGCGATGCGGGAAACCAGAGCCGTCGAGCCGCTGATCGACCTGCTGGACGATATTCGCCTCGATGTCCGAAAAGCCGCCGCCGAGGCGCTGGGGCACATCGGCGACGCCCGCGCCGTGTCGGGGCTTGGCCGGACGATGGGGCGCGAGGACGCCGACGGCGAACTGAGGCGAATCTGCGCGGCCGCACTGGGAAGCATAGCCGACCCGGCGGGGATCCCGGCGCTGGACTCGGCGATGCAATCCGACGATGAGGAGCTTGCCTTCGCCTCCGCGTACGCGCTGGCGCGGATCGGCGAGCCGTCGCTTGATGTGCTGCTGGCGGCACTCGAGGCCGAACAGGACCACACCAGACGCGCGGCCGCCACGGCGCTGGGAGGGCTGGCGTCCGAGAAGGCCCGCGAGGCGATGGGCGGTCTGCTGGACGCGTCCGATCCGTTGTTGCGTCTGGCCGCGGCCGAGAACCTCGCGGCTCTGGATGAGCCGGCCGAGACCGACCGTATAGTCGCCATGCTGCTGGACCCGGACGAAACCGTGCGGCGAGGCGTGGCGGCGTTGCTCGAGCGACTCGGCCCCTCGGCCATTCCCGCCCTGACCGGGATCGTCGAGAGAAGCGACCGGACGGTCAAGCGAACCGACGCCGAGGGTGATGAGGTGGAGGTCAGCGTCCGCGGGGCGCGGACCGAGGCGGCCAGAGCGCTGATGCGGCACGAGTCGGCCGATATCATCCGTCCGCTGATTGTCGCACTGGACCGGCCCATTCGCGACCGCGGTGAGGTACGCGAGCACCTTCGCGGCCGCTTCGAAGACGACGATTCCCGCGAGGAACTGATCCGCCTGTGCGCCGAAGGCGATTCCCATGAGCGGAACACCGCGTTTACGCTGCTGTATGAGTTCATCGGTCCGCGTCTGGTCGGAAACGACGACCCGCACTCGCGTCGGCGCATCATAGAGGGGGCCGGCTTTGAAGACCCGGCCGAGCTTCTGGCTATCGGGGAGCGGTCCATGCAAAGCGGCGACTCCGACGTGCGGTTCCGCGCATCTATGCTGTTGTGTTCCATGGGCGAGAGCCGGGGTAGAGAGGCGGTCGAAAGCCGCTTCTGGCGGGATATCGAGACCGTCCGCAATCGAGACTGGGAGGGAAGCTCGCAGCTGGACCGCGCCAGGGACGCACTCAGGGCGCTTGGCGGCGTGGCGGACAAGGCGCTGGCCGATAAGCTGCTTCCACTCCTGGAAGAGGGCCAGGACGCCGGCCGCGACTGGGCACGCCTGCGCGGGCAGGTAGCCGCGATACTCGGCAGGGTCGGTGACGAATCCTATGCCGAGCCGCTCCTGGCGTTTGTCAAGACCCGGCCCGACCACTCCGCCGCCTCTCAGGCGGCCAGGGCACTGGGCAAAATCGGCATGGAGGAGGCGTTTGACGAGTTGCTGGAATTCGTCGAGCCGATGCCCGACGATATGTACTATGTCGGTATCCGGAGCAACTTCTACGAGGGGATGCTTGGCTGCGATCGCGACCGCGCCTACGAGGAAATAGGCCGGATATTCACCGAGCTTGAGCCCCACAACACCGCCGGTATCAGGAATATGATGGGCTTTTTCGAAGACCACCCGGCCCCGGCGGTGGTCGAGCCGCTGATGTACTGGATCAACCACGACATCAGTATGGTTCGCGACGATATCCACGAGACGATCATCGCCGTCGGGCAAAACGACCTGTCCTGGCTGATAGACGGTTTCGAGACCAAATGCTCCGCGAGGCGTTCGACGCTCGCCGGCGTCATCGCGGACGGCTTTGGCCGAGACGCCGTGCCGCTGCTTCTGGAGGCGGCTGGCGACGAAAGCCCCCGCAAGCGGCAGGGCGCCGTGTGGGCGCTGGGCGCGATAGGCGGGCCGGACGCCTCGGACGCCGTCGGGAAAGCGCTTGAGGATAACCACGAGGCAGTACGAAGCGCCGCGGCGTGGTCGGCCGGACGTTTGGGTAATCCAGACCATGTGCCTGCGATGATCGGGCTTCTGGAGGACTCCTCCGCGGTGGTTCGTTCCATGGCCGCCGAGCAGCTTGGCCGGATGGACTCCGAGGAGGCCGTCGAGCCGCTGACGAATGTGCTGAACGATGAGGACCCCAGGGTGCGGGCGTACGCTGTCATGTCGCTGGCCGCAATGCGGGCCGAGCAGGCCCTGGATGACATCCGCGAACTGCTGGACGACCCGGACCCCGACGTCCGGGCCGCGGCCGCCTATGCCGTCCAGCGCATCGCTGCTCGGAGCGGGAACACTCCGCGGCTCACTTCGTCCGCACGTGGGTGATGAGTATGGGTCAGGTCCGCCGTCACGGCCTGGAAACCGTGCACCCTTGCAGGGAGGATTGCTGATGAGGCGTATCCGTCTATGCGGTGTGCTGGCGGGGATGCTGATTGCATTTGCCGGTACCGCCGGTTCGGAAACCACCCCCGCGCCTCGGCCGACGGGCGCATCATCATCCGCGGCGCCAAAGGCCATCTTTTGCTACGACCTGCGCCGACAGGATTACTGACCCGCTATCGCCACGAACCCGGACGGCCCCGGTCGGCACACGGAGCGTCTGTGCGCCGGGGCGGCGATACCCGGCGGACGATGGGACTTACGAGAGGATAGGTAACGATGATCTATTGGCGAACAGTTGTCTGGATGATGATGGCGGTGGCGCTGGCGGGTCTGTCCGTCGCCGGCGCTGTGGAGTCCGGGGATATCACCGGCCGCGAGGGCGGCGACGGCGGACTGGTGGTTATGGTCGAGCCGGGGGATACGGCGACGGCCCAAGCGCTGGCCGGCGGCGACCGCCACCTGGTGGTGGCGCTTTCCGCGGATGCCGAGCGGGTCGCGCGGATGGATGCGGCCCTGGCTGAAGCCGGGGTGCATCCGGTGGCCGACGCCGTCCACTGGCTGGAGCCGGACGCTTTGCCTTCCCCGACTAACGCGGTCAACGTGCTTGTCATGGACGCCGACACGGCCCGTCGCCTCGGCGATGATGAGATCAAGAGGGTGCTGTCGCCGGGCTACGGCTTCGCACTTATCGACGGACAGGAGATACGCAAGCCCCGGCCCGATGGTATGGATAGCTGGCTGGGCTGGAACAGAGGCCCCACCGGCAATCGCATGAGTCGCGACACCGTGCTGCGCCCGCCAAACAGCATCCGCTGGCTGACCGGTCCCCGCGCCGGCGGATTCCACATCGCCACCGACCGGGTCCATTATCTGGAGGGGAGCTGGGGTAATCGTCGTAACTTCTTCTACGAAGACATTTTCGGCCACACTCGCAGTCGTGGACACGCCCGCGACGCCTTCTCCGGGGTGGCCCTCTGGCGCCAGCGCTACGACGGCCGCCCCACGCTGTTGCCGTGGAACTGGATCGTGTTCAGCGACGGTCGGCGGCTTTTCCTGCCCGCCGACGGTTCCGGGCGGGCTAGCCGGGGGCAACCTCCCGATCATGTGGATATGCAGTCGCGCGATATCCTCACCGGTGAAGTCCTGGCCGAGACGCTGCCCGAAGCCCGTTGGGGCGAGCGGGTCCGCGCCGGCGAGATCGAGACGGGCGACTGGGGCATGGCCTTTTCCTGGTACCACCGCATCATCAGCGACGGGGAACGGCTGTATCAGGCCGACGGCGGTCATACCTTCCGCGCCCTCAGCGCCGACGGCAGTGAGGTCATCTGGGAAAAGTCCGTGGAAGATGAGGGCTACGCCGACATGGTCGCCACCGACGGGGAGACGCTGGCGGTGGTCATCTCCTCGACTGACGACTTTCCGGCGCCGAGCTTCCGCAACTTCAATCGCAACGCCAATCTCGCCAAGGTCATCGTCGGCCTGGACCCCGCTACGGGTGAGGAGCGTTGGCGGTATGATGGTGTTGAGGGATACCCGCTGGCGTTTTTGATTGTCGATCACGGGGTGGTGGCCGCGGCCAGCCATCTGATCGGTCCCAGACAAGCCCGGGATAGGGCCACCTCGATGCGCTCGACCCATGAGCACGTGGAAAACAGCATCCTGGTCTCCCTCGATGCGACTTCCGGGCGCGAACATTTCAAGCGGGCCGGTGAGGAGGATTTTGCGGAGTTGAACAACCGCGGCGACCGCTCCGGGCTTAATGTCCGCGAGGACCGGATCATCTACAACGAGTCCATGTATGCCTTCGTGTACGACATTCACAGCGGCGAACTCATCGAAACCATCGATTGGGGGACCCGGTTCACCGGCTGGAGCGCCACGACGCGTAACTATCTCCTGAACGGGATGCGTTTCATCGCTCATGACAGCAGTCTGGACCAGGAAGACCTCATCAGCCACTCCGACTATGGCAGCTTCAACCGGCCGGCCAACGGCACGCTCTACATTGCCGGCGGGTTTTTGACGACATCCTCCCGGCGTAACGTGGGCGAGATGCTGGCCCTGGCCCACGAGGAGCACTTCCCCGAGCGCCTCGCGGATGAGGATCGCCTGCTGCTGCGCGGCGAGGCGACCGGCGTGCGCGAGCCGGCCGCCGAGGACTGGCCCACATTCCGCGGCGACTTCGCCC
>PUND01000141.1 GCA_003551645.1 Phycisphaerae bacterium | reverse complement strand
TGGTGACCGCGGACGTGCTTGACGGCAGGACCGCGACCGGCGTAGGCGGCATCGCCGACGAGCTGCGAGACGCCGGGGCCGAGTACGTCGACCAGGCGGTGGTCGTGGACGGCAACCTGATCACCTCCCGAACCCCGCCGGACCTGCCGCAGTTCAACGCCGCCATCGCCGAAGCGCTGCAGGACGAGTAACCTTTGCCGCCCGCGCCGGCGCGCGACGGAGCAGCCGTTGCCCGGTACATTCGGGCACGGTTGTTCGCGCGCCGGCGCGGCCGCGATTGCATGAGGGGCTTGAAAACATGGGCTTTCGCTTCTTCCGCAGGAAGAACATCTTTCCGGGAGTCCGTCTGAACTTCTCCAAGACGGGCATATCGCCGTCGTTCGGCGTTCCCGGCGCGCGGGTAACGCTGGGCCGCAAGGGCGTTCGCACCACCGCCGGCATTCCCGGAACCGGGCTTTTCTACACAGAGGTGGCCGGGTCGAAGTCGCGCCGCGGCCGCTCTCGCGGCCGGGCCGCACAGCAGCCGCCGGAGCCGCAACACAAGCTGGAACTGGGCTTCTTTGAGCGTCTCTTCACGCCCAAAGGCGAGCGGGCGTTCGTGGACGGCTGCAAGGCGTACGTCGCCGGGCAGCGTCAGAAGGCCGCCCGCGAGCTTCGCTCGGCCGCCCACCTGGCCGACGGGGCCTTCCTGGCCGGCTTTCTGGCAATGGACGCCGACCGCGCCGCAGAGGCCGAGAAGTATCTCCGACTCGCCGCCTCGCGACACAAACAGCTTGGCGAGCTTTTCAAAAAGTACGGCATCCAGGTCGAGCTTGCGCTTAAGGTAACCGACTTCGTGGTAGCGCACATCCGCCCGTGCAAGCGCGGCGCTCTGCTTGGGCTTGCCGAGATTTACCAGGCCCAGGACCGCACGAAAGAGGCCCTGAACGTGCTGAAGGAGCTTCGCCGCGGCTCGCCCGACGATGTGGTCGTGAAGGTCGCCATTGCCGAGCTGGTGCTGGACGCCGCGCCCGACAGCGAGCGACTGGCAAGGCAGGTCGTCCGGCTCGCCGGTGATGTGGACAACGAATCTTCCGCACACGTGGCGCTGATGCTCTATAAGGCCCAGGCCCTTCGGACGCTGGGGCTGCCGACGGCCGCACGCGACACGCTGACGGCCGCGTGCAGAAAAAAGAAGGACCGGGACGATGAGCTGCTCCGGGCCGTCAGGTACGAGCGGGCGTGTGTGTACGAACAACTCGGCCGACAGGCCCGCGCAAGAGCCGAGTTCGAGAAAATCTACGCCGAAGACCCCGACCACGAAGACGTCGCCAAACGACTGGGGCTGCGAGGATGTACCATTAAACGGTAGGAGCGCCCGGTTTTCGCGGGGTAGCCCCCCGTCGCCGGCCGATCATCCCGCCAGTCGGGCAAGGAAGATGGTGCTCAGCCCGAGATATATGCTCACGCCGGTGATATCGGTGATGGTGGTCAGGAACGGTCCGGTCATCATGGCGGGGTCTTTGCCGAGCTTCTTGATGGCGAACGGCAGGCATCCGCCGACGACGCCGGCGACCAGGACGTTTGCGCCCAGGGCGATGCCCGCCAATCCGCCCAGCCAGAGGTCTCCCCTCCACAGCAGCGCTATGGCCGCGAACAGCCCGCCCAGCGCCAACCCGTTGACCACGCCGATCACCACTTCCTTCCGTGCGGCCCTGGCGAAGTCCCGCGTCCGCGCCTCGCCCAGTGCGATGCTTCGTATCGCCACCGACAGCGACTGGATGCCGACGTTGCCGCCCATGTCCGTGATCATCGGCAGGAAGGCCGCAAGAATCGCCACCTGCGCGATCGTCGCCTCGAAACCGGTAATCACCGTAACCGCGCCAAGGTTCAGGAATACGTTCATCGCCATCCAGGGCAGACGGTGACGGACTGCCTGGCGCGGACCGGTCAGGAACGATTCCTCGAGCGTGCCGCCGGCAGCGGCCACCTGATCGACTGCTGTTTCGGTCAGGATGTCCATCGCGTCGTCGAACGTCAGCACGCCCGCGACGCGACGGTCGCCCGTCACCACCGGAATCATCATGAACCGCCTGTCGTGCAGGAGACGGGCCGCGTCGGCGGCGGAGTCGTCCACGTCGGCGGCGACAACGTGCGTGTTCATAGCCCTGGAGACGGGGGTGGATTTCTCGAACCGCAGAAGATCGCGCAAGCTCACGACGCCGGTCAACGCGCCCGAACCGTTGACGGCGTAAACGTACACCGGGCGCTCGGCCTGCTCGGAAGCCGCCAGAAGCGCCTGCAACGCCTCTCCGACGGTCCTGCTTTCCTCGATGGTGATGAACCGCGGAGTCATCACGCTTCCGGCGCTGCCCGGCGGGTGCGACGCCAGCGACAACAACTCGTCGCGCCGGCGCCCGTCCAGCCGCTGCAGCAGCGATTCGCGCGCCTCCGCCTCAATCGCCCTGTATATGGCGACGGCCTTGTCCAGGGGCACAAGCCCAAAAAGCTTCGCAAGCTTCTCCGAGTCCGGGCCGACAAGCAATTCCGACCCCAGCGCAGGAGGCAGGTGTCCGATGACTCGCCCGGCCTTTTCCGGCTCCAGCGACTCCAGACAGCGGGCGACCATGTCAGCGGGGTGTTCGGCCAACACGCCGGCCACCCGAGCGGACGAGAGTTTGGACGCCTCGGCCGCCGCGGCCGTAATATCGTCCCGCTCAAGCGCCGTTCGCAGTTGCTCGGTGATCGTTTCCAGAGAATCGGGATTCAGTAGCACTGTCCGGACCTTTCCTGACTTGTGTGTTCAACGTGTTACCGGCCCCGAGTGAAGATTACCGAAACCGCCCGGGGACACGGTCGGTTGAGGTGTTCAAGGATGCCGCCTTTCATGCCGGCCCTGTCCTTGCTTACTCCGGGTCGTCGCAAAAGCGGCGCGAAATATCCCCGCGAGGACTCGAACCTCGAACCTCTTGCTCCGGAGGCAAGCGCTCTATCCATTGAGCTACGGGGACGGTTTTTTGCAGCAACGGGCGGTCGATGCCCGCCTGGTTTTTATACCATATGCCCCCGGCCCGGTCGAGCATCAAACCTGCCTGTGTCAATGGGTCAGCAGCGTGCGGCGTCGCAACTGGTCGGTCCCCGGCACCGGCAATCCTTGCGTGGGCGGGATCGCCCGGACGCGGTGCGGTGCCGCTTGACGGAACGTAATCGGCCCTGCCCGCGGTTGAGTTTTGCCTCCACGTTTGCCCATCGCTGTGCCGCCGCTAGAATATGGCGTTATGGAACCACCCGTAATACCTCGCCGCGCCAGCCGGGCCGTTCGCGTGGGCGACGTCGTCATAGGCGGCCGCTCGCTTGTCAGCGTCCAGAGCATGACCAACACGCCGACGTCCGACGCCGACGCCACGGCGGCCCAGGTGGACGAACTGGCGGCCGCCGGGGCCGAGCTTGTCCGCGTCGCGGTGCCGACTCGCGAGGACTCGGCCGCCCTGACGGAAATTGTCCGCCGCTCACCGGTGCCGATTATCGCCGATGTGCACTTTCACTTCGACAGGGCGCTGGAGGCCATCGACGCCGGCGTCGCGAAGATCCGCCTCAACCCCGGCAACATCGCCGACCGCGAGCAGGTCCGCCGCGTGATTCGCGCCGCAGCCGACGCGAAGGTCGCCATCCGCGTGGGCGTCAACGCCGGCTCGGTCGTCTCGCGTACCGACGAGGCGAGCCGACAGGCGGAGCTTGCAAGGCCGATGGATGAACTGATGGCCGAGAAGCTCGCCGACTACCTGGGCATCTTTCAGGAGGAGGATTTTCACGACCTGGTGCTCTCGGCCAAGAGCCACGACCCGTATCTGTGCGTCCTGGCGAACCGGCGGCTGGCCGAGCTTTGGGACTACCCGCTGCACCTTGGCGTCACGCATGCCGGTCCGGCCGAGACGGCCGTGGTGCGGTCGGCGGCCATGCTGGGGGCGCTGCTTATCGAGGGCGTCGGCGATACCGTTCGAGTCTCCATCGCCGGCGACCCGGTGCGGGAGGTCGGCGTGGCGCTGGAGCTTTTGTGGTCGCTCCGGCTGCGGCCGAGGCGGGGCGTGGAGTTGATCGCATGCCCGACCTGCGGACGGCTCCAGATGGACCTGCTGCCGATCCTGGACGAGGTCAAGCGGCGGCTGGCCGATATCGATGCGCCGCTTACGGTGGCGGTGATGGGCTGTGTGGTCAACGGCCCCGGAGAGGCCGACCACGCCGATGTGGCGGTCTGCACCGGCCGCGGCCGGGCCGTGCTGTACTGCCGGGGCGAACGCCTGCGGACTGTGGACGCCGAAGAAATCGCCGACGCCGTGGAAGCCGAAACCCGACGACTCGCCGAGGGCTGATCAATCTCGCAACTCGGCGCCTAGCTCTTCGCGCATCGCCGAGAGCAGTTCCGCGACCTGCTCATCCACCTGCTCGCGGCGGAGTGTGCCTTCGTCCCAGCGGTATTCCAGCCGGATGGTGACGCTCTTTCTGCCTTCCGGAACCGGCTTGCCGCGGTAGGTGGTGACGTAGTCCATGCCCACTCGCAGCGGCTGGGCGACCGCCTCCACCGCGTCGCGGAGGGCCTGGAAATCGACCTGCTCATCCACGATAAGCGACAGGTCGCGCCGGACAGACGGGAACCGCGGTATTGGCTTGTAGGTTCGCGTCTCGACCGCGCGGGCCGAAAGCGCATCGAAGTTCAGTGACGCCACGGCCGGCGGGTTCTCCAGCGAGTAGTGCTCGCGTGCCTGCTCGGAAACCAGACCGATCCAGCCCAGACGCTCGCCGTCCAGATACGCCTCTACGGCCGCCTCGGCCGCCAGCCCGGACAGCTCCGCCTTGCGAAGCTCCAGGTCCGCCCTGCCGGTAAGCGCCTCGCACAGCGCCTCCACCGCGCCGCGCAGGTCGCGCAGGTCGCCGGTGGACGCCAGTGCAAGCTCGGTATATTCGGCCGGAAGCTCGCCCTCGTCGCCGGCAGGGAACGCGCGGGCAAGCTCGTAAAGGTGGACTTCCTCGTTTCCGACGTCCTGGTTCTTCTTGCACGAGCGAAGCAAGCTGGGAACCAACGTCGGGCGAAGCACGTTCTCGCTGCGCCTGACCACAGGGTCCACGCGCACGACGGACTCGAAACCGAACAGATTCGCCTCGGCGTCGTCAACGAAGGTGAACGTCAGCGCCTCGTCGAAGCCCTGTGCCGACAACACCCGCCCGACAAGCCCGCGCAGCCGCTCCCATCGGCCGGCCGGGACGACCCTGTGCGAGACGGCCTGGCGTACGTCGATGGCGTCGTAGCCGTGCAGGCGGGCGACCTCCTCTATCAAATCGGCCTCGCGCCTCAGGTCGCCGCGGTAGCCCGGTATCTTGCAGACGATTTTTTCGCCGTCGCGACGCGGCGAAAGCCCCAGCCCCGAGAGAATCCGCTCCTGACGGTCGGCCGGTATTTCCACGCCCAGCAGCAGTTGCGTCCGCTCCGGCCTGAGCGAGACCTCCGGCGGGGAGTACGGCTCGGCCCAGGCGTCGCAGACACCTCCGACAAGCCGGCCGCCGGCAAGCTCCAGGATAAGCTGGCACGCCCGGCGGGATGCCTCGTCGGTCCCGACAGGGTCGATACCGCGCTCGAAGCGGTAGTTGCTCTCGCTCATCAGCGCCAGCTTGCGGCTGGTGCGGCGCGTAACCAGCGGGTCGAACTGGGCCGACTCTATCAGCACGTTGGCCGTGCCCTCGCCGACCTCGGTGTCCAGCCCGCCCATGATGCCGGCGACGGCGACGGCCTTTTCGGCGTCGGCGATGATGAGCATATCCTCGTCCAGCCGGCACTGAGTCTGGTCGATGCTGACCATCGTCTCGCCGCCTTTGGCGCGGCGGACGATGATGCGGTTCTCGGCGAGCTTGTCGTAGTCGAAGGCGTGCAGCGGCTGGGAATACTCCATCAGCACGTAGTTGGTCACATCCACCACGTTGTTGATGCTACGCAGACCGGCCGACTCTAGTCGCTCGACAAGCCAGTTCGGGCTTGGCCCGACCTTAACGTCGCGGATGAGCCGCGCGGTGTAACGCGGACACATCTCCGGCTCGTGGACCTCGACGGAGGTGAAATCCTCCACGTTGCCCTCTGTGGGCAGGTCGCCGATTTCCGGCGGGCGGAACTCCGCCCCGGTGGCGACCGCTATCTCGCGGGCAAGCCCTATGTGCCCGAGACAGTCCGGACGGTTCGAGGTTACCTCCACGTCCAGGACGATGTCGGTGGGGGTTTCCTCGACGTCCTCGACCGCCAGCCCGATGCGCGTAAGCAGATCGGCCAGCTCCGAAGCCGGCATCGATATGTCCACGTAGTTCGTAAGCCAGTTCAAAGAAGCTTTCATCGCCGCTCCAGCCGTTTCCCGGCCCGCGCGGACTGCCGCGCGGCCTGTAAAGAACCAATCATCCTAACGCCCCGCCGGCGAGTGTCAAACCGATTGGAACCGATGAGCTGCGCGGTGGACGCATTTGCGCTTGCCGGTAGAAGAATCTCGGAGATAATGTCCTGTTGAACGCCCGTCACTGAGGCGGGCCGGTCAAATCGGCCAAAGAAACGGGAGATGAACTTATGCGGGTACAATGTCCAATCTGCGACCAGTCCTATGATCTGGACGGCAAGATGATAGGCCGTAAGGCGCGCTGTAAGAACTGTCGCGAGATCTTTACCGTCGAACCGGTGGTCGAAGTGGAGGAGCCGGACAATGTCGAACCGCCGCCACCGCCTCAGCCGATTCACTCCCCGGCGGCAAATGACGGTTTGCGTGCTCCGGTGGTCCGCTCACGGCTCGTATTGGGCTGCGGCTGTGCGCTGCTGGCGGCGCTTGCCTACTCGGCGCACTCGAGTTTCAGGCAGCTTGAACTGCTGGATCGTATAGGCCAACGGAATGAAGCGGCGAGAACTTACAACCTCCAGGGCCTTACTGATGATGAGATAACAGAGCGGCTCAGGTCCGCCGGTATATGGGTTTCCGATTTCGAGATCGAGGCGAATGACCGGCGGGAGGCAACAGCGGGTCTGATGACAGTGGGTCTATGGGTGCTGTTCTTCATCCTCCTGCTGGTCTGGAAGTATCGCGCCTACAAGAATCTCGATTCACTGGGCGCATCCGGGCTGCGTTTCAGCGCCGCAGGTGCCGTCGGTTGGTATTTCTGTCCCATACTGAACCTGTGGAAGCCCTGCCAGGTGATGCAGGACATCTACATCGGCAGCCACCCCAAGGGCCTGGGAAGAGGTCACGAAGTTGGCGCAGGACTGGTCGCCCTCTGGTGGGCCGTGTGGCTTATCGATGGTTTTGTCTCGGCCTTGCTTGACAGCGCCTATGGCTCGGCAATGACGGTTGATGGGATGGTGGCTTTGACCAGGGCCGACCTGGGCATAATAGCGTTTTCCGTGCTGGCCGCCGTTATGACCATGACGGTCGTGTATGTGGTCAGCAGAAACCAGGTTCAACGTGCGGCCATGCTGACAGGGCGGACGACCTTCGGTCCGGCCGATGTGCCTAATCCCTACGCCCGCCTCCAGGGCTGACCGGTAAGACAGCCCAAACCATTGTTTCAGCGGCTCTCGGCGGCCTGGCGGATTTCGGCCAGCAGGACCTGCTCGAGGTCCTCGTCGCGTCCCAGCGGCGTCAACGTGGGCGAATCCTGGCCTTCGGGGTCCCCCTCGCCCACGCGACGGCGATGGCCGCCGTCGCCGGGCAAATGGAAAAGACCGAACGCCTCCGAGGTCGATGTGACCTGCGGCTCGGGGCGGTCGCTGCGGGTCAACTCCACCCGCACGACCGGCTCGTATTGCCCGTCGCTGCGGGCTATCTCCACGGTCACGGTGCGGTAGATCGTCTGAGCCGTGCCCTCGGCCACGGAGTGCGAAGTTACGGCATCCTTCCGCCAGAACTCAAACCAGTGCCGGCCCAGCAGCGGCTCGGTGGTGATTATGCCCGCCCGGCGGTCCTGCCTGTCCAACTTGAAGTTGTAGCGGCGGAGCACGTCGGTGGTCGCCTCCCAGACGACGGCGAACTCCGGCTCGCCCACGCGCATCTGCTCGGCCGGGACAATCGGTTCGGTGTGCCTGGCGCAGCCGCCCTGGGTCGAGGTCAGCAGCATCGCGGCGAATACCGCGGCGACGACGGCGGTCAGATGTTTTATGTCACCCAATCGTTTGCCCATCCTGCCAGCCGTATCTTATGTTTCAGTCGGCAAGAACCTGCCGGCCGTACCGGCCCGGCACCAATGCCCGCAGCCCCGGCTCATGCCTTCAGGCCGGGGCGCTTTTTTGCGCCACGCCGTTAAGTTAACCCCTTCTACAGAGGATTCAACGGCAAATTTGCCGGAATCCCGCCCGCCCCCGGCGCCGTGAGGCGCGCCTGTCGCCTGAGCGGACTTAAACCCGTCCGGCTTTGGCGTTACAATACTCCTGTCGCCGGCAGAAACCGCCTCCGGCGGCGCGCGTTTCAGTTGTGGACGACTAAGCCGACACGAATGCACATTCTCGCCGGAAAACTGAAAAACAGAAAGCTGCGTTCGCCCCGGCCCGGACACGCCCGTCCGATTACCGCCGGCGTCAAGAAGTCGATTTTCGGCATGCTGGGCGAGGACCTGACCGGCCTGCGGGTGGCGGACCTGTACTGCGGCACCGGGACGCTCGGACTGGAGGCAATCAGCCGGGGCGCCGCCTGGTGCGGGTTCGCCGACCGCGACGGCGGCAGCATCCGCCGGCTGCGGGCGAATATCGCCGACTGCGAAGTCGCCGAGCGAACCGCCGTCTGGCGGGGCCAGATACCCTCGCGGCTGCCTAGCTGGCTGAAGCCGGAGGCCGACAGGATAGACCTGATATTCGTGGACCCGCCGTTCGCCACGGCGCAGCAGTGGGACTGGAGCCGCGTCGGCGAGTCGCTGTTCTCATCGCTGGCCGAGCGGCTGTCGCCCGACGGGCTGGTGGTGCTGCGGCTGCCGAAGAAGCTCATCCCCCCGCAACGGCTGGGCGGGCTGGAGCTGCGGCGGATGCGAACATACGGCAGCATGGAAGTGGCCATCTACGGCCACGCATCCGAAGGCGACGAATGACAGACAGGGCCGGAAAAGCTTACGAATACTTCCAGCCGGACCGGCTGGGCAAGCTGCGGAACCTGAACCTGCTTGCCCGCCGGGCCGTTGAGGGTTTTCTGACGGGCCTGCACAAAAGCCCGCACAAGGGCTTCTCGGTGGAGTTTGCCGAGCATCGCGAATACACACCCGGCGACGACCTGCGCCACCTCGACTGGGTCGCCTGGGGACGAACCGACCGCCACTTTACCAAGCTGTACGAGCAGGAAACCAACCTGCGGGCCTACATATTGCTGGACGTCAGCGGCTCCATGGGCTACCGGCACGACGGCGAGGTAACGAAGTTCGTTTACGGCTGTTTCCTAACCGCGTGCCTGAGCTACCTGATGTGCCGTCAGCAGGACTCTGTCGGGGTGGTGGCGTTCGACGAGTCCACCCGCTTCCATCTGACGCCGGCCTCGACGCCGGCCCATCTGGACCGCGTGTTCACCCATCTGGAAGACCTCACCCCCGGCGGACAGACCAATATCGCCGAAACGTTTCACCACCTCGCCGACCGCATAGCCAAGCGAGGGCTGGTGATAGTGATTTCCGACCTGTACGCCGAGCCGGCCGAGGTCCTGCGGGCGTTCCAGCATTTCGCGTTCAGAAAGCATCAGCTAATGGTCTTTCACCTTCTGGACCCGGCCGAGCTGGAACTGCCCTATCGCAACGTACACTCGTTCGTTGACATGGAGACCGGCGAGCGGATGCAGGTGGACCCGAGGACCATCCGCGACGCCTACATGCGGGAAGTAAAGCAGTTCATCGACACCTACCGCAGACAGTGCGCCGACAGGAACATCGAGTATGTACCCGTCCGCACCGACCAGCCGTATGAGCGGATGCTGCTGAACTACCTCGCGCGGCGAAAGCAGGTAATGCGATCATGATTGCCCTGACCTTCGCGACGCCGCTGCTGCTGGCGGGGCTGGCCGCGGCGGCCATTCCGTTCATCATCCATCTGCTCAGCCACGTGCGCGCGAAGCAGGTGCGGTTTCCCACGCTGCGGTTCCTCCGTGCCAGCATGGCCAGGACCGCCAGACGACGACGCATACAGCACTGGCTGCTGCTGATTCTCCGGGCGATGCTGCTGGCGATTCTGGCGATAGCGGTGGCCGAGCCGATTTCACGAGCCGCCGGGGACTGGCTAGCCGACGGTAACGTCGCGGCGGTCGTCGTTCTGGACAACAGCTATTCGATGGCCGCGACCCCCGACGGCGCAAGCCGATTCGAGCGGGCGCGCGGAGAGGCCGGCGGTTTTTTGAGTGGCGACGACAGACCGGCCCTTGCCGCGGTGCTGTCCACCGCCGGCGGCTTCGGCGGCGGCGAGCCGACCGACCGGCTGGAGCGGCTGCGCGAGGAGATATCCGGCGCCAGGATACGCTACGGGCCGGCCCGCCTTGCGGACCGTGTGGCCGACGCCGTGTCCATGCTCGACGGCGCCGCCCCGGCCCGCAAGGACATCTACGTATTCAGCGACCTTCAGCGGAGCGGCTTCGAAGAGCTTCTTGAGCTGCGCGACCTTACCGAAAGCGAAGACATCAACCTGTTCGTCATCAGCCCCGACGAGCCGGTCAGGAACGTCGGCATCAGCGACCTTGAAATCAGCGGCCGGCGCATCGTGGATTCGCCCGTGACCTTCACGGCCACGCTGGTTAACTCCTCGGCGACCGACGAAGTGGTGGAGGTGTCGTTCCGGGTGGACGGCCGAGCAGCCGGACCTCGGGTCCGCAGGACGCTTCGGGCGGCCGGGCAGACAGGCAGCCGCACGACGGTCCGTTTCCACCACACATTCCGGCAGCCCGGACCGGCGTCCGGCGCGGTCGTGATAGAAACACCCGACGACCTGGACGTGGACAACATTCGCCGCTTCGCCCTTCGCGTGGCGGACCGATCGCAGGCGGTGGTGGTCGGCGGCGGGGCGACCGAATCGCGCCGGCTCGACGCGGTGGCGATGCCCCGGCTGGCGCTGGATCCGTTCGAGGACCGGGCGGTGCCCTGGCCGGTGCGGTCCAGGACCGTGACCGCCGAGGCGTTCGACGAGCGGACGCTGGACGGGGCCGACGCGGTTTACTTTTGCGAGGTGGCGCGCTTCAGCGAGCCGCAGGCCCGCGCGACAGAGAGGTTCGTCCGTCAGGGCGGAACGGCCGTGTTCTTCCTCGGGCCGGAAACCGACGTGGACAACTACAACCAGCGGTTCATGCAGGAGGTCCCGGAAGCCGGGGGTCTTCTGCCCGGCCGGCTCGGCGGCGCCGTCGGCGAGATAGGCCCGGACGCCCCGGCCGTGGGCCTGGACTGGGTGGATGTTGACCACCCCTACTTCCGCGGGCTGTACGAAAACGTTTCGGACTACCTGAGCGTGCTGGTGCAGCGTCGGTTCGGCGTCGCACCTTCGCCGCGGGGCGGGCGGACGCTGATGCGCCTGGCGACGGGCGAGCCGCTGCTTATTGAAAAACCCTTCGGCCGGGGGAAGGTGCTGCTGTGCACGACCGGCTCATCGACGCGATGGTCCAAGCTGCCGACACACCCGGTGTTCCTGCCGATGCTGGTGCGGACGGCGATTGAGGCCCGCACGGATACCGGGCGTGTGGAGAACTATCTGGCCGGCTCGCGTGTTTCGATTCGCCCCGAGACAGCCGTCTCGGATGACACCGGTCCGATAACACTGACGCCGCCGAATGGACAGACACAACGCGTAGTCGAAACGACGCCCACCGCCGAGGGACTGGAGGCCACGTTTACAGACACTCACCGGCCGGGCATTTATGGGTGGCAGATCGGCACCGGCGACGAGCCGCTGGACGAGGGCGTTTTCGCCGTCAATCCCTACGGCGAGGGCTGCGACCTGCGGGCGTTTGAGCCGGACGAGTTCATCCGCGCGATGCGGGCCAGGGGCTTCGAGCGGGTCTATGTGGCCGGTACTCGGGCCGAGGCGCTGGCCACGGCCGCCGATGCGGCCGAGGGCCGCAACTGGTGGGACCTTCTGATAGCGGCGGTGGTGCTGCTACTGGTCGTCGAGGCGGTGGTCGCGAACCGTCGTGGCGAGCTGCCCGGGCGGGCGCCGGCCGCGCCGGAGGCGGCGCGGGCCTCCAGCCCGTGACAAAAACGGGAGAAGCACACATCATGGGCGGGATGCCCATGTCACCCGCGGAGAATATCCACAAGCGGCTGAGGGGCGGCTTTCGCATATCGCACGGCCGCACAGGGCTGTACAATTCGCGCATGGCACTACCGGCCACTAAAACCGCGGCCATGTACGTCCTCAAGCGCCTCCGCGCGGCCGGGCACGAGTCCCTGTTCGCCGGCGGCTGCGTTCGCGACATGCTTCTGGGCAGAAGCAGCTACGACTACGACGTGGCCACCAGCGCGACGCCGCAGCAGGTCCGGCAACTTTTCCCGCACGTGCTGCTGGTCGGGGCGCAGTTCGGCGTGGCGATGGTCATACACCGCCGGCGAAAGGTGGAGGTTACAACCTTCCGGACGGATGAATCCTACAGCGACGGGCGCCGCCCGGACGGCGTCCGCCACGCCACCGCGCGGGAGGACGCCCAGCGGCGAGACTTCACGATAAACGCCATGTTCTACGACCCCCTGGCCGAGGAGGTAATCGACTACGTCGGCGGCCGGGAAGATCTTGACCGTGGCGTTGTCCGCACCGTCGGCGAGCCGCAACAACGGTTCGCCGAAGACTACCTGCGCATGCTTCGCGCGGTGCGGTTCGCGGTGCGGCTGGGCTTTCGCATCGACCCGTCCACCGAAGACGGCATCCGCCGAAACGCCGCGAATATCACGGCCGTCAGCGGCGAGCGGATTCTGGACGAGCTGTGGCGGATGCTTTCCGAGCCGTCTGCGGCCGAGGCGCTGCGGCGAATGGCCGAACTCGGACTCGCCGAGCACATACTGAGTGAGTTGTTCGATACCGGCGCGTGGGAGCAGGCGATTCGGCGCGTTGAACACGTGGCGAACCGGCGCGACGCCACGCTGGCTCTGGCGGCGTTGCTGGCGGAACTGCCGCCCGGCGATATAAGCGCCATCATCCGCCGATGGGGCGCTTCCAACGACCTGAAACACTCCGCGCGGTGGATGGCAGAGCACCTCCAGGACTGGCGGCGGGCGGACGATATGCCCCTGCGCGAGCTGAAGCCGCTCATGGCCGGCGAGCACTTCGACCGGCTGAAGCGGCTGTGGCGGTTCGAGGAGCGCGAGGCCACCGGCGGCGTCGCGGGTTGCCGGCGGATCGCACGCCGAGCCAACGCAATTCCACCGGAAAGCGTTTCGCCGCCGGCGCTGGTAACCGGGGCGGATCTGATGGAAATGGGGCTTAAGCCGGGACCGCGGATGGGCCGAATACTGCGCCGAATCCATGATGCCCAGCTCGATGAGCAAATCGCCACTCGCGACGAGGCCATGGATCTGGCCCGACAACTGATCCACGAGGCCGGTTGATTGACCGCGTCGAGCACCTCGGCCCGGCCGCCGCCTACACCGAACAGTGGATCCGTGACAAACTCATCGAGCACAAGCACTACATACAAAGATACGGCCAGGATATGCCGGAGATACGCGACTGGCAGTGGCAGGATTAGTCAATAGCCATGAGCCATCAGCCATGAGCCATTAGACAAGAGCCATGAGCCGGCAGGTTCGGCAGGGCCTGCTGTTGGAACTTGCCGACTTCGTCGGCCCGCCCACGTTCGATGCGGGGTGCCGACTCCACCGCTTACAGGTCATAAATGACCGGTTACGATACACTGTCCGCCCCCCGCTGTTGGTCCGGCCGCAACTTGAAAGGAGCACATTATGGATCTCAACACGATACGGCTGTTCTTCATGTGGTGCTCGATCATCAACGTGGGTCTGTTCCTTGTCTCGTTTCTGGTCCTGGCATACGCCGGCGGGTGGGTGCACCGGATGCACAGCAGATGGTTCCCGATGCCGCGGGAGACCTTCAACGTGGCCGTTTACGCCTTTCTCGGGGCAATGAAACTGTTTGTGCTGCTGGCGAACGTGGTGCCTTACGTGGTCCTTGAGATAATTTCCTGAGGCGGATCGGGAGCGAGCGACCCATGCGGCGTTACCGGCCGACAAGAGCCGGTGGTGACTATCGGGCATGGCTCGCGAC
>PUND01000083.1 GCA_003551645.1 Phycisphaerae bacterium | reverse complement strand
GGCTCATCCGCGGCGAAGAGATCCCGCCCCTGCTGACCGTCCCGCCGGTCCGCATCGTCGAGAGGCACTCGACGGAGTTGATGGCGGTGGACGACCCGTACCTGGCCGAGGCCCTGCGGCTCATCCGCCGATGCGCGGCCGACGGGCTGAACACCAATGAGGTGCTCGATACCGTTCCGGTCTCGCGGTCAACTCTGGAAAACCGGTTCAAGGAGGTGATCGGGCGGACGATCCACGCGGAAATCACGCGGGTGCGCGTCGAGCGGGTCAAGACGTTGTTGAGGACGACCGACCTTGACCTGGCCGCGATCGCGTCGCGGACGGGCTTCAGCTACGTCTCGCACATGGCGAAGGTCTTCCGCAATGCCACCGCTCAGACGCCCACCCAGTTCCGCAGGCAGTGAGCCGCCGCGGACGGCGGTGTTGGCGCCCGCATAGCAGTCGGCACGGCAAGCGGGCCTGGCCAGGCGGTTTGTTTGTCGTCTTCATCGGCGCCGTGACGCCGGAGCAGATCGGCCATGCTGTCCCGGCCGTTGTCCAGTGCCAACCGCAGAGGTGTCCGGCCGTGGTTTGTGCGGGCGTTGATGTCGGCGCCGTTTTCTATGAGCAGCTTCACCACATCGTCGTCGCCCCTCATCGCCGCGGTGTGCAGCGGTCCCATGCCGCATCCGTCTCTGGCGTTCACATCCGCGGCGTGCGAGATAAGCAGTTCGACCATTTCCAGTTGCCCGTGCCTGGCGACGGCGGTGTGCAGCGGCGTCCAGCCCATCATGTCGGCGGCGTTGATTTCGGCGCCCCGGGAGACCAGCATCTCGGCCACGCGGACATGCCCGTTCATCGACGCCACATGCAGAGGCGTCCAGCCCATCATGTCGGTTGCTTCAACGTTCGCTCCCGCTAGCAGCAGCAGTTCCACCATCTGACGATGGCCGGTGTCGGCGGCCACGTGCAGCGGAGTCAGCCCGCGGCCGTCCCTGGTGTTGACGTTTATGCCGGCGTCAAGATGGGTTCTGACATCGTCGACGTCACCCGCCCGGGCCGCTTCGTGTATGGTTTCATGAACGGCCGATGCGCCTGTACCGTCCCCGCAACCGGTCGCGCCCATGAGGCCCGCCGCGAATGCCATCGCCAGAATCAACACGCGGATGAGTTTCATCGATACCGGTCCTTCCTCTCATTCGGTTGCGCCGTGGATGCCGTCTCGGTCCGATTCCTCCGGCCCGGTCTTGGTGCGGCGCGGGCACATGTTCGGACCTAAAGGTACTCGGCAACCGCGGTCGGGTGCTTTAGTAGTCGCGGGGGCAAGTCCGCTCATCGTCGGTGCGGGCTTTCTTTGACGCTCTCAGGCAGGCGGTGCTATAGTTGGGCGTCCCCGAGTACAATTCCGGCTCGGGCTGTGCCGGGTCGAACACGACGATCGAAAGGAGCAATCATGGTTAATCCCGTGTCCCACAGGGCATATCCCTTTCCGTCCATGAGTTTTCTTATTGGTTTGGTTGCGGCCGTCGTGGTCGCCGCGGTCGTCGGCTGTGCCGAAGCGCCAGAAACGCCGCGGTCGGTATCTCTGGTCAACGAGGACTTCACCCGGTGGACGGGCCGGCCGGCAACGCCGGGCCTGGAGATACTCACAGCCGAAATGCCCGGCACGGGCGTTAGAGATGTGCCCGCGCGCGCACAACAGGGCGTCCCCACGGCGCTGGTCCGCAACCTTGCCGAGGTACCCCGCCTTCCGGACGACCGATTGGATATCTACCGCAACGAGGTCGCCCAGGGCGCACGCCGGCGGTTCGACGCGGGTGTGCCCTTCGACCACAGCGAACAGGCGCTGGTCATCCGGACTACCAGCTTCTGCGATGCCGCCCTGACCGGGACCAATAGTTTGGCCGTGCGCGTATGGGTCCAGAGCGGGTTTGGGCCTAATGAGCATCGCGAGCGCATGGAGCTGTCCACACACTTCAACGCCCATGCGCGCGGCTCGCGGCAGGTGTATCCCAACGCCTACATGGTCCGCGACGGCTGGGAGACGTGGGCCATGCCCGAGGGGACCAACGGCCGACGCGCCGGCATCTACTACCGCATGGCCGAGCAGGGCCGAAACGAGGTCATCCGAGGTCCCGAAGCCGTTCTTCGCGGCTATTACTGGACCTGGGCCGACCTGCACTGGCCGGCGGGCTGGGAGGAGCCGCTCGGCGGCGCGATGTACGAGCCGATGGATATAGACGACGAAGGCGCCGCCGAGGAACTTGGGAAGGCCCTCGGCGAGGAGGCGTTCGCGGTAACAGCGGTCTTCCGGCGCGGGGATGAGTCGCTGGCGGACCTGACCGGCCGGGACGAGGACGTCGATACGCTGGTGGATGTGGACGCCCCCCGCCACACCGGCAGAGTGCCGCTGCGGGTGGCGTTGCCGAGTCAAATCGATGAAGTCCGCATACTGTTGCGTGGCGATGAGCCGCCGGAGCGGGGCTGGGCTGCGTTGGCGCCGCACGCCGATGAGGAGGAAGTCCTGCTCGGCGTGGCCGATGTCCGCGTGGACCTGGTGCCGCTTGCGGATGCGACGCTGGATGGAAAGGTCGATGAGTGTGACTGGCGGGTGCTTCGCGAGCATTTCGGCAGGGCGGACGATGCGCTGATGTTCCACGGCGATGCCACCGGCGACGGCCGAGTGGGTATGGACGATGTGATGGTGATGGTCCGGCAGTGGTCCTCGCCTGACAGTCCGCCGCCGGCGGACCTTACCGACCTGCAGGCGAAGGTCGGTCCCCAAGACGGACACCTTCGGGTGCATCTGCCGGCCGATGTGCCGCTGTACGCCTTCGACCTGCGTGCGGTCGGCAGCGCTAAGCCCCTGCTTGGCAATGAGTTGAGACGCGTTTTCGGCGATGAGTCAGTTTCTGAGCTTGATGAGGCCCGCATCGGCGCCGCCCGGCTGGACTCACCGATGGTCGAGGCCTCGTCGGAGCCGCGGACGGTCGATCTTGGAGCGGTTATCCCCGCCGACGAGGCGTCCGACCGCGATGCGTTCCACATTACGCTGGCTGTCTCCCGCGGCCGGGAGCCGGTCCGCGTGCCCGTCTGGCAGCCGGAAGCCGAGGACTGGACGCTGATGCAGGCGGGAGGCGCCGGGAGAAATGCACGTTTTCCTCAAACTGAGGGGTTTTTCGGCAAGTTCAATCATGGCAAGGCCCTCCCGGCGTAAGTCGCTACGTTTATTGCCTCTGTGACTCCTGTCAACAGACGATAGAACAGGAAGTCCGGCTGGTC
>PUND01000085.1 GCA_003551645.1 Phycisphaerae bacterium | reverse complement strand
GCCGTCCGATAGGCCCGCGACAGCAGCACTATGGTCGGCAGATGGGTTGTGTTCATCTCGTGGGCGTTGCGCAGAGACGTCAGCGCCTCGTGGGTTCGCCCGCTCGCCAGAGCCACCTTGCCCCGCAGATACTCCTTGAAATAATCGGCATCCACCTGCCCCAACTCATCGAGCAGTGCTTCGGCCCGGTCCAGGCGCCTCTGATGGATATACACATCCGCCAGGGCGTCTATCGCGCCGGGGAAGGCGGGGGCGGCATCGACGGCGGCGCGATACTGCTCGGCGGCCAGGCGGTCCTTGTTCGCCCGCTCGGCGACGATTCCGGCGAGATAGTGCGCCGCATGGAGCCGGTCCTGCGTCTCTTCGGCGGCCTGTTCCGCGAGCCGTCGGGCCATGGCCTCATCGAGCTTGTCGGCCGGGATGGAATCCACGGCCTCGCGAACCGCATCCGTGGCCGAGATGTCGGCCGTCAGCAGGTTCACAAGCAACCCTGTCGCCCCGGGCACATCCTCGTCGGCGAACTTTATTCTCACCATCTCCAGGGTGGCCTCGACGTTCCCCGGCATGGTCTCCAGTACGTCCGACAATAGATCGGCGGCCTCGTCGTCGGCGCCCATTTGCCGGGCCATATCCGCCAGCTTGACGGCCAGCGCACCGTCAACCTCGACTTCCCGTCGATAACGTTGCCATATGCGTCCCGGAAGCTCCGGATCACCGACATGGTCGCAGACCATACCAGCCAGCTCTGCGAATTGCTCCCTGTGCGCGGGGTCGGCGGCGATATTCATGAGCGTATCGAACGCCTGCTCGGACCGGTCGCTTTCCAGCAGCGACCGAAGCAGCAGAGATGCCGCCTGCGGCCGCGAGCGGTCCAGGCGGAAGGCCCGGTCGAGAAGTTCGGCGGCTTCTTCCGGCCGGCGAAGCTCAAGCAGCAACTCGCCACGAGAGACCAGCAGCCGTTCCGGCCGCAGCACCACCGGCTGGAGCAGCCGCCGCGTGACGTAGCCGTCGCCGTACTCATTCACCCATTCGCTGAACTGTTCGTAGCACTCCAGGGAGGCGGTGTAGTATTCCTCATGGTGGAGCAATTGAGCCAGTCGCAGCAGCGCCTCGGCCGCCAGCGGCTCGGACGGCTCCGCCTCGGAGCATTTCATCGCACGGCGGAAATCAACGATGGCTTCGTCATAGCGGTTCTGTTCGACCGCCAGCATCCCCAGCCAGACCTGAAGCATCAGATCGTCGGGGGCGACTTCCGCCGCCTTGCGGAAGTTCTCCTTGGCCTTGGCCCATTTCTGTTGCCGAAGGTACGCAATCCCGAGGGACCGTCTTATTCCCGGATGTTCGGGGTCCATGCCTGCGGCGCTTTCCAGCAGGCGGACGGCGCCGTCAAGGTCCTGTTCCCTCAGTCGCTGTTCGGCCTGCTCGACGTTTTCGGCGGCCTGGCCGTGCGGTTCCGGAAGCTCCTCGGGATTCCGAGGCGGCTCCACGGCTGGGCTAAGCTCATCAAGCCGCAGAAGCGCTTCTTCGGGCAGGGGGGGCTGCTTGGCTTCGGTGTCAGTATCCGCCTCGGCGACATCGACGCCGGCCCTCAGGGCCGGACCGCAGCCAAGGGTCGCGGGCATTAGCAGTGCCGCCGCCACCAGGACGGGCGCGATCCCTAGCGGCCATGAGGTGAGTTTGCGGGTTGTGCGGTCCGGTTTCATCGGCATTCCTCTCTCTGAGGCCAGGCAACCCGTGCTACCCGCCGCGCGGGCCTGCCGCCCGGGCGCACACGTATCAGGGGATAACCTTGTTCAACGGATAGGTTATCAGGCCGGTGGCGCCGGCTCGCTTCAGCCGGGGGACCAGGTCGCGCTCCACGTGTTCCTCGACTATAACCTCGACCGCCACCCAGTCGTCGTCGCTGAGCGACGAGATGGTCGGATATTTTTCCGCCGGCAGGATATCCACCACCTCCGCGAGCTTATCACGAGGCACGTTCATCTTCAGACCGACTTTCTCGCGCGCCTCGATGGCGCCGGTCAGCAAGATGGCGAGGTTCTCAATCTTGCGGCGCTTGAAGTCGTTCTTCATCGCCTCCCGGTTGGCGACAAAGCGTGTTGTGGAGGTGATAAGCGTGTCGAGTTCCCGGAGCTTGTTCGCCCGTAAGCTGCTGCCGGTCTCGGTTACATCCACAATGCCGTCGAGTATGCGGGCCTTGACCTCAGTGGCGCCCCAACTGAACTCCACCTTTACCTTGACGCCGAGGTCCTCGAAGTACTTCCGCGTGACGTTGACCAGCTCGGTGGCGATGATGCCTCCGTCGAGGTCTTTTCCAGACTTCGCGGGGCTTTCCTCCGGCACCGCAAGCACCCACCGCACCGGACGCAACTGCTGCTTGGCATAGACAAGCTCGGCCACCTCGACGACGTCCGAGTTGTTCTCGCACACCCAGTCGTGTCCGGTCAGTCCGGCGTCGATGACGCCGTCCTCGACATAGCGGCTCATCTCCTGTGCGCGAAACATGATGGCCGATACTTCTTCGTCGTCAACCGACGGAAAGTAGCTTCGAGAAGGCACCGAGATGCGCCATCCGGCCCGGGCGAAAAGCTCCAGAGTGCTCTCCTGCAGCGAACCCTTGGGGATGCCCAACACCAGCTTGTCGGTCGGCGTCTGTTTCGCCATGGGACGGTTCTTTCATGCCGTATCGGCCGTCGCGATTCAGTCGCCGCGACGGTCCGGGGACAATCACTTGCCGCCGGATGTCTTCTTTGAATTCTTCGCCTTCTTCTTTTTCTTCTTTGAAGCGGACTTCTTCTTGCCGGAGGAGCTTTTGCCGCCCGCGGCGGATTTTTTCCTGTCGGCCGACTTCTTCGACTTTTTGGCTCCGCCGGAGGTCTTCTTTGCCTTACTGGTCTTCGCTGCCTTTTTCGTCGTCTTCTTCGCCCCGGAGGAGCTCTTTTTCCCGCCGGATTTCTTGCTGGCCTTTTTCCTCTTGGCCTGGGCTTTCGTGGCCTTCTTCTTTTTGGCCTTTTCCGCGGCGGCCTTCTCGTCGGCGGCGGCCTTTTCCTCCTCCAGACGCTTCTTCTCGGCCGCGGCCTCCGCCTTGGCTTGGGCCTCGGCCTGCTCGCGGCGGCGCCGGGTCAGGGCTGGCATCTTGCGGCGCAGGAGGTTCCGGAAGTATGCGTGGACATTCTCGGCGTCCTTCTGCGGCACCACCCGCTCCAGAAAGCCCTGGATGTCCTCGATGTCGCTTTCCTCGTGGACCAGCTCGTCCATTTTAAGGATTTCGGCCAGGTCCTCATCCACGGGCACGGCATGCCCGCCGAAGGCGAACAGCGTGACGTAGGCGGCCGCGTATGTGTCCAGTCCAAGCTCGCGCAGATGCCGCCGGAGGTCCCGTTTTGGCATCTTGTGCATGTAGTCCATGGAGATGGAGCCGGTCCGCTCAAAAATCGCGTTGAGGGCGCCGGTAAGCATCCCGGCCTTTGCCCGGCGGCGGGGATGCTCCCTGCCGAGTCGGTCGGTAAGGTCCTTTACCGGGGAGGCCCGCAGCTCGTTGAAGTCCACAAACTCACTCTCGACGGCCTCAACGGCGTCCTCGGCCTGTTTGGGCGTGGCGTTCGCGCTGAGTACGCCGCGCACGAGCATGCGCACCGGGTCCTGGTCTTTGTCACTTGCGGACGAGGTGTGCTTGCGGGCCTCGGTGAGGAGTTTGCGAATCCCGGGTTCGTACTGTTTGGCGTTTTTCATTGCGGCGTCAGTCCTGTTCGTCACGCTGGCTTTCGCGCGTGGCGGCTCGGGCGGCGTCCTTCGCTCGCAGCTCTTCGCCTGCCCGGCGGATTATCTCCAGTGTTTCCAGCGTCTTCTTGAACTGCACGTCCAGTTCGAAACTCAGAACCGGCGTGTTACGCAGCGTGACCTGCTCGGCGAGCAGCTCCTGCATCCGTCCGCCGCCGTGGCGGAGGGCCGCCAGGGTATTCTGCTGCTCGCGCTGGGTGCCGATTACCGAGATAAAGACCTTGGCGGTCAGCAGATCTTCGGGCACTTCCACTCTGGTTATGGAAGTCCGCGCTGGGTCCACGCGGGGGTCGGAGACCTTGCTGAGCAGTATCTCGCCCAGGACCTCTCTGATTAAGCTTTCGATTCGCAGGGTTCTTCGGCTCATGTCCGGGGCCCCGTTTCCGTTCTGTATACAACTCTGTATACAACGACTGCGGTTGTCTAGGCCGGTCGGTCACAGCCAGGACACGCTCGTATCAAGCAGGATCATGTCCCGGTGCATCTCAGCCGCATTCACTACCTGCTGGAGGACACCCTCGATGTAACGGCGGTCGTTTCCGACCATTCCGACCGCCAGTACCGCCCGACGGTGAGTGTCGTGCCCGTCAACTTCGGCTACGGACACGTTGTGACGGTGCCTGATGCGGTCCTTGAAGCTTTTGACGGCCCGCCGCTTGTCTTTCAAGCTTGCGGCCTGGACCACATCGAACGTCAGCTCCAGCAGTGCAACTGTTGTTTTCATAATAGTCCCGCCCGGCCGGTTGTCCCGGGCGGCGGGGCGTTATAGCGTGCGGGAGACCTCCACCTGCCGGTAGAACTCCAGCACGTCGCCTTCCTGGATGTCGTCGAACCCGGCGACCTTCACGCCGCACTCCATCCCGGCGCGAACCTCGCGGGCGTCTTCCTTGTAGTGCTTCAAGCTTTCGACGTCGCGCTCGTCGGCGATTACCACATTTTCGCGAGTCACCCTCACTTGGGCGTTGCGTGCGGCGACGCCGTCGGTGACGCGACAGCCAGCGATAGTGCCGATGCGTGAAACCTTGAACGTCTGGCGGACCTCGGCGCGGCCGACCGTCTCCTCGCGGATCTCCGGGGCAAGACCTTCTTCGAGGGCCTTGCGGATGTCCTCGGTGATGTCGTAGATGACGCGGTAAGTACGGATGTCGATGCCTCTGGCTTCGGCGAGCTGACGGGCGTCGGCGTCGGCCACCACGTTGAAGCCGATTATCAGTGCGCTGGACGCCTCGGCCAGACTGACGTCGCCGGTGGTGATGCCGCCGACTCCCCTGTGCAGTATGTTCACGCCGACCTCGTCTGTGCCGAGCTTCTCCAACTGTCCGGTCAGGGCCTCTATGGAACCCTGAGCGTCGGCCTTGAGAATCAGCGGCAACTGGTTGCTCTCGCCGGTCTCTATCTGGCTGAGCAGATCCTCCAGCGAACGTCCCGGCGCGGACTGGAGCTGCTTTTGCCGGGCGCGGTCCTGGCGGTCCTCGGCGATGCTGCGGGCCTCATCTATGTCTTCGAGCACATAGAACTTATCGCCTGCCTGAGGCACCACGTCCAATCCGGAAATCTCGACCGGGGTGGAGGGTCCGGCTTCCTCAAGCTCGCGTCCGCGGTCGTCCCGCATCTGGCGCGCCCGGCCGTACGCCTCGCCGGCCAGGAGCACGTCGCCCTGGCGGATGGTCCCTTCTCGCACCAGCAGTTGGGCGACAACACCCAGCCCGGGGTCCATCTCGCTTTCGATGACGAAACCGGTCGCCGGAACATCCGGGTCGGCGGTAAGCTCCAGCAGTTGCGCCTCCAGCGACAGTGTCTCTACCAGCGTGTCGATGCCCTCGCCGGTCTCGGCACTGGTGCGGATTATCTCCACCTCGCCGCCCCATTCCTGCGGCTGCAGACCGTGTTCGGCGAGCTGCCCCAGCGCCCTCTGCTCGTTGGCGTTGGGAACATCTATCTTATTCAGCGCCACCACTATGGGCACGTCGGCGGCGCGGGCGTGGCTAATCGCCTCGACCGTCTGTGGCATCACTCCGTCGTCGGCCGCAACCACCAACACCACAACGTCGGTCATGTTCGCCCCGCGGGATCGCATCGCGGTGAAGGCCTCGTGGCCGGGAGTATCCAGAAACGTAACATGCAGGTCGTCCCGGTCGAAGCGGTACGCGCCCATGTGCTGGGTGATTCCGCCGGCTTCACCCGCGGCGACGGCGGTCTGGCGGATATAGTCCAGCAGCGAAGTCTTGCCGTGGTCCACATGTCCGAGCATCGTCACCACCGGGGCGCGGGAGGTCTTGCCGGTCGATTCCCGGTTCTCGACGCGCTCCAACAGGAGGTCCTCGGCCGTCTTGTCGCCCTTGACCTCCAGCTCCACGTCGTAGTCCATCACGACCATCTGTGCCTGCTCGGCCGATATTACTTGGTTGACTGTCACCAGTGTGCCCTCGGACATAAGCCGGCGAATGATCTCCCCGCTCTTGATGCCGGTGGCGGCCGATAAGCTCTTGACGGTGATCGGCTCCTCGACCTCGACCTTGCCCTTGCGGACGGAGGGTCCGGCTTCACGTCCCTGCCTGCGGACACTCGCGCGGTGGCGGCGAAGCCCGCCACCCATCGCGGCCGCGAGCCGCTCGGAGCGCTCGGCGAGGTCCTGGTCGCGCCATTCGCGGATCTTCTCGCCGCTGTCGGCCGATCGGCCCCGACGGCGCGGGCTGCGCCGCTTGCTCTTGCGGGTCTCTTTGTCCTCCGGCTCGGCCGTCTTGCCTTTCTTGGGCGGCGAAGGCGCCTGCTCGGCGGCGGCGGGACGACGCGGGCCTCGAGAGCGGGGGGGACGCTCAACCGCTTCCGGACGCTCCACACGGACCACGCGCGGGCCTTTGAGCTTGACCGGCTTGGGAACAACCTGCGGTCCGGCCGGGCCTACCGGCTCCTTCCCTTCATCTTTATCTTCTTCTGCTTCTTCTTCCTCCTTCTCTTGCTTGTCTTGCTGCTCCTCATCCGGCTCGACCGGTGCTTCGGGCTGTTCTGTCTCGTCGGCCCCTTGGGCTTCGGCGACTGCCTCGGACTGCTCGGCCGCGGGCTGCTCCGGCTGGGCCTCGGCTACTTCCGGCTGCTCGGTTTCGGTCTCGGCTGTTTCGGCTTCGGGCGCCTCTGCGATGGCTTCCGGGGCTGCTTGCTCGGTCTGCTCGGTGGGGGCCTCGGCTACGGCGGCGGTTGCCGCCTCGGCCGGTTCTTCGGCTCCTTGTTCGGGCGTTTCGGGGGCTTCCTGCTCTGGCTCGGCCTCCTCTGTCTGCTCCGGCTCCTCTTTCTTGCGGCGGCGCTGCTTCTGGGCCTTCTGGCGTTCTTTCTCCAGATCAACGTGATCGGCCACCTCGACCGCGGTCCCCCCGCCGGGATTGGTGAACCATTCGCGCACCGTGGCCTCAAGCCCCGCCGACAGCGAGGACATGTGGTTCTTTATCTCCAGTCCCTCGGCGCGGCACTTCTGGAGTACCGCCTTGCTCGTAACGCCGAGTTCCCTTGCAAGTTCAAAAACACGTTTCGCCAAGAGTACCTCCCGGCTTTCTTATCGATGCATTCCGCCGCCGGACGGGCACAACCCGCTCCGGCAGCGGCATCATCCACTCATCTATGACTGCTGTGAAGTTTTTGGTTCGTTGCCGGTCTCATCTTCGGATGAGTCCGGGCCGGCCCGCTCGGTATCTTCGCTCTGCCGGTCTGGCTGTTCCGCCTGGCCTTCATCGCCGGCGGGTGTCTCCGCGGGAGCTTCCGGTTCTTCGTCAGCGGGGGGCTGCTGCGCGGGCTCTTCGACGGCTTCGGTGGCCTGCTGGAGGAGATCCTGCTCCGGCGGCGTATCGGTTGTCGGGCTGCCGGTTTCGGCCTCCGGCGAGACGGTCTCCGGCTCGTGCGGCCGCTGGGGACGTTCGTCCCCTTCGCCAACTGGTGCTTCCCCGGTAATGTTATTACCGCTTTCGGCGGGCGCCGGTTCGGCCCTGGCGGTCGGGGCGACCCCCGGCCGGCGGCGGTCGCCCTCGGGCGACTGGGCCTGCTGCTCGGCGACCCGCTTGGCCTCCTCGGCGCAGCGGATGACTATTTTGCGGGCCTGGTCCGGGTCTATCTGAAGCTCGTTTATTAGCGGGTCCGCACCGACTTCCTCGACGTCAAGGACGCTGACCATGCCCATCGCGACTATCTGGTCCACCACGGTGGAATCCACACCCTCCACGCTGCGAAGCGCCCGCTCCAGCACGTCCAGCCCCTGGTTGAACTCTCCGGGTGTGAGGATGTCGATGTCCCATGCGGTCAGCCGGGCGGCCAGCCGCACGTTCTGGCCCCGCTTGCCTATCGCAAGCGAAAGCTGGTCTTCGGTGACCACCACGGTCGCCCGGCCCAACTCGAAGCACAGCGCGATTTCGGCCACCTCCGCCGGTTTCAGAGCGTTTGCGATGAGCACCTTGGACGAATCATTCCAGCGGACGATGTCGATCTTCTCGCCGCCCAGCTCATCCACGATGTTCTTGATGCGGCTGCCGCGCATTCCCACGCACGCGCCAACGGCATCCACCTTCGAGTCGGTGCTGTCCACGGCGACCTTGGTTCGGTAGCCCGGCTCGCGCGACAGGGCCTTCAGCTCGATGATGCCCTCTGCCACCTCCGGCACCTCAAGCTCGAAAAGCGCCCTTATGAAGTCCGGATGAGTCCTGGAGAGTATCACCCGGACCGTGCCGGGCTGTTCCTTTACGTCCAGTATCATCCCTCGCAGCCGGTCCTCGGCTCGGTACGCCTCGCCGGGGATCTGCTCGCTCTTGGGAAGCATCGCCTCGGTGCGCCCGATATCGACGACGGCGGTGCCGCCCTCCCAGCGGACGACCCGGCCGGTCACTATCTGGCCCTTCTGGTCGAGGAAGTCTTCATAGATGCTGTCGCGTTCGGCTTCCCTGAGCCGCTGTATCATGACCTGTTTGGCGGTCTGGGCCGCGATTCGCCCCACATCCTGCATCGCCATGGTCTTGCCGGCGACGTTGGCGGTTATCTCGCCGTTTTCCCGGTCTATGTGGACCGAGATGTCCTCTTCCTCCCGTCCGGCCTTGCGGATGGCCGAGACCATCGCCGCCTCGAGGTCTTCGAGGATGATCTCCCGATCTATATTCTTGTCCCGGGCCAGTCCGTCGACGATCCTGAGCAATTCCTGATTCATGGGGCTGTTCCTTGCTTTTGATCGGCCGGCTGCGGGCGTTTCGGGCGACAAAAAAAGTGGGTCACTTCGCCCACTTTCATTCCGCCTGCGCTGGTTGTCCGGGCGCCCGGGCCGCTACGCCGCGACCCGTGCGGTTGGTCAGGGTCCGCTGCGCGGCATGGCCGGGCTGCTCCGGATACCCGCCGGCGCGCCGGACCTGTTCGGCAGGCCGGCGCGGAGCGAAGCCATCCTGGAGCGCGGGTCAGCCACTGACCCGGCTCCGGGCCAGGTCTATCACGACTTCTGTGATTCCTGACCTTCGCATTGCCATGCGAAAAACCTTCATCGCCTCTGCGCTCGCGGCTGTCTGGGGCCTCGGCCCCGGCCGCAATCACAAACTATAAACACTGTTACGACAGGATACAATTCCACCGCCGGCCCGTCCGTTACGGGCTTCGACGGTGGAAGCATCCTTCCATACGGCGCTTACTGAGTGTTGATTATAGAAGACCGGACAGGACAGTCAACGAAAAATGGCCACACGAAAACGAAGCCCGTCAAGCCGGTTGCGACGGGGCGCCTGCTCCCGCGGCATTGGCCTACAGCCGGTGTTCAGGATGCGTAGGATGATGTGTGAGCCGATGTAGGCATGTGCCGCCGTTAGCCGCCACCGGAGGACGCCATGATTTCCTGCTATATGCTTTTTCTCGTTGCCGCGGTCGCCGCATTGCTGCTGGCTTGTTCGGACGCCGACGACGGCTCTGGCGGGCGGGCGCCCAACGGCAATGACTTTTCGCCCATCGACGAGATGCCTCCGCTGGATGAGCACGAGAAGCGCATAATCGTTGAAAAGGCCACGGAGCGGCCCTTCAGCGGCAAGTACTGGGACCACACGGCCGAGGGCGTTTACCTCTGCCGGCAGTGCGGGGCGCCGCTGTATCTGTCCGAGAGCAAGTTCGATTCCGGCTGCGGCTGGCCGAGCTTCGACGATGAGATACCCCTCGCCGTCCGCCGACAGCCCGACTCCGACGGCATGCGGACCGAGATAGTCTGCGCCAACTGCGACGGACACCTGGGACACGTCTTCACCGGCGAGCGTCTGACGGAAAAGGACACGCGGCACTGCGTGAACTCCGCGTCGCTGCGGTTCGTCTCGCGCGGGAACTGGCCGCTGGAGCGGGCGATCTTCGCGGGGGGGTGTTTCTGGGGCGTCGAGCACGCTTTCTCATCGGTGCCCGGCGTGCTCACCGTCCGCTCCGGATACACCGGCGGCCGTGTGCCCAGTCCGACCTACGAGCAGGTCTGCACCGGCCGGACGGGCCATGCGGAGGCGGTGGAGGTGCTCTTCGACCCGCGAGAGGTCGGCTACGAGCGGTTGGCGCGGCTGTTCTTCGAGATACACGATCCCACGCAACGAAACCGCCAAGGCCCGGACGTCGGCAGCCAGTATCGCTCGGCCGTCTTCTATACCAACGATGAGCAGAAGGCCGTCGCCGAGAAGCTAATCGAAACCCTCCGCCGGCGCGGTTACGACGTTGTCACGGAGGTTGAACCGGAGCGGACTTTCTGGGCCGCCGAGGATTATCACCAGAACTACCTGGCCAGGCATCCGAACCGGCCGAGCTGCCATGTGCGTGTGGAACGCTTCGGCGACTGCCCTTGAGACGTGTATGAGAAAGCTCCCTCACGTGGCACGGGCATCTTGCCCGTGAGAGGAAACGCCACATCTGCGACGGCCTCAATATACATGTGCGAAACGTCCATGCCACGTTTGCGTACACGCCCTTAGACGCCATCGGCTGTCAGACGTTCATCCGCCAGATGGCGAAGTTCAGCACCGCCGCGAAGCCCGTCCACGCCAGGTACGGCAGCATCATTACGGCCGCGAATTTGCTGTGGCGTGCGAACAAGAGGGCCGTTATGGCTATCGCCAGCCACAGCACCACAATCTCTGCAAAGGCCCAGCCGGGCATCCGCAGTCCGAAGAAGATCGCCGACCACCCTGTATTCAGCACAAGCTGGACGAAGAACGCCGCCAGCGCCCACCCGGCACACCTGCCCGCGACCAGCCAGACCCACCACGCCGCTATCGCCATCAGGGCGTAAAGCGCCGTCCAGACCGGCGAGAACAGCCAGCTCGGCGGCGTCCAGTTCGGCCGGGCAAGCTCGCGATACCACGTCCCCACCGACCGGGCGGTGAACATACCGCCCACACCCGCGGCCGCCGCCACCACGGCCAGGAACAACACCAGCACCGCCGCGGCGAATGCCAACCGCCGCCACGGTAAAGGCGCAGGCGTCTCAGATAACGAGCTGTCTCTTTCAGCCATGTGCGTAAACCGTCCTTACTTCAAGTATGCTCGCGTCAGAGCCGGCGGGGCCTCTCCGGCGGCCTGGCGGGCGGCTCAGAAATCCGCCGCGGCCGCGCGGGCGTGTTCGACGGCCTGTTTGATGCACTCACCCGCGGTATCCGGGCCGCCCATAAGCGTCGGGGCCGCTATGACGGAGCTTATGTCCTTGAAGCCGATGAAGGTGAGCATCAGTTCCATGTAGGGCTTCTGCATGTCCACCGGCCGCATCTGCTCGGAAGAGTAGTCCCCGCCGCTGGCATATACCACGCACGCCGGACGGCCAGTGACCAGACCGTCGTAGCCGGTTTCCGGGTCGTAGGAAAACGTATAGCCCGGCTGGACTATGACGTCGAAATACTGCTTCAGCCGGTAGGGGATGGAGAAGTTCCACATCGGCACGGCGAAGAGATACTTGTCGGCGGATTTGAAACGCTCGATCACGGCCTCCACCCTCGACCAGCCGGCCTGCTGGTCGGCCGTGGGGCTGCCGCCGCCGAGGATGGCGTACTTTGCGTCCAGAGCCGCGCCGTCGAAGGCCGGCAGGTCCTCGGTGAATACATCAAGTGTGTCAATCTCATCCTGAGGGTTCGCCTCGCGGTAGGCCTCGGCGAATGCGTCGGCCGCGGTGATGGAAACTGAACTCTCGCCTCGCGGCGATGCCTGGATGTAAAGCAGTCTGCTCATCGGCGGCTCCTTTCATCTTTCTGTCTTCAAAGCAATAACGTCCCGAAGGATTATAGGCCCGCGGCCGGCGATTTTTTACCACGAAGACTGCGAAGCTGTAGCCGCTGGTAGTCGGGAACCAGGAGCCAGGAGTCGGTAGCATGCACTGAGCTTGCCACCCGGTGAACGAACCGCCAGCGCGGGTAGCCGGGTTCATCAAGGCCTCGCGGCGGTCCGTCAAACCTGACACACGGGTTTTGCGATTGAGGAAGTATCCGCTTACTGTAAGCTTTTGCCCAAAGCCAGCAGCCGAAGGAAGGAACCATGAGCCAACAGCCGTCCGACGTGATGCGCTTCGAACCGGCGGAGCTTACAGGAGGCATGACCCGCGAGTCGGCCGACGATGCCGGCGTCTGGTACCGGGCCGAGGAGCCGGGCGCGGAGCTGCACTACAGCGTCGAGCCGGGCGCGCTTTTCGAGGCGGGCTGGCTGTCCGCGGACATGCTGCTGGACGGCGAGTTCCTTGTGGTCTGCCGCATCGCGCTTATCGAAAGCTGCACCGGCAGGGCGTTCAAGCTTTCGTTCGGCGGGCTGAACCAGTGCTCGTTCCGCGTGCGCATCCCGCTGACACTGCTCCGCCAGGACCGGTGGATGTGCCGTCGCGAAGGCGCGTGGCTGAAGCCCCTGTGCTACGGCGACCGCGTGGACGCATCGAAGGTGGACCGTATTTCGCTGATGGTCCTGAGGAAGTCGGAACAGGCCTGCCGCTTCCGCATCGGGCCTCTCAGTTATTCGACCGAAGAGCCGCCGGCACTTACCCGGCCGGAACTGCCGCGCGGGCCGCTGCTTGATGAGTTCGGCCAGAGCACGCTGCACGACTGGCCCGGCCGGACTCGCGACGAGGACGAGCTTCTAAGCCGTCTGCGCGGTCAGGCAAAGGCCGCCGGTAAGCACACCTGGCCGGCGGGCTTCAGCCGCTGGGGCGGGGCCGAGGATATCCGCTTCGAGGCGACGGGGTTCTTCCGCACGCACCACGAAGGCGACCGCTGGTGGCTGGTTGACCCGTCGGGGCGGGCGTTCTTCTCCAGCGGGCTGAACTGCGTGCGTGTGTATACTCCGGCCGCCTGGGGAGGTCTGGAGTCGGCCCTGGCCTGGCTGCCGCCGGCCGAGGGCGACTTCCGCGACGCCAGAACGACCGGCAGGGGGCAGGAGCTTGTCAATTACCTGGCGGCAAACTATATACGCGCGTTCGGGCCGGACCGGTGGCGTGAGAAATGGGCCGAGATAACAATCTCCGAGCTGCGCCGGCTTGGCTTCAACACCGTCGCCAACTGGTCGGACTGGCGTACTGCGCAGGCGGCCGGCTTCCCCTACGTGCGGCCGCTCCAATTCCGCCCCCGCCACACCGGCACGGTGTTCCGGGACTTTCCGGATGTCTTCGCCGAAGAGTTCGCCGAGGATGCTCACGAGTACGCCCAGCAGTTGTGCGAGACCGCGGGCGACCCGGCACTTATCGGTTACTTCCTGATGAACGAGCCGCAATGGGGCTTCGCCTCGCAGACGCCGGCCGAGGGCATGCTGCTGAACACGCCCAAATGCGCCTCGAGACGGAAGCTGGCTGAGATGCTGCAACAGCGCTACGGCGACGATCAGCGACTCGCCGCCGCATGGGCGGCGCCGGCGACGCTGGATGAGGTCGCGGAAGGGCAGTGGCGCCACCCGCTGAACGAAGTGGCACTGAGCGACCTTACCGAGTTCTCCACGCGGATGGTCAAGAAGCTTTTCGAGACGCTCACCTTCGCCTGCCGCAAGGTGGACCCCGACCACCTGAACCTCGGCGCGAGATACTATACCGCGCCGCCGGACTGGGCGTTGGCCGGTATGGACCTGTTCGACGTGTTCAGCATAAACTGCTACGAGGAGGCCCCTCCGACACGGAAGCTGGAGCATCTCAGCGCCGTGACCAACAGGCCGGTGATGCTGGGCGAGTGGCATTTCGGCGCGCTTGACGCCGGATTGCCCGCCAGCGGCATATATCGCGTCGGCAGCCAGGAAGACCGCGGCTCGGCCTTCCGCAACTATCTGGAGTCGGCCGCTGCCATACCGTGTTGCGTCGGGGCGCATTACTTCACACTGTACGATCAATCCCCGCTGGGCCGCTTCGATGGCGAGAACTACAACATCGGCTTCCTGGACGTGTGCAACCGTCCATATGAGGCCCTGGCCGAGGCGGCCCGGAAAACGCACGAGCGGCTCTACGAAGTCGCTGCCGGCGGGACTCCGCCTTGCAAGCTCGAGTGCGACTATCGCGAGCGGTTGTTCCTGTAATCCAGCGGCTCTGCTTGACATCGCCGTCGAACGCGGTTCAGTTGCTCGCGTTTGAGGCCCGCCGACGGCGGGATGAATCCGGAAGCGAGGAAATCATGGCGTTGACACGTCAGTGGCGCAGCCGTATCGAGCGGTGGCGCAAAGAACTGCCGCTGCACTCTTATCACAAGCTGGAGCCGGTGGAGCTTTCCGGCTTCATCACTGCCGAGCAGCTTTCGCCGGAAGAGGCGATGGGTCGCGACTTCGCCCCCATGCCCGCCGGCGCGCGGTGGGGCGGCAAGTGGGAATATGGCTGGTTTCGTGCGCAGGTGCTGCCGCCGGATGCGGCGGCCGGCGAGCATTTGGTATTTCGGCCGGGGCTGGCGACAGAGGCGG
>PUND01000017.1 GCA_003551645.1 Phycisphaerae bacterium | reverse complement strand
TTTTAGTAAAGAGACTGGGTTAACTGAAAACGAAGTTTTAGAGATTCTTAAGTATCGCGAATTGTTAGTTGTTAGTAGACACTTATTTGAGATAAAGGGGGGTGAATAATTTGGGTAAAGTAAAAAATTCGAGAATTCCTAAACAACCATCAACACCTAATAAACCGTCAGAATTTGATGTGACATTGAATGATTTGCTAAAAGAGTATGATTTCAGAATCAAAGACGTAACAAAATCTTTAGTTAACATCTTGAAAGTCTGCTTAAACGAAAGAAAAGCGTTGATTGCAAAAATAGAGGAGATTGAGAGGAGCAAAGATGGCAAGCAAAGTTCTTAAAACATACTTTTTATTCAAAGATTACGCAGCCTACATTATACTCGCTTTTTTTGCCTCAGCAGGCTTTTACGAATCAACCAAAATTTTTGGGGCATTCACTGCAGCAATACTTTACTTGATCGTTTCTGTGTCAGTAATGGTTTCTTTAATTCCTTTCGTTGGGTTTTTTGTTTGGCGAGAAAGCTTCCACTTCTTCAGCGCAAGTTTTGCAGGCATGCAATTAACGGACACTTTCCAATCCATCGCGACGTTGGTTGCAGTTTTGTCAATAATCATTTGTGTTGTGACATCAATTTTAACTGTAATTATGCTATATTTTATTTTGAAGTTTTACTTCAAAAAAACTTCGAGCAACGATGCATCAACAATAGACACATTAATTCATACGCTGCCAACCTCAGTAATCAGCAAAATGCTATCTTTGGACGATGAAAGTTTAAAAGATGTTCTGACTGTGATTTCTGCTGAGGTAACCAGTTGGATCAAAAAAACAAACCATAAATTGTTGGGTTCAGCCGGGCTATTCTTCAGTTTAGGTGTGGCTTCACATGATTTTAAATGGGAAGCCTCCCTTTACGAGAGTGCTGAAGTTGATGTGAGACGTTTAAGTCACGGCGCTTACACTGGACTTTTAGGTGCGGTTGGAAGTTTGCATATCGTCAATGTAGATTTGCCTTTTAAAAAACAGCTGGAAAAAAATGCTTTAGGATATTTAGGCGCGGCAATTTCAGCTTTAGGGTTCTTGCTTTTAGGGTTTATTCCGTTAAGTTTAGGCCGCGTAGTTAATCATCTGTTTTGGTGGTTTGGAGTTTTCTTAATTGTTTATTGCTGGTTACAAAACGTTAAAGAGAAGCTTCTTCCTTCTCAACAACAAACACTTCTAACGGAAGATCGATCGCAGCCATAAAAGTAACAATGTCGTCACTGTTCAATTTATCAAAGATGGCGTTGTACTCTTCAACCTTCTTTTCGTCGTAATAATGAAGTGTAATTACTTCCCAACGGACCATACAAGTGCCTTTTTCGACAGTTTTCATGTCCGCTTTGTCAACCATCAACCATGTAATAGGAATATTTTTTATTGAACCTATACGCATTAGCTTAGCTACAAGACTTTTCTGAAATACTGACTCTGCAACTTTCTTAATTCCCTTATACTCCATAATCCCACCTCCTCCTAAAGTTTTCTGGATACATGCACGACATTTCTGCCGTAACAAACTCTTTTGTTAGTTTGCATGTAGCATACGACGCAAAGAAATGAGTACAGTCAACACATTTCTTTCTCATTTTTTAATCTCCTTCAAACGCTGTTCTAAAGCGTACTGCGACAACCTCATATTAAAAAAAGTTAGAAGACCTGTTTTTTGAGGCATAGTTTCTGGAGCCCCAACTTTACGTTTTTTCAGTTTTTCCCGCATTTTTATCGTTCTCCAGAATCTTTTCGAGTATGTATTGCTTACTTGTTCTGTACGTAATTATCCATCCTTCTCTAAGCAATTTATCTACTTCTTCGTTATGCCCAGGCTTCAGATCAGCTACATAAACGCCTTCAACCTTCTCTTTTACTGCTTCAGCAGTTTCTGTTTGGAAACTTAAACTTATACAGTGCGGGCATACACGATACTCAATAAATAACGATTCTTCTTGTTCTGCTTCTGAAGTTATTGTTGCTGCATACTCGAAAGTCTTGTTGCATTTCAAACATCTAAACATTATTTCACCTCCCTGTTTTCGCCGAAAAGAAGCTTCTCCAGAACAGTATTTGGATTCTTCTCGCGAACACTTACGCCTTCCAGTTTGCCTGCACGACGGTACAGCTCTTCATATACCTGCTCGCTAACTTTTACTGTTTTTCCCATCATTATTCCACCTCCTTAAGCACCAACTCTATTTGATGCTTTCGCACTTTTCTTTTCTTCATCAAATAACCGATGAAGCGGTAAGCGTCGTTTAAAGTCTTAAACACTGACATTGCAGGCGGATTTAGAACTTTTTTTGTAGCCGGGTCCACCCTAACGTAAACAACGTATTCATACAAACATATCAGCCCCGGCTTTAATTTTGTTGTAGTTAATTATTAGTTTTCGAATATTCCAGTTTTCCCAGTCCCGCATTATTTTCGCCAAATTAACAGATTTAGTGAAATGCTTAACTAAACAGTACTTTGTTTTTCTCTGGGTAGGTGTTTGTCTGGCGTTGACATAAACTCCTTTTCTGTATTTTGCCATTTTTACTCCTCCATAATAATACTATGGTTACCAAGTTATATAAAGGTTACTTAATAACTAAAATCTTTGCTGGCAAAACAGAAACTTGTTATCAGGATGTTACTACTACACTCCCGTATGAGGACGATGCTTTTGCATGATTCTACGCCTCAGCTCCTCATGCTTCACCTCATCTTTAAGAGTTTTCGGTTTTCAATCCTGAACTCCAAATTTCTGCTTCACTTTCAGCGGAAATCTTTTCCCAATCCTTCTCCCCATATAGTATATGGTTACCAAGTTATATAAAGGTTACTTAATAACTAAAAAAGAGAATTTAAAAACGAAGACCTTGGGAAACAAACCCCAAATCATCCCCGCCAAAGCAGACATAAGTGCATTTCTTGCAAGATCTCAAAGACACATTTCTGCCAGTCTGCGGACACTTTAGCTTTTGGCTCATTTAAAACCTAACCTCGCAGGAAGAACTTTACTGCATTGGCATTCATTGCAACAGCAGACATCCATATCCTGCATCATTTTCCACCTGTTTTCTCTTGTATTTTTTCTATGATGCGGTTCATGGGGCTGTCTGGGAAATCGCAAATATTGCTGATTCGATATACTGCTTCGTCCAAATCGACGATTTCAACTTCATCGTAATATTCTCCCTGAACGCCACCATCCTTGACAATTTCTATTTTGCTGTCGCTTCTCTCGTGGAATTCCTCGAAATCATCAATATTCAAGCTTTCGAGGTCGCACACGTAGCTGTCGAGTGGTTCATAC
>PUND01000014.1 GCA_003551645.1 Phycisphaerae bacterium | reverse complement strand
GACCCCCGTATCCGCGACGACCGGCTGACGATAGGCGAGATGGAGGTCGGGTATCTGGAGTATCCATACGGCCACGGCCGAGCCGGGCAGAGGTCGAGCACCATACTCGGCGGCTGGAAGGACCTGGACGCGAACATACACAAGGTCTATTGCGGCCGGGGATTCGTTAACGAGTACAGCCCACTGCATAACTTCCGCATATACGGCGACATGTCGGTCGCCGGCTCCTCGCAGGGCTTCGGCCGGCTGGGCATGGATCTCTGGCCGGCGCCCCGCCCGGGCGGCAACCAGAGTCGCCGACCCGTCCACGGCGTAGGCGGATGGGGCAACCTGTATCGCGGCAACCCGAGGTCAATAGCATACCCCGGTCCGAACGGCGCCATCGGCAGCATACGCTTCGAGCTGCTTCGGGAGGGGCTGCAGGAGGCCGAAGCCCGCATATTCATCGAACAGGCACTGACCGACGACGACAAGGCGGCGATAGTGGGTGAGGAAATCGCAGACCGGTATGATGAGCTTAGCACGGAGCGGCTCGCCCATCGCGGCGCCGGCGGCGACCTTCGCCTCGGCCCCGGCTGGATGGACCGGCTCGAAGAACTATACCGCCTTGCGGCGGCGGTCCAGGCGAAGCTTGCCGATGCGGACGTTCAGTAGCTGCCGCGGCGTCGATCGGCAAACGTTACAGGAGTGCGAAAAGTGTGTGACGACATCCGGCACATACCCTTCCAGGATCGGCTGCTGTCGGCGACTGTCGGCGCGGGGCTTCGCAATGGACGATTACTGGCTCTGGTTGCGGGTCGGCTATCCGTGGCAATGACGGGCGCTATCACATGTTCGCCTCGCTGGCCCAAGCGGATGAAGTTCCTGCCCGGCTACCAGAGCTATTCAGTACGCCGTGAAAAGGCGTCGGACTTCAGCGGGAGCTGATACCCGCCCCGCAACTGTCGCTCCAGCCGGTAGCAATCGGAGCGGTTGTGGAGGCAACGAAGCAGCCGAAGTCTTCGGTGTAAAGGGCGCCCTGGGCGACTCCGCGAGCATTGCGGGCCGTAACGTGAGTGAACGTCGAGCAGGCCTCGAAAAGGGTAATGCGGAGGCCGACCTGTCTGCATAACTCTGGAAACCGTCGAGCAGTATGCCTCAATGGGGAGGGCGTACCTCTCAGGGCTGCGGCATTGCGTTGCCGATAAGCTACGTGGAGTTGCTGGACTGCCGAGCCGCTCCCCATAGCAGGCCTACATCTTCCTGGGCCACCGTGTGCGTACTGACGATACTGATAGGCGGAACTCGCCGGCCTGCCGGCCGAGATGAAGCGTCAGGGCGTGTCCTTCGGGCAGGGCTTCCTCCAGCGTTACGTCATAAAGGATGTACGGCTCATCGCCGAGACGGGTCGGCTCTGCCGATCGGTTGCCCAGACAGGACGGCAACTCGACCCGCCGGCGGCGCCAAGTAAATGGGGCGTTTACCGCAGAAGGATCACCAGGAAGCTTCCGGCCGCACACAGGGCGGCGAAGACGCCCAGCGCCACAGCCAGGTACATCAGGAAGCAGACCTTCTCCAGGCGGACGTCCAGCTTTTCCAGAAGCCGCTCGGAGACATTGCGCAGGGAAGCAGTGTCTTCCGAGAGCGTTCGGGTGGTGTTCTCCATGGCCGCCAGGGCCTGTCCGGTCCGCTGGGCTGCGGCCGTCAGCAGCTTGCCGGCCCTGATCTGGGTCTGGTCTATGGCTTGTCGGCTTGCGTCGGCGGTCCGGCCCATCGCCCCGGCGGACTCGTCCAGGGCCTTCTTGGCCCGGACCAGCGTAACAAAGGTACGTTCAATCTTGGCCCGGGCAGTTTCGGTGGAGTCGCCGGGGGCGATGGACAGCCGCCGGGCTTCCTGGGACAGTGATTCTTCCAGCGTCGTCGTCGGCTCCGATGCCGTCTGTTGCCGCAACCGGTTCAACGCATCCGCCGCATCGCTGTTTTGTTCGGAATGAGGCGGCTTTTCCTGCGGTGACTGTCCCATCATAGCTCCCAAGTGCCCGGGCGCGACACCGGCGGCGACAATATGGTGGCCGGATGCCACAAGCGCCCTCCCGACACTAAACCGAGATTTCCCGTATGGGCTTCGGCCGACGACCCCATCGGCCTTTCTGACGAGTTTATCACGGATCGCAAGATCGACAAGCATTTTCTGGCCCCTCAGTTTAGAAAGAAGGTTGAGAAAGACTCTTCTTGACGCAAGGGGTGTGGGGCTGTAAAAAGATGTAGTCCGGCGACGTAGTCGGGCAAGGTCATCCGGGAAATCCCGGTACATGGGCCGGGGATTGGTCTTCGGGCAGGAATCACAGTTCCAGCGGCCTCGAACGGAGCGTTCGGATTATGAATTCCTTTCTGCGATTTGTGCTTGGTTCCGCCTTGCTGTTACCTTCGGCTTCCCTCTTGTCAGCGGACGCCCTGGAAATTTACTCCGTGCCGGACGGCGAATTCACCCACCCCACCTTTGAAGTTACGGTGAATGGTGAACCGGTGCCGGTGATTCAGAGCGGACATCGCTCCGACGGGTCGATCACCCTTAACGACGCCAGGAACTACGCGCATTTTTCCTTTGAGGGGGAAGTGGAGATCGAGGTGACGGGCTTGTCGGATTATGATTACACCCTCTTCCCCAGCCAGTTTGGGATCACCCCCACCGTGGATGACGGGGAGCGGCTCGTGTTCAACCTGGACCGTCCGCGTTATATCATCCTTGATCCCGGGTCCGCAGCCGACAATCGAACCGGGGAGGCGCTGTTTATTTTTGCCGATCCGATTGACCCACGTATGCCGAACCCCGAGGCCCCGGATGTCCTCGCTTTTACCGACTACACCGGAGGGTCCGGTCTGCAGGGCGCCCTTAATGAGGTGGCGTCCCGGGACGAGTTGAACACCCTATATTTACCCCCTGGCCTTTACGCAAACAGCGGGGTTTTGGATATTCCCTCGAATGTCACGCTCTATCTGGCCGGTGGAGCCAAAATTGACCGTGGGCTGATTCGCTTCCGCAATGTCGAGAACGCGCATGTGCGGGGACGCGGGGTGCTGGAGTTCGGTCGCAGCAATCTCAATGACTACAGTTTTGGGATCGCCGGGGTCCATTCACAGAATGTATCGGTTCACGGGGTGATTGCCCGCACCGCATCCAACTGGAACACGGTGATACGCAAGAGCAGCGACATCGATATTCTTTATCTCAAGGTTCTCAATACGGTGCGGTTTAGCCAATTATGCAGCTGCGGATAGTGCGTAGGAAACGGTTTTCAGAATATCTCGAACTCTTGCGGTAAACCCCGAGTTGGGTGAAATTCGATGCAGCCACAGGACACGTCG
>PUND01000071.1 GCA_003551645.1 Phycisphaerae bacterium | reverse complement strand
GGTCGCGAGCCGATCCGTATCCAACGACGGCCGCACCGCCCAGCAGCAACACGCCCGCCGCGGCCACTACCAGCTTGCGCCAGTGCGGCGCCAGCCGGCGGCGAAACACGAAGACCCCCGCCCCGCCCGCAAGCCCCGCCGCGGCTGCGAAGATGCCTCCCAAACTCCTGGTCCATAAACACACCGGCAGCATCAGCAGGGCAATCCCGGCCACGCACACCGCCCCAAGGATGCCGATGTCTATTTCCCCCCGCCTGCCCGGCCGACGGTTGGCCCGGGCGGAGCGGAACTTGTCCGCCGCCAGAGCGGCCGTCGCCGGCAGCAGCACCACAAGCAACGACGCGAACACGTTCGCCAGCACGAAAAAACCCAGCGGCGTGCGGTCCCGGAGACGGGCTTCAAAGAGCTGCGCCCTGGGCGTGTCCGGCTCGATACCCATCTCCGCCAGCCGTTGCACACGGTTGGCCTCGAAGTCCGCTATCCTTTCGGGAATCTCGACGAAGACCTGGTAATACCCCTTCGCCGTCACCGCAAGCGCCACGGCCGCCAGCACTATCATGAGCATCGCGAAACGGCGGCGGTCCGTACATATCTGGACTGTCAAAAACCCCGCAGCCAGCAGGGAAACCTGCTCGATCCAGGCGCCCAGTGCGCTGCGTAAATCCGAGGCCTGCAGCGCCGATGCCAGTGAAAGCATCGCGAACCCCGCAATCAGCCACACCAGGTATCCATGCCTGACCTCCAGACGACCTTCGGCCGCCCCGGCAAGCGCCCACAAAGCCACCGCTATAAGCAGCATCGCCGCGAAGCTCACACGAGCAAGCTCCGTGCGATCGACCGACATTAACGCCCCGGGACGATCGCCGGCGGCAGCGGCATCCACCGTCGGCGCCGCCGTCGCGGGCAGCGGCGATGTCCGATACGGAAGTTCCGAGAGGAACACCCTCGCAGCCACCGCCGCCAGCAACAGCGCGAACGCGCAGTTTCGCAGCAGCCGAGGCGCGCTGTCCTCCAGAGCGTCCGGGGAAGCGGGTTTTCGAGACTTTCGGGGCGTCATTTTCGCGAACCACCGCTTTCCAGCAGGGCAATCAGCATCAGAATCGCCAGTGTCTGGACGAATATCAGCATCGCACCGGCGGTGGTGGTCACCTGTGACAGCAGCGTCGCTCCGATGGCGGTGGCGACGGTGCATAGATACACCGTCAGAACAGCCGTTCGCACACTCATCCCACGGCGGAGCAGGCGATGCGAAAAATGCCGCCTGTCGGCTATCATCGGGCTTCGCCGCTCGCGGACCCGCAGCAGCACAACGCTGGCCATGTCATACAGCGGGACAGCCATCACAACAACCGGCACGAATATACCGTAAGCATAGTACGGCTCGCCCGGCCGAACATAGGTGGTCAGACAGCTTACAACCGCCAGCATGTATCCGACTACAAGCGAGCCGGCGTCGCCCATGAATATCTTCGCCGGCGGGAAATTGTACGGCAGAAAGCCCAGCAGTGCGCCCACCAGCAGACACAGCCAGGCCGCCACGAACACCTGCCCCAGCGACGCGGCCGCCGCCAGCAGCGCCGATCCGCATATCAGAGCCACGCCCGCCGACAAACCGTCCATATTGTCCAGGAAGTTGAATGCGTTCGTGACTGCCAGTAGCCAGATAACAGACACAATTGTGGTGTACGGCTCACCGATGACCGTCAGCACGCGAACATTCAGCAGCACCACCACGCCGATGCAGACCAGCAACTCTGCGCCAAGCTTCGGCCAGGGGCCTATCGGCCTGCGGTCGTCTATGAGTCCCATCACGTGCAACAGGAAGGCCCCAATCAGTATTCCGATGCCTTGTGGGGCCTTTTCCGCGGCGCCGGGGATGTGGACTGCGGCCGATTCCGGCACAGGCAGCCAGTCCGGCACGCCCCTGGCGGCCCAGATACTGGCCAGGGCCAGCACAAGCATGCTAGGCAGCAGGATCGCCGCGAATATGGCGCTTCCTCCCAGCAGCGGCGTGGGCCTGGCGTGATGTTTTCGGCCGCCGGGCCTGTCGACCATCCCGAGGCGAAATGCGGTCACCCGCGCCGCAGACGTGGCCAGTGCGCTTATGGCGGCCGCAACCGCGCCCGCGGCCAGCGGTACCCACCAGATCATTCTCGCCGCTCCTTTATCTGTTCGCGAAGCGAGTCGCGCACGCTCGTCAGGAAGGCGTCGTACCGGCCCGACGCGTAGTCCGGGAAGGTCCATTCCAGCGGCTGCCATCGGCCCCGTCGGTACAGCAGCGTAACCTCGCCAAAAACACCGTCGGACAGATACACCCTCTGAGGACCGTCCTTCATGCTCGCCAGCACGAGCTTCGGTTCGGCTACGTAGCCGGGGTCCAGGTTTATAGGCCGGGGCGGGGATTCGGGATCGACCTCGGCACACTCGGCCGCTACGCGGTCCTCCAGGTCGTTGGTGGCCAGCTTGGCGGCGGCGAGGTCACCGGCCGACATAAGCTGCGCGAACGAGACAAACTGCCTGTAAAGCGGACAGCCCATGGACTGGTCATAGTAGTCTGTGAAGTCAAAGGTTGTGGTTTCGCTGGTTTGATCGAGCGGCCCGAACAGCTCGCCGAGACGCTCTCGGACCTGTTCCAGAAGGCGCGGGGCGGTCGAAAGCATTCCGCAGATAAGCTTTACCAGAGGTTCGGGTCCGGGAGCAGCCATAAGCATATTGTCCGGCTCACGCCTGTGGGTGTCAACGTCGCCACCACGGCCTTGACTCCACAGACGCCGCCGGCGACCATGCCCGCGACGGAGGCGAGGAATGCTCTTTCGATTCAGCTTATACGGGTTTCTCAAGAACCAGCAGTACTACGACCCGTTTCTCATCCTGGCCTTTCGGGACAAGGGGCTTAGCTTCGCGCTGATCGGCCTGCTGATCGGCTTACGCGAAATATGCATCAACATCATGGAGATACCCACCGGCGCGATCGCCGACGTGGCCGGGCGGCGCAGGGCGATGATCTTCTCGCACCTGGGGTATATCGCGGCATTCGTGTTATTCGCCTTCGCGGACTCCATGCCTTGGCTGCTGGCGGCGATGTTCTTTTTCAGCATAGGCGAGGCGTTCCGCACCGGCACGCACAAGGCCGTAATCTTCGCCTGGCTGGACCGCCAGGGGCGGTCGGACGAGAAGACCAGCGTGTACGGCCTGACCCGGTCGTGGAGCAAGATGGGGTCGGCTCTGAGCGTGGTTATCGCCGCGGGGCTTGTGTTCTGGCTGAAGGAATACCGCTGGGTGTTCCTGCTGTCGATCATCCCTTACGCGGCCAACATCGTTAACTTCCTGACGTACCCGAGGTATCTCGACGGCGACCCCGGAAGGTCGCGGACAGTCGGGCAGATGACGCGAACGCTACTGGCGAGCGTGCGCGACTCGTTCAGCACCAGGGACCTCCGCCGGCTGCTGACCGAATCCATGGGCTTCGAGGGCACCTACAAAGTGTGCAAGGACTATATCCAGCCGTTGGTCAGGACGGCCGCGCTGGCGCTTCCGCTGATGGCCGGTTACGCCGACCGTCAGAGGACGGCCGTGCTTATGGGCGGCGTGTACTGCCTGCTTTACATCGCCAGCAGCATCGCCAGCCGACGCGCCGACGCCGTCCGCCGCCGCGCGGGGTCCCAGCGGCGCGGAGCAAACTGGCTGTGGTGGGGCGACCTGGGTATTTTCGCCGCGCTGACGGCGGGAGTGGCGATCGGTCGGCCGATGGTAGCCATAGCGGCGTTTGTGGTGTTGTCGATACTTCAGAACTTCTGGCGGCCGATACTGATCGCATACGTCGCCGACAAGGTGGACACTCAGAGAACAGCGACAGTCCTGAGCATCGAATCCCAGGCCAAGGCGCTTTTCGCGGCCGTGATGGCGCCGCTGCTGGGCCTGGCGGTTGACCTCGTACTAAAGGTCGGCCCGGCAATGGGCGTGGGGCCGGACAAGCTGCCCGACACGCTGCGGTTCCTCCCGGTCGGGCTTGTGGGCGTCCTGGTTGCGGCTATAATGCTCGCCACCGCACCGCGCGAAGAGCCGGCGTCCGCGACAGCGGAAGCCAAAGACCAGAAGGATGGCGAAAGTGCTGGATGACATACTGAAGGATTTCCCCGCCGCGCCGAATGTCTGGGGCGAGGGCGCGCTTTTTGCCTTCTCAGGCATGGACGGCCCGACGGATGCGGCGTCGATGTTCGTGGCTACCTTGGGTGAACATCCGTGCGATCTTCTCATCCACACACCAAAACAGCGCGTGCTGGAGCTGGGACTCGGCGGCGAAGCCCGGCCGCGGATCATCGCCGGCGACGTGCTGGGGCTTCAGACCGACGGGGGCGATCTGCTGATGACGTTCAGTTGCAGGCACACCATCGTAGCCGATGTGCCGGCCGGCGCGGAGGTCCGGCTGAAGTACGCCGACGGGACGCCGGCAAAGCAGGCCGCCGGCACGTGGGTCTGTTACGACGACCAGGCGGACGACGCCGTGGCGCTGTCGCTGAAAGGCAACCGGCTGGCGCTGTCTTTCGCACGGTCCGCCCAGCAGGCCGAGCAGCGTGCTGCCGAGGGGCTGGAGATCGAACCGGCCGCCGAAGCCGCCAAGCGACTGACCGCATATCGCAAGCTGCCGGCGATGAGCGATCCCGCCCGCGCCCGCCTGCTGGCCAAGTGCTTCAGCGTGATGAGGGTCAATACCCTCTCGGCCGAGGGCGTGATGCAACAGCACTGGAGCACGCCCGACCGCGTGCCGCACAAGGACATGTGGCTGTGGGACTCGGTTTTTCACTCGCTCGGGATGAACCGCTTCGACGCGGAACTGTCGTGGGAGTTCCTCAAGTCGATGCTCGACTGCCAGCTACCCGACGGGCGAATACCCGGACAGGTCGGCGTCGGCGGGAACGAATCGCTGAGCACCCAGCCGCCGCTGCTGGCATGGGGCGTGTGGGAGAACTACCTGGCGCTGGGCCGGGCCGATACGCTGGAATACGCCCTACCCCGGCTGGAGGCCTACATCGAGTGGGACTGCGCCAATCGCGACAGCACCGGCAATGGCCTGCTGGAATGGCAGATTGAATCCAACCCACTGTGCCGCAGCGGTGAGAGCGGCCTGGACAACTCGCCCCGCTTCGACGAGGGCGCGGACCTGGAGGCGGTGGACTTCTCGGTGCATGCGGCGAGGGAGATGCACTTCATGTCGCTTATCGCAGCCGAGCTTGACCTTGAGGACCGTGCAACCGAGTGGCAGCGGCGCGGCGAGCGGGTCTCGGCGGCCGTGCACGATGCGCTGTGGTGCGACGAGGACGGCTTCTACTACGATCGCAAGCCCTCCGGCGAGCGGACCCGCATCAAGGCGGCGACCGGCTTCCTGCCGCTGCTGCTGGAGGACCTGCCCGCAGGCCGGGCCGAGCGGCTGGTCGAACACCTCGACAATAGCGATGAGTTCGCCACCGCGTTCCCCGTGGCGAGCGTGGCGGCGTCGCATCCGGAGTTTTCCACCGACATGTGGCGCGGGCCGACCTGGGTGAACCTCAACGCCATGATCGTCCGGGGCCTGCGGGCACACGGGCGCCATCAACACGCCGCACGCATCGCCTCGGCCACCATGGAGCACGTCGGGAAGTACTACCAGCGGTACGGGGTGATATTCGAGTATTTCGACTCCGTCGACCGCGTGCCTCCGCCGCGGTGCGACCGAAAAGGCCCGAGCCGAGGCCGATACGACATCCGCGAGAAGGTGGACTCCATCCGCGATTACCACTGGTCGGCCGCGCTGACCGCCGAAATGCTGCTGGACAGTGAACAGGCGGACTGACCGCGCGGCCCGAAAGGTATTACCGACCTACAATTCAACCGATAACCCAGTCAACCAGTATGCTCAACCCAGCGGTTTATCTGGCGCCCATCGAGATTGATATGGGCGCGGACTGCACCAACCCGTCTTCGGGCGACCTGTGCCTGGCCACCAGCGTCACGCTCGCCGACTGCGGCACGCGGTCGCCCCAGCCGAGCTGCACGGCATAGCCCCAGAGACCCATCCGGCGCACGAGCATCTGCGACAACTCCCTATCGGTGAACCGCCAGATGAGTATCGGCTCGGCCGCGGCGAGTTCCGAGCGTCGCAACCGCCCCTCGTAGAGCACGAACTCCAGAACCCCCTCGATGGGCATCGGTTCGGGCTGATCGACACGATAGCAGTACACCTCCGCCCGCAGGCCATCCGGGCCGGGGTCGTCGTCCCAGTTCACGGCGGTCGGCATCGCCCGCAGTTCAATCGCGTCGATACGCGCGACCGGCCGGGGGGCATCCGGATGAAGCCCGGCTGGGCCGCAACCGACCGCAGCCAGCGATACGAGAATAAGCAGCGACCATATTTTCCAGTTCATCCGATACTCCGGTCGATCCGGCTCAATCTTCCATCTCCGGCACAAGCCCCTCCAGCGGGGCCGCCTCCCATATGATGGCTCCGTCCGGCTCTTCGGACTCATGCCGTCCCCGAGGCGCGTTTTCGGGACTGGCCGGGTGTGGGTCGTCTTTCGTAACGTCTTCCAGCGGCATGTAATAATCCCAGTGATCGCTGCCAATACGCCGCGGGCTTGACCGCTCGATCTGGTGCATGGTGTCGTATTCCATGTCCCGGCGGATCTGGTCTCGCTCGCGCTGCAACCGCCGCAACTGCCGCTGGGTCTCGGTGTCGGCCTCGGCGGTCGTCCGCAGCACATGCGGGGTCAGCACGATGAGCAATTCCCGCCGCTCCTTGAACATCGTCGTGCTCTTGAAGAGGTTGCCCATGTACGGGACATCTCCAAGGATGGGCACCTTGTCCTCGCGGTTTTCATCCCTGGTCGTGATAAGGCCGCCGATGATAATGGTGTGTCCGTCCTGTACGGTGACGGTCGTCTCGGCCGAGCGACTGTTGACGATAATCGCCTGGACGCCCTCGGTAATCTGCACGGTCGAAGGCGCTATCGAGCTGATCTCCGGCGCGACCTCCAGCTTGACGAATCCGTCGTCGCTTATGCGGGGCAGAACCTCGAGGTTCACGCCGATCGGCTCGTACTGAATCGTGTTGATCGTCGCTCCCTCGTCCGTCATCCGGCTCTGTGTTATGAACGGCACGCGCTGGCCGATGTTGATCCGCGCCAACTGGTTATCCACAGCCAGTATCTGCGGGCGCGACAGCACCTCCAGGCGCCCCTGGCTCTGCAGCGCCCTGAGGAAGAAGTTTATGTCCCCGCCGGTAACGGCCAAGCTCAGCCCGCCCCACTGCCTCATGCCAAACTCCACGTCGAAGTCCGTGCCTCCGCGGAAGTCCGTCCCGTCGAACGAGCCGGTAAACTGCCAATCGATACCCAGTTCGCTGGAGTCGTCCAGCGTGACCTCCGCAAGCAGCACCTGGATAAGCACCTGCGGCGGGGCCTTGTCCAGTTCGTGGATCATGCCCTCGATGGTCTCGAAGTACCGCGGACTTGCCGACAGCAGCAGGGCGTTACTGGTTTCCTCGGCGACTATCGCCACCTCGCGCTCCAGCAGTTGCTGGGCCGCGCCCATGCGCTCCTGCCCCAGGGCCTGTACGAGCCGGTCACGCTCCTGATCAAGGAACTGCCTCAAAGCGGCCTGCACGTCCTGACCCTGGGCGTTCCGCAGCCGGTACACCCTGGTGGTGCGATCCTGCGCCGGTGAGGCGTCGAGTTCCTCTATAACCTCGGCCGCCAGCGCGACGTAGTGCTGCGTTCCGCCTATAAGCAGCGAGTTGGTCCGCATATCTACGGTAACGCTCAGCGCATCCTCTTCGGCGGTCCCGAGGGTCGCCGAGGCGGACTCGCCTTCCTCGGCGCCCGGAGTCCTGAGCGTGTACCTGACCGATCGCCGGTTTCCGGTATCGCCTTCCAGCCGGAATAGCTGACGCAACACGTCGGCCAACTGCGCCGCGTCGGCATTGGTCAGCTTGAACACCCGTATCTCGCCCAGCCGCGGGCTGGTGGAATCCAGCGCCACGATGAGCCGCTCCAGAAGTGTCATGTTCTCCAGCGGCGCCGAGACCAGCAGCGAGTTTGTCCGTATATCCGGTGTTATCAGCACGCCTTCCTGAAGGGCGCTGGCGATCAGGTCCTTGCCGTCCTCGCTCTGGGTGACGAACCGCAGCAGCCATTGCCGGTTCGGGCTTTCGCCGCTGAGCGGCTGGGGCTTCTCGGTGAGGGTGCTGGTAAGCAGCGCGGCCAGCTCGTCCGCCTGGGCGTAGCGGAGCGTGAAGACGCGAATCTCGGCGATCCGCGTGGCCGACTCGCTGTCCAGTCGCGAGACTATGTCCGTTATCCGCTGGATGTCTCCAGGCCCGCCGGAAACGATAAGGGCGTTCGTCCGCTCATCCACCCCGACGGCGACCCCGGCAGCCGCGACGCCGCCCTGGGCCTCGTAAAGCTCTCGAACGGTATCGGCGACCTGGTTGGCGTCGGCCTGTCTGAGGGCAAAGACCTTAGTGGCCTGGCCCGGGGCCTCCGGCGCCGAGTCCAGCCGGCGGATGAGCGACTCGGCCAGTTTCATGTCCGACGACTCGGCCCCGACCACCAGGGCGTTGCGAGCGGTGTCGGCGATAATCGTAACCGGCTCCCTCTGATCGCCGCGGGCCGTGCGCTGATCGAAAAGCTCTCGAAGCATCGGCGCCAGCCCGCCGGCTGTGGCGTGTTCAAGCGCGAACACGCGGAACTCACCCGCCGGCGGGACATCCGGGCGGTCAAGCTTCTCTATCATCGACTCGACCGCACTGAAATGCTCCCTGCTGCCGGCCACCATCATCACGTTCGTCCGCGGGTCGGGCACTATCACCAGCGGCATCAACTGCGCCTCGGGCGTTATCTCCAGCTCCGCCGACCGCTTGGCCGCGAAAAACTCACCCAGCATCTCCGCCAGCCGAGTAGCGTCGGCGTGCCGCATCGCATACACGCGCATCTGGGCCAGCGGAAGCGCCTCCTCGCTGTCCAGACGGTCGATAAGCGACTCTATCACCCCGAAGGTCTTGTCGTTGGCCCAGACCACCAGCGAGTTGGTCCGCGCGTCCACGGCGATCGTCGGCCTGTCCTCATCACGCATAAGCTGGGCGTTCGGGCCGGTGTAGAGCGTCTCGATGAGGTCGGACATCCGGTTGGCGTCGGCGTGGGTCAGCGCGAATATGCGAACCATCGCCAGCGAGCCGGCGCCGGGCACGTCCATACTCCCAACCACATCAGCTATCAGGGGCATCACGTCATCACGGGCGGCCACGACGAGTATGTTCGTCGTCTCGTCCGGCTCTATCACCAGCGCCTCCCGCCGCTTGGGCAGCGTGGTTGCCTTCTCGTCGCCTTCGTCCAAAGCTGTCCGCAGGCGCGTGACGTGCGTTCGCAGACCCTCTGTCTCCGGCTCGGCTGCACCCTCTCCGAACACGCTCGACAGTATCGGTGCCAGGCGGGCCGCCTCGGCGTGCTCCAGCTTGAACAGCCGAACCTCGGTTACTATCTGGCCCTGCTCGCGGTCCAGATCCTTTACGATAAGCTCAGCCAGGACGAGTGATTCCTCCACACCCGCCAGAACCAGCGTGTTGGTCCTTACATCCGTGGCGATGCTCAGCCGATGGGTCAGGGCCTTTCCTGTCATGCTCTCGGGTTCGGCGCGGCCATCGGCGACCGTTCCGGGCCGGCCGGCGAGGTCCTCGCCCTGGCGGAATATCTCCCGGACAATCTCGGCAACCGATTCGACATCCGCACTCTTGAGGTGCATCAGCCGGACCCGAACGCCCTCGGCGACCGGGACCCTGTCCAGTACCGCCACAACCTCTCGCATCGCCTCGATGTTCTCCGGGGTAGAGGAAATCAGCAGCGCGTTCGCGCCGGTCCGCGCCGGGTCGGCCATCACCTTAATCGGCTTGGTCAGGTCGAGTTCGGGCATCTCCCCGGCCGACGGCACACGAAGGCGAATACGGCGAACCTGCTCCTGCAGGGCGCGGGCCTCCGGCGTCACCTGTCCCTCCGGACCCGGACGCAGCATTTCGTTCAGCACGGCCGCCAGCGCCTCGGCCTCGGCGTCTTTGAGCAGAATGATCGCCACCTCGGCCGCGGCGTATTCCGGCTCGCGGTCCAGGGCCTCGATAATCTTCGCCACCTGCTCAAAAAGCGGCTCACGCGCCGTAACTATAATCGACCGCGTCCGCTCGTCCGCCTCCACGTGAAGGTTCTCAAGCGCCTGGGCCTCCACCACCTGACGGAGCATCTGGCGCAGCATCGGCAGGACCCTGTCCGGACGGGCGTGCGCCAGCCGGTATATCCGGAACTCCAACTGCGGAGAGATATCCGGCTTGTCCAACTGGTCTATGAAGTGCCCGACCTCGTCGAGCTTCTCCTCCGTCGCCGTAACCACCACAGCGCGGGTCTGCCTCAGCGGCGTTACCACCACCTGGTCTTCCGGCACATCGGGCCGGGCGGCGGCGCGATACATCTGGTTAAGCGCATCGGCGACCATCGTGTTGGTGGCATGTTCGAGACGGAACAGGCGTATCTGCTTCTGGGCACCTTTTGCGGCCTCGTCGAGGGCGGCGATCAACGCCTGTATCTGCTCGAACTCCTCATCGGACGCCCCCACAAGAAGCGACCGATGCTTTTCCATGACCGTTACTTCCACGCTGCCCGATCCGGAGCCGCCCGGATTGCCGGGATTGCCGGGGTTGCCTCGCCGCACAGGGACTGCCTGGGAGGAGCCGGGGCCGTAGATCGCGTCGATGGCCCGTTTGACCTCTTCGGGGTCGGCGTGCTCCACACGGATAAGGCGCAACGTCCCTCGGGCGGGCTTCAACTGTTCGACCTGCGTGACCCACGCCGAAACCTGCTCATACATCGACTCGCTCGCGACGAGCACAATGGCGTTGGCGCGGGTGTCGGCCGAGACCGCCAGGGAATCGACCTGTCCGCCGGAACGCCGGGCGGCCTGCACCTGCTGCTGATACAGATCGCGGACCGACGCCGCCACTCCGGCCGCATCGCCGCTTTCCAGCGGAATCACATACACGCCCGGCCTGGACTCGGTGCTCGCCTGGTCAAGTTGCATCGCCATCCGCATAAGCTCATCCAGCTTCCCGCCCGGCCCGCTGAGCACCAGGGCGTTGCTGCCGGCGTCGGCCGAGACCGTCACGCCCGGCTCCCGCCCGGTGCGGTCGGCGCCGACTCGCGAGAGTACCTCGGCAAGGTCGGTCGCGCGGGCGTTTCTCAACAACAGCAGTTCCGTCCGCGCGCCGCCGGCTTCGGGCGTGTCCAGAGAGCCGAGCAGCGACTTGATTCTCTTGAGGTTACGCTCATTGGCGGTGACTATGAGGGCGTTGGAATACGGCTCGGCGACCACCGTAACCAGGTCGTCCGGCCGGGTGGGCTGGCCCCGGCTGGGCGCGAAGGCCTGCTGCAGCGAGGTCGCCACGGTCTGGGCGTCGGCGTGCTCCAGCCGGAGCACGGTCTGGTCGGCCCGGCCGACTGGACTGCTGCTGTCAAGCTGGCTCGCCAGGCGGCGAATCTCGCTGAAGGTCTGCTCGTCCGCGCGGACCATCAGCATCTGACCGGCGACGTCCGCCTCGATAACCACACGACGGTCGCGGCCCCGGGCACGCTGATCGGCATCGCCGAAAACGCTGGACAGCACCCGGGCGGCATTTTCGGGATCGGCGTTGCGCAGGGCGATAATCTGCACCGGAAGCTCTTCGGCCGGCGCGACGTCCATCTGCTCTATCAACTCGGCGATGTGCTCGTGGTCGGCGGGCCTGGCCCGGACAACCACGGTGTTGCTGCTCTGATCGGCGCTGACGCGAAGCTCCGAGTCGGTCCGGCCCCTGCCTGTCTCGGCCGCCAGGGATCGCTCAAGCGCCGCGGAGACTCCGCGGGCTTCGGAGTTGCGCAGCCGATACACCCGCACGATGACCCTTTCGCCCGTCGAGGCCTCGTCGATGTCGGAGATGACCCTGGCTATCAGTTCGTGTTTGTCCGGCGGCGCCGAGACTATCACCTGCCCGGCGGCGCGGTCGCCGGTTATGACCACAGGCATGTCGCGGTCCCGCTGCCTCGGCTCACGGCCCCTTGGCTGGGCACCGGCGACGAATATCTCGCGCAGGGACGCGACAGTCGTTTCCACCTCCGCGTTGCGCAGCGGATACATCCGCACCACCGCCATGGTGGTTTCGGCGGCCGACTGGTCCAGCTCGCGGATGATGTCGCCTACTATCTCCATCGCATCGGCCGGGGCGGCGACGACAACCGAGTTGGTCTCGGTGTTGGCCGAGACGCTCACCATGGTGGCCGCGTCAACCTGTATCTCGCCGTCACGGCTGCGAAGCTCTACCACCTGCCGCAGCGACTCGGCCCGCTGCTGCTGGGGCGTTCGGCCCCTGGCGCCCTCCGCCGCCGGCGCGCCCGACAGCCGGAAAAGCTCGCGAAGATTCTCGGCGACCTCACGGGCGTCGGTGTTCCTGAGTGTGAACACCCGGACCTCGCTGACAAGTGTCGGGACCTTATCGAGCTGTTCGATTATCTGGCCGATCATCTCGAAGTACATCGGCCTGGCCCGAACGATTACGCTGCGGGTGCGCATATCCGGAACGACGGTGATGGTCGGGCGGCCCATCTGGATCACCTGCGGGGTCGGCTGGCGGCGGTCGTCGTCACGGTCGCGGTCGTCGCGGCCCCGCTGCTGCGGTTGTTGCTGCTGCTGCTGGACGACCCGCGGATTGAACAACTCATCGAGCGTCTCTGCCACGGCGACCGGGTCCGCCTTTTCGACCCGAAAGAACCGGTACTCGGCCTCGGCGGTTTCGGCGCTGAGCATGAGCTGCCAGAGCACGCTCTCGATTCCGTCGAGTTCCTGGCTCGGTCCGGAAACAATCAGCGTGTTGGTGTCGGAGTCAACGGAGATCGTGATCGGCGCCGGCTCGTCCGGTTTGTCGGCCTCCTCGTCCGTCGCCGAGGCCGTTTCCGCGGTATCGGCACGGTCGGAGTCGGCCCTGGCCTCTTCGGTGTCGGCCTCTACTTCGGATGCGGCTTCCGACCGCTCGTCGGCATCGCCGCCGGTCGCTTCCTCCTCCACATCATCATCGATCAGCACACTCGGCATCGGGAACAGCCGGGTATCGCGGGAATCGTCGGGAAGCTCATCGCTGATGACTATACCGCTGTCGGTCATCCGCCCGTAGATGCGCTGAATCTGTCTGGCCACCTCGTCGGCCCGGCCCTGAGTGACTGGCATGACCCGGACCTTGAAGTTGCTTTCGCGGGCGGCATCGTCGAGCTGATCGATTACCTGCCTCATCGCCTTGATGTCCTCTTCCCGGGCGATGATCGTCAGGGCGTTGGTGTAGAAATCCGACTCGATAACCGGCTTGTCCGCGCCGGTACGGTCGGTGTAAAGCGCCCGCAGCTTCCGAGCGACCTCCCAAGCGTCGGCGTTCTGGAGCCAGACGTACTCGGCCTGCCGCAGAGGGCGTTCGGGGGCCTTGTCCAGGGCGTCGAGCAACTGCTCGACCAGCGCGAAGTGCGCCTCGGTGGTTGAGACCACAAGCGAGTTGGTCCGGACGTCGGCCGAGACGCTGAAAGGCGGCGCCTGCCTGCCCCGACCGCCCGCCTCGCGGACCATGTCGCGGAACATCGTCTCCACAGTGCCGGCAAGCACGCTCGCTTCGCCGTTGTCCAGCGGATACACCCGGACCTCCACGGCGTCGGATGTGCTGTCGCCGTCGAGTTCGCGGATTATGGCGACGACCTCGTCAAGTTCGGCCGCCGGACCGCGAACCAGCACGCTGTTGGAGTTGGTCTCCGGCGTTACCGTCACACCCTCCGCGCCGCGGGCCCGCTGGCCGAGCGCATCCCGCACGGCGCGGCTGAGCGTCTCGGCGTCGGCGGTCTTAAGCTCGACGATGCGTATCCCGGCCCGGCCCGACGCCTCGGGGGTGTCGAACTGCTTGATTAGCTCATCCGCCATCGCCAGCTTCTCCGGCGGACCCTGGATAACCAGCATGTTCGCGGCCTCCATCGCCGCGAGAGTCACATCGTCGTCCGACGTCTGCTGCCACCAGCCCCGCCGCTCCCGCACGCCCAGCAACGGGCGCAGCACGTCCGCAAGCTCATTCGCGCCGGCGTGCCGTAGCTTGTAGGTCCGCGTCTCCCTGTCCACCCTCGTCTCGGCCTGAAGCTCCTGGACGAGCTTGTCGATCTCGGCAAACTGTGCCCTTGTCGCGGCCACCAGGAGTGTGTTGGAGCTGTTGTCGCCCTCGAAACGCGGTTCCGGCTCGGTGGTCTGCTGTCTGCCCGCCTGACGGTACACCCCCTGCAACGAACGCGCGAGCTGTCGGGCGTCCGAGCCGTCGCTGAGCTTGTAGGTCCGCACGGTCAGTTCCGCGGACGCCTGTTCCGTGTCAAGCGACGCCACAAGCTCCGAAATCTCCTCTATCTTCGACCGCGGGGCCTCGACTATCAGCGCCCGGTCGTTGGGCGCCGGAGTGATGATGACACGGTCGGCCTGCTGCTCGCGCTGCTGGGCCTGTCGCCACCGGCCGGCACGCTGCTGCTGGTCTGTTCCGTCGTAGAGTTGGCGCAGGGCATTCGCCAAATCGCCCGCGGAACCGTGCTTCAGGGGGATAATCCGCATCTCGCGCGCCTGGGCCTGCGTGGCGGTGTCCAGCTCGGATATCATATTCTCCAGCACCTGCCGCTCGGACGCAGGCGCCCTTATGAGCACCGAGTTGGTCAGCGTATCGGCCTGGACCGATATCCGCTGGGCCACCTGGCGATCGCGCGGCAGCATCTCGCGGAGGGTCCGGGCCAGGTCCTCGGCCTGGGCGTGTTCAAGAGCGATTACG
>PUND01000103.1 GCA_003551645.1 Phycisphaerae bacterium | reverse complement strand
TCGCTGATGCTGGTCGCGGCCATGAACCCCTGCCCCTGCGGATACTTCACCGACCCCCGCCGAGAGTGCAACTGCACGCCGATTATGATCGAGCGGTACCGGGCGCGGGTCTCCGGGCCGCTGATAGACCGCATCGACATCCACATGGAGGTCCCGCCTGTGCAGTGGAAGGAGCTACGCTCCGACGGCGACGGGCTGAGTTCGGCAAGCATTCGCGAGCAGGTCGTCGCAGCCCGACGGATTCAGCAAAAGCGATTCGCCTCCGCAGGCGAGACCACCACCAACGCCACCATGACCCCGCGGCAGCTTCGGAAGCACTGCAAGCTCGACGAGGCCGGCGAGGGACTGCTCAAACAGGCCATGACCGAGCTTGGCCTCTCGGCCCGGGCACACGACAAGGTCCTCCGCGTCGCGCGGACCATCGCCGACATCGAAGGCGAGGAAAACCTCCACCCCCACCACGTCGCAGAGGCAATCCAGTACCGCCGACTCGACCGGGCGACGTGATCGGCCGAGGTCAGCCGTCTTCGGAAACGGGCACGGAGACTGTTACGGTGGTTCCCCTTCCCAGGTCGCTTTCCAGATTGATTGACGCCCCCAGTCGCTCGGCCGCGTACTTGACTATCGCCAGCCCCAGCCCGGTTCCGCGACCGCGGGCATTGCCGCTGCGTGAAGGGTCGGCCTGGAAGAACCGCTCGAAGATGCGCTCGGTCAACTCCGGGGGTATCCCGCAGCCGGTGTCGGAAACACGCATCAGCAGACGGCCCGGGTGTACCTCAAGCAGGCACTCCACGCGGCCGCCTTCCGGAGTGAACTTGATAGCATTGTCGATGAGGTTCTGCAGGATCATCTGCAGGAGCTTCGCGTCGGATCGGAAGCGCGCATCCCGCGGCTCCTGGCGGACCTCGAAGGTCACGCCGGCCCTGGCCACCTGTTCGCCGAAGTACCCCCTGGCCCACTGAACCAGCTCAGTCGGCCGCACATCGTCGATACGCGGTTCTTCGCGGGTCTGTTCCAGCAGGTGCAGATCGAGCAGGTCCTTGGTCAGGTCCTCAAGCCGGCCGACGTGGCGGGTGAGTATCTCGGTTATTCGCCGGATCGCGTCGGTATCGCCCGGCTCGGCCGCGTTCAACGAATCGACTGCCGCCCGCAGCGTCGCCAGTGGCGTGCGAAGCTCATGCGAGGCGTTGGCGACGAACTCGGCTTTAATGGCCGCGGTTCGGGCGATATCGGTAATGTCGCGAAGCACCACCAGGGTCCGGATGCCGCCGACGGCCGCGACAGACAGCTCCGTCACCCGCACATCCAGTATCCGCCGGGGCGAGCGGCGCTCGACCTGCCGCCGGAGTATCTGCCCGCGTTCAACCCCGCCCACCGCCTCGAGCACCTCCGGGATGCGGACAACCTCCTGCACGTGCCGGCCGATCACCTCGCCGGCATCGGGGCAGACCATCTCGATAGCCGAGCGGTTCATCAGCACGATTCGCCCTGCGGCGTCCAGGCCGATAAGCCCCTCGGTCATGTTCGCCACCACGGTCCTCAGGTTCTCCCGCTGAGTATCGATGGTGTCTATATGTCCGGAAAGGTTCCGCCTCATCTCATCCAGCGCGTCGGCAAGCTCGTTAAGCTCCCGCGAGCCGCCCAACTTCGGTCGGCGGGAGAGGTCGCCCGATGCGATCTCTCGAGCGGTTCGCGTAATCTGGCGCAACGGACGCGACCACAGCCAGCTTACCAGCAGGCATGCGGCGGTCGCGGTGCCCAGAGCCGCCAGCACCGACCAGAGCATGGACCGCCAGATGAACTTTTGCCGCTCCACCAGTGCGCTTACGGGCATTGCCAGCCGCACCGCACCGACAACCCGCCCGTCATGGAGAATCGGCTCGGCGAGGTAGCGGAACTCGACGTTCAGGGTATCGCTGCGACGCTGGCTTTGGCCGGCTCGTCCATCCAGAGCGGCCAGAAGCTCCGGGCGGTCGTCGGTTTTGTGGTTGGCCATCCTCATCGGGTCTGCGTGGCTGTCGCCGAGCACCTGTCCGTCCGGCGCTACGACGGTGAGCCGGCCGGGCAGATCGCCGACAAGCCGCTTGCACATGCGGTCCACCTCGGCCCGATCCGCCAGGCCAGACCGCTCGAAGCTCGCCTGGAATGCCCGTGTCAGCCAGCGTTGGTGCAGCAGTTCCTTTTCGTGGTGGCGGTGGTTCAGGTAGGCGTATGAGACAGCCCAACTGACGGCGACGACGGCGCCGACCAGCAGAAGGTTCCCCACGAACAGCCGGAAAAAGAAGCTACGTGTTTTCATCGTCCTGTCCGGCCAGCTTATAGCCCAGTCCGCGCACGGTCTGCACGTACTTGCGGGCATCGCCGAGCTTGCGCCGCAGCGCCGTAACATGCACGTCGATAGTGCGGTCGGTGACCACTGCGTTCTGGCCCATCGCCTTATCGATGAGCTGGTCGCGCGTAAGCACTCTGCCCCTGCCGGCCAGAATCGCCGCCAATAGCCGGAACTCGGTCAGCGTCAGCGAAACCGGCTCACCGTCCACCTCGACCGAATGTATCTGACGGTTCAGACGTATAGGTCCGGCTGTCAGCACGTCGGCGTCGGGGCCGGTCGATTCGCTCCGCCGCAGAACGGCCGCGACCCTTGCCGAAAGAACGGACAAGTTGAAGGGCTTGGTGATGTAATCGTCCGCGCCCATGTGCAGACCCGAGACCACGTCGCCTTCCTCGCTCCTGGCGGTGAGCACGATTACCGGCACGGTCGATGTTCGCGGGTCGGCACGCAGCCGCCGCAGAATTTCCAGCCCCGGCAGTCCGGGCAACATCAAATCCAGCAACACCAGATCCGGCGGGCGCGTGCGGATACGGTCGAGCGCGGCGGCGCCGTCGTGGACTACCTCGGTGTCGAAATGCTCGCGACGAAGCTGCATGGCCACAAGCTCGGCCATGTCCGGTTCGTCCTCGACAATGACTATTCGCTTGGCGGGCATGGTGGCATTTTACAGCCGGTCCGCTCCGGGCCACAACGCGGCCGGGGCAATCCTAACACAATCTTAGCAAAAACTCAGTCATACATAAGCGCGATACTGAAACAATGCTTACAGGACACTCCCCGGGCGGCGACGGCCCGGCGGAAAAGTTAATGGCATCTTAATTCAGTCTTGGCAGCGCCCGCATCCGCTCCGGCTATAAGAGCGGGCGGAATCGGAAACGGTCCGGTTCGAACCACAGGAAGAAGATGAAAGGAGATGCCGAGATGATGCGCAAGCTACAGATGGTTGCGATGGCGTTGCTGGTAACGGCGGCCGCGGGTGTCGCCACAGCGGAGTCCGAGGGCGAGCAAAGACAGCAGATTCAGATCGAGGGTTCAAACACCGTCGGCCCGATTATGCGGGGCTTTGCCGAGGCGTTCATGGAGGCGAATCCGAACGTCAACGTCACTGTCAAGGCCACCGGCAGCGGGGACGGGGCGGCCGCACTTGTTGACGGCCGTTGCGATGTGGCCGCGATGAGCCGCTTCATGAGGATGAGTGAGTTTCTCAAGGCGCTTGAGAACGATGTGATGCCGGTAGCCCACACCATCGCGATGGACGGCATCTGCGTTGTGCTTCACCCGTCGAACCCCGTCGGCGAACTGACGATGGATCAGATCAAGGGCATCTACACCGGCGACATCACCAACTGGAGACAGCTCGGCGGCGTGGACATGCAGATAGTGCCGCTCAGCCGCGACACCAACAGCGGAACCTACGGCGTGTTCAGCAACATCGCCCTGGACGACGACCGCATGTCGTCGGGCGTGGAATACGTGGCGTCCAACCAGCAGATGCACCAGCGGGTCTCCTCCACGCAGGGCGCGATCGGCTTCGTCGGAGTGGGGTTCCTCGACCGGGAAGTCAAGGCGGTCCGGCTCGACGGCGTCCTGCCGAACCGCCGGACCATCGCCACGGCCGAGTACCCGCTCGTCCGCGCACTGTACGTCTGGACAAACGGGTATCCCAAGCTCGGCTCCATGCTGCACAGGTTCGTCGCCTTCTACCTGACCGAGGCCGGACAGGACATCGTCGAGGAAAAGGGCTTCGTGCCCCTGACCAACTATTAACGGAGACGTCGCGAGGCGAACATTGCCACGTAACGAACTGACAATGACGGAAGGATCGGAATCAGCGGCGGCGGCCGGCTTTGACCGGTCGCTGCTGCTGACACCCGGGCGGGACCTGGCCGGCTACCTCGGACGTGGAATCGGCTGGGTGCTGCTGACGACCGTGGCGTGCGCTTCGGTCATGGCGGTGATGCTGATCTTCGTATTCATCTTCAAGGAGGCGTGGCCGTTCCTGACCGGCGGCCGGGTGATGGAGTTCTTCGGCTCCACCGCCTGGTATCCCGCCCGGGACGACGAGTTCGGCGCATTGTCGCTGTTCGCCGGAAGCGCCTACGCAACCGCCGGGGCCACGCTGATCGCCGGACTGCTCGGCGTCTCGGCGGCGGTTTTCCTCAGCGACATCGTGCCCTTCCGCATCCGCCAGATATTAAAACCGGTGGTTGAGATATTGGCGGCGATACCCTCGGTCGCCTACGGGTTCTTCGCGCTGCTGGTGGTGGCGCCGTGGATGCAGGACACGCTGGGCTTTACCACCGGGACCAACATCCTGAACGTGACCGTCATGCTATCGATAATGGCCGTACCAACGGTTGTCAGCATCGCTGAGGATGCCCTTACCGCCGTTGGCAGGAACCTTCGTGAAGGGGCCTACGCCATGGGTTGCACACGGGCCGAGACCCTGGTGAAGGTGGTCATACCCGCGGCGCACAGCGGTATCATCGCGGCGGTCATTCTCGGCATGATGAGGGCCATAGGCGAGACCATGCTGGTCTGGATGGCGTCGGGAAATGCGGCGCAGGTCCCCTCGCCATGGTGGGACCTGAGCCAGTCGGTCCGCACAGTGACCGCGACCATCGCCGGAGAGATGGGCGAGACCGAACGGGGCGGCGTGCATTACCACGCCCTGTTCGCACTGGGGCTTCTGCTGCTGACGATAACCTTCGGGCTGAACCTGGTCAGTGAATACTTTCTGCGGCGAACCAGGCGCCGCCAGGGAACGGGTGGATGATGCGAAGAATTATGCGACACGTTCTCGACAGACTTTTCACCGGCTCGGCGGCGATAAGCGTGCTGCTGATGACGCTTTCGCTGGCACTTATACTGGGAATGATATTCTGGCGCGGTTCGTCGGCGATAGTCTTCAGCGGGACCGTCGAGTGGCGTCGGATGCAGTTGGGGCGATTCGGGCGAGGCGACCCCGCCAAAATAGAGGCGGAGGTCGAACAAGCCGCCCGGGCGCGACAACCGGTATATGAGATACTGGACGAGTTCGGACAGGGACTGGACCCTGACGCCCTTACCCGCCAGGCGAACCACATCTACAGAGAGTACCGTCGGCAGATACGGAACCGGATAGAGGACGGCCGGCTCGATAACGAAGACTTCATCCCGATGCGCAACGCCGCCCGCGACGTCCGCAACGACCTGGTCGCCGCGTACCAATCCATCGACCAGGAGGAAATCCTGAACCTGCTGGATGCGGTCCTGGCCCGCCGGGACGATGAGGCGTTCGTCGGAACCACGGCCGAGGGTTTCTTCGAGCTGGCCGAGCAATACGGGCGTGTTGTCCGCGGGCTGGACTTGTCCAACCGGGAGATATACGCCGAGTCGTATCTGGAAGTCCGAAATCTAATCCGCCGGCTCTTCGGGCCTCGGCCGGGCGAGGAGACGCCGCCACTGGAGCGGCTGCGGTACGGCGCCACGCGCTGGGACGAGGCCCATGATGCGCTCCACGAGATTATGTGGCTGGAGGAATGGGTCCAGGTCGAACCGGGACAACCGCTGGAAAAGACACTGGTTCCCCGCCGCGATCAGTTTGAGGGAACACCCATGGCCGAGGTGTTCGACCTGCTGGACCATGATCTCGACAGCATGCTGAACCCGCGGCTGACCATCTACCTGAACTACTTCACCGACGCGGCCAATCCCGAGGGCGTCTTCGGCGGGGCAGGCCCGGAGATATGGGGCACGTTCATGCTCGCCGGGCTTGCGATAGCTATGTCGCTTCCGCTGGGGCTTGTGGCGGCGGCGTTTCTGGTCGAGTGCACACGGGGCGGGCCGCTGGTGCGGATGCTGCGGATGTGCATAAACACGCTGGCCGGCGTACCCAGCATCGTCTTCGGGCTGTTCGGGCTGGCGGCCATCGTGATGGTCTTTCAGCCGAGGGTGCTGGGCTGGGAGCCGAACTCCACCACGCTCGCCGGCGGGATGACCCTCGCGCTGCTGGTGCTTCCGATGATTATCCGGGCTTCCGAAGAGGCCATCCGAGCCGTGCCGCGCTCGTATCGTGAGGCGTCGCTGGCGCTGGGCGCGGGCAAGCTGCGTACTTTTCTGACCGTCACGCTGCCGGCGGCCCTGCCGGGAGTGCTGACCGGCGTGATTCTGGCACTGGGCCGGGCGGCGGGAGAGACGGCGCCGATTTTGTTCACAGCGGCCGTCTTCGTCGGCGGATGGGCGACGTCCGTACAGGATCCCACCAGGTGCCTGCCTTACAGCAGCTATCAGTTCGCCACCAGCGACCGGCTGGCGACCAGGTCGCCGCACATCCAGTGGGGCATGATAATGACGCTGGTGCTGCTGGTGCTTGTCCTGAACCTGACGGCGATAATCGTCCGCTGGAGGATCTCCCGCCGACTGCGAGGCGGCTAGTGAAAAGGACAGCAAGAGGTAACGCAATGAGCGACAGAGGTAATTTCGACATGACCGTTATGCCGGACCAGGAAGAACGGACCCACTCCAGAGGCGGCGTTTCGCTGCCGAAGGCCGAGCAAACGACAACCGCCGCGGCGGAGTCGGACCCCATGCAGTGCTGCGAAGCCGTCATACGGGCCAAGAGCTTCAGCTTGTATTACGGCCAGACTGTGGGCGTCAAGGACGTCACGCTGGACATATACCGATGCAGCGTGACATCCATCATCGGCCCCAGCGGCTGCGGAAAGAGCACCCTGCTGCGGAGCATCAACCGCATGAACGATCTGGTCCCATCGGCCCGCGCGGAAGGCAAGCTGGAGGTGGCCGGGACGGACGTTTACGACCGGCGGATAAACCTGGTCAACCTCCGCCAGCAGGTGGGTATGGTCTTCCAGCACCCCAACCCGTTTCCCAAAAGCATATACGACAACATCGCCTTCGGGCCTCGGCTTCAGGGTATCCGCCGCAGATCGCGGCTGGACGAGATCGTCGAGCGATGTCTGCGAAGCGCCGCACTGTGGGAGGAGGTCAGGGACGATTTGAAGAAGTCCGCACTGGCCCTTTCCGGCGGTCAGCAGCAACGACTGTGCATCGCCCGCGCTCTGGCGACCGAGCCGAAAGTCCTGCTGATGGACGAGCCGTGCTCGGCGCTGGACCCCATAGCTACCGGCAGGATAGAGGAGCTTATCGGCAAGCTCCGGGACAACTACAGCATTGTCATTGTCACCCATAATATGCAGCAGGCCGCCAGGGTGAGCGAGAGGACGGCGTTCATGTGCATGGGCGAGCTTATCGAGTACGGCCTGACGCGGGACGTATTCACCAACCCTCAACAGAAGCGGACCGAGGACTACATAACCGGCCGATTCGGCTGATACGGGAAACATCATGAGCGAACTCCAGCAACGGCTAGACCAACTCGTGCTTCGCCTGGACCGCATGGGCATGCGCGTCGAGCAGGCGGTTATAGACGCCGTCCGCGCCGCCTGCGACCACGACACACAGGCCGGCTCTGTCATTGACGACAACGACGCCATTGTGGACCGCGAGGAGGTCCAGATAGAGCAGGAATGCGTCCGCCTGCTTGCGCTGTATCAGCCGGCCGCGGTGGACCTGCGGACCATCTGCACCATCATCAAGGTCAACAGCGACCTTGAGCGGATAGCGGACCTGGCCGCCGGCATCGGAAGGCGGGTAAAGCACGTCGTCAACGATGAGATAGACCTGCGAGAGGACGCAGACTTCGCCCGGCTGCGAAACGCCACGCTGGACCTGCTCGGTAGGACCGTCAGAACCCTCACCGCCACCGATGCGACAAGCGCGCGGGCGGTGATCGTGGGCGACGATGAAATCGACGGCGCATACGGCGCATACGTCCGCGCCGTTCTAGACGCCGAAGACCGCCACGCCGGCGGCGCCGAACCGGCCTTCACCCGGATAAACCTCGCCAAGGCGCTCGAACGCATCGGCGACCTGTGCACCAACATCGCCGAGGACGTCATTTTCCTTCGCACCGGCGACATCGTTCGCCACGCCGACGCGTTCGGAAGCCCTCGCTGATCCCCCGGCCGATTCCGATCAACACTCCGAACCGACTTTCCGCCGGTTCGCTTTAGCGCCCAATTAGCGCCCCGCTTATAACCACCCAACGCTCATCGTGCATCTTTCCGGCATCGAGGGCGCGCCGGTCGAACGGTCGGCCGGACCGATCACCCTCGACACACTGCAGGAAAGGAGCAGGTCAATGGTGAGACGAATCTGTTGGACCACAGCGGCCGCGGTGTTGTGTATTGCTGCGGTCGCACAGGGCGAGCCGGCCGACTCTCAGGCCGACTCGCAGGACCTCGACCGTACAATCAGGATCCTCAGGATGCAGTTGCGCGAGCAGGAACGCCGGCTGACCGAGCTGGAGGGATCGCAGCGCTCACAGCAGGACCAGCAGCGCCAGCAGCACGAGAATCTGCTGGAGGTCCTCAAGGAGATGCAGGCCGACGCCTCCGAACGATCGACAGTGCCGGCGTGGCTTCAGGACCTGAAGTTCGGCGGAGACATGCGGCTGCGATTCGAGAGCAGCAGGCGCAAAACTCAGGACGGCGAAAGGCAGAAAGACCGCCACCGGGCGCGGTTCCGCCTGCGGTTCGGCCTCGAAAAGAGCTTGCTGGACGATCAGTTCCTGGTCGGTTTCCGCCTGGCTACCGGCTCGGCCGATGATGGCGACTGGGACGCTCTCGGCGGCAGCGACCCCACAAGCGCAAACCAGACCTTCAGCGGGTTCTGGTCGCAGAAGCCGGTGTGGATCGACCGGGCTTACGTCGTATTCCGGCCGGACGCTATCGACGGTCTTATGGTGACCGCCGGTAAGATCTCCAACCCCATCCGCATCAGCTCGCTGTTCATGGACGGCGACGTCAACCCCGAAGGCGCGTGGATACAGTACACCCACAAGGGCTTCGACTCGTTCCAGCCGTTCGTCGGGGCCGGCTGGTTCCTGGCCGCCGAGAGCAGCGGCTCGGACACCCGCCTGCTGGCTTACTCCGCGGGGTTCGACTGGGAAGTCGTCGAGGACGTCAAGTGGTCGATGGCCGCAAGCGTTCTTGACTTCTCCAACTACAGTCTCCGCATGCCCTCGCGACGGGGCAACACCGCCGGCTGGGATCCGGAGTTCATGGTGCTGAACGTGCACAACCAGGTGGGCTTCGAGGTTAGGGAGCTGCCGGTGTCCGTGTTCTTCGACTTCGCGCACAACTTCGATGAGGCCGAGTCCACCTCCGGGCTGCGAGGCCGGAACCACGCCTTCCACACCGGTGTCAAGGTCGGCAGCAACAGAAGAAAGGGCGACTGGTCGGCCTCCTACGAATACGCCTGGATGGAGTCCAACTCGTTGCCTGGCTTCTGGTCCTCCGGCGACTTCGGCCGCACGGGACGCCGCGGACACATCGTAAAGGGCGCGTATAACCTCGCCGACTTCCTCACCGTCGGCGGCGCACTTTTCGTCACCGAACCGATCCGTTCGAGAAACGGCGGAGACGACATCATCACGCTCCAGGCCGACCTGGTCTGGAAATTCTGAGCCGCAAAGACAAGGACTGGCGAACCGGGCCCGGCCGAGCTTACAGAACTCGGCCGGGTCTGGCGCCGGGAGGGACTGACATGAAACAGAAGCTATATGACATACTCGCGGGAATCTGCGAAGCGGCGTTGTTTGTCGCCGCCGGGATCCTTCTTATAACCGCGGCACATGGGTCCTTGCTTGTCGCCGCCGCCGTCCTGCTCATAGCGATGGTACAGGTGGCATAAACCGACCGTGCCCCTCTTGTTCGCAGCAGACATGCTGCGGGGCGAGCAACCCGCCGCTCGCGGAAGCGTTTGTGCCCGTAATGATTGCGAGTGCAAGTGAGTTGCCTGGCGCCCTGGTTTGGCACGAGGCGGGCGACAGCCACGAGGGACAACCACGACCCATCAGCGATCCAGCCACAAGGCGAAGGCCAGACGAGGCGCATCGCCGCTCAGTCGCCACCGCGGCCGTAGCTTTCCTGGCGCAAGTCGTAGCAGAACAGCGACGTGCCGTGGCGGATGAACAGCCGGCCGACCGCGACCGTCGGGCTGACCCACAGCTCCTTCGTGCCCACCTCAGGCGTGAACTGCCCGGCAAGCTCGTAGCCGTCATCCGTGGCCTGAGCAGCGACATCCTCGGATTGCGCCACTGGTGCTCGCCGCCCTCGATGATGTACACCATACCCTCGGCGGCCACAATGGATCCCTCCGCCAGACACGGCTCGCTCTTGAGCACATCCCCGGTTTCGGCGTCCAGGCACAACCAGCTAAGCACAAATCCGGGCCTTCGCCGCTCCTGCCGGTCCGGAGCCGGGGCCTGTCCGATAGCGAACACCTTCCCGTCCAGTATCACCGCCTGTGAGATGCCGTTGAGGTCCTCCCTACCCCTGCGGACCCACAGTTGCTCCGGGTCCTTCGTGCGGTCGTCCGGGAGCCGGAACATCGTCGCGCCGCCTTCAGGCCCCTTGCCGGCCAGCAGGTAGCCCTCATTGGCGGTGGGGGTCATTATGGTGCCCGCCTCCACGGGCAGACTCCAAAGCGTCTCGCCCGTCTCCGGGTCCAGCGCGCGTATCGCCCGCCAGAGGTGCACGACCAGGTAGCGGCTCTCGCCCGCGCCGGCGACGCCGATGGAACTGTCACCGGCCGACAGGTCGCCCGGAGCCGGGTCGGACTCCCAGACGGTCTCGCCCGTCTCCAGGTCCAGCGCCGCCACAGGCGGACACTTATCGTCCTTGCTGCGCAGCGTAAAAAAGACCTCCCCGTCCAGTACGAGGGGGCTTTCGTTGTAGCCCCATCCCTGCTGCTGGCCGCCGAAGACCCGGTTGCCGTCAACGTGCCAGAGCTGCTCGCCGGTTTCGGCGTCGTGGCAGTAGATGCTCCGCTCGTCCCTCTTGCCGGAAGAGAATACGACCTTGCCGTCCACCACGGTGGCGGTGGAGCGTGTGCCGCGAAAGCGGGCGCCACCGCTGGTGAACTCCCGGCCGTACGTCTCCGCCCAGTTCACAGAGCCGGTCTTTATATCCAGCGAGAACACCCGCCCATCGGGCGCCCCTCCGATGCAGTAAACCGTGTCCCCCGCCACCGTAGCGGAAGCCCAGCCGTCGCCGAGGTCTTCAAACTTCCACAGCAGTTTCAGCCCGTCCTCCGGCCAGCCCCGCAGCAGCCCCCGGCCCGGGTAAATCCCGTTGCGGTCCGGCCCGCGGTAGCCGCCTGAGTTTTCCGCCGCCGTCGTAATACCCAGCATAAGAATGGTTCCCAGAACGACGAATCCCGTACGGACATGATTCATGTGTCTGCCTCTCCAGTAAGCCATCGGCGCATAACGAATTGAACGGCTGAACCATCTCCCGGTGGTGGGCCAAGAACGTTGCGTCGGCTAACGGACGGCAACCATCCCGACCCGGCCCGCACGTCCGCCGGGACGTGTGGCGACCTCGAACCAGAGACTATCTTGGACACATGCCCGCGCGGGCGTTTCAGCGCACAAAGCCGAAACCGACAAAGCGGAACTGTATCTCGCCGGCGTCGTCGCCACTGAGGCCGAGTTCGCTGCCCTCGACTGTGAAGGTTGCCGTCAGCGCAAGCCGGTCCGGGGCGGGATGTCCCTGCACCCTGCCTTCGCCGTGAGTGCGTATATTGGCGGCGCCTGCGACGCGGGTGCTCTGGTCGTTGACGCGGATACGCCCGGTGAGCCGGACCGAGAAACGGTTGTCGTTGGTCTTTTCCCAGTCGTTGAGCGCATCGACTTCGAGCTTGATTGTCGGCCGGGAATCGGCCTCTACCCACTCGGTGGCGGCCATGCGCTCGGCGTCGGCACGGCTGGTGCTGTAGCGGCCGGCGGCAATGGAAAAGCTCCCCTCCGCGCGGGCGGGATTCTCCGGGTCGAATTCGAGCTGTCCGCCGGCACCGCGCCCGGTGATGAACACCGGCCGGAGCTTGTTCTCGTTGCGAATCACCACCACGGTCGTCATGTGCCCGGGGTGATCAGACGGGAACTCGTACACCTGGCTTTGTCCGTCCTGTTCGGCCGCGGCCGGCGTCGACAGCCCGGCCACGACAGCGGCAAAAGTCACCATGATGGCAATTGTCAGTGATGCTCTCATAATCAATGCTCCTGGGCTAGGTTCTGTGCGAATGTTTGTTCCGGTTGCTCCGCTCTGTAGGGCTGGTTGCCCGCCAGGCCGATTCACGGCGCCTCCATCAGTATGATGTGGGCGTCGTGCTCGCCGCCGGCGAAGTTCTCCTGAATCGCGTTCTTTACAGGCGGTTCGTTGCCGTCGCTGTCGGCCTCGGTCGCCCGGCCGACCACGACCAGCCCGCGACTGGCCGCACCGAGGCCCTTCACGTTAAGCCCCGGTGTGTAGCTGGAAAAGTACAGGTGATCCACGTCTTTGCTGAAGATCGAAACGTAGTCGGTGCCGAAGCGCGAACCATCCTGGGGGTATTGGTACCAGGCGTTGGGCGTCTCTATCAGCCCCGTGGCGGATCTGCCGGCGATGCCGATGTGTCCGCCCGGAAGCGGCTGGACGTGGTGTATCCAGATGCTGTTGGGCCGGTTGCGGGCGCCGGCGCTTTCGAAGTTGTTCGGCACGAAGCTCAGCCAGGTGCTCTTGGCCAGGACGTCGAAGTTGTCCGGGTCTATGCGGAGAATGTAGCTTGCCTGCCCGACCCTCATGCCCCATGAGCTCATGCCGTAGTTGTTCATGTCCACGTTGCGGTCGAGGTCGATCGGGTGTCGGGTGTACACGGAGTTTCCGCCGTCGGAGCTTCCCAGCAGCAGGATGTTGCCCTCGGCGTCCCATGTTCCGCCGCGGACGTAGGAGTCGGATACCAGGCGGTAATGGTCGTGCCCGACGAGCCGGCCGTCCCAGGCGTATATTTCCCAAAGGTGCTCGCCGTCGGCCGAGAAGCAGTTGACGTAAGGCCGCCACCACGGCTCGCGTCCGGTGCCGGGGTTGTTTTGTCCGCCTCGGAGTATCTTGCCGTCGTCCGGGCTTACGCCGAGCATCCGACCGCCCCGCTCGGCGCCTTCGATCCGGATTACGTCACTTCCGTCGGCGGCGATGCGCCAAAGCCCGCGGCTGTCAACGATGATGTCCGACTGGTGGTCGAAATATATGCCTCTCGGCTGGCCGTGACCTTCGAGCAGCACGATCCACTGCAACCGCCGGCCGTCCGGAGAAAGCTGTGCAACATACCCGTGACCGGGCAGATCGACATCCTTATAGCTGTAGGAGCCGTCTTCGTCGTCGGGGCGCCGGACGGTCGCCCGGCGAGGGGCGCGTTGAGCCAGCGCGGAAATCGCCCGGGTCGCGCGGCCGGTGATAACGATGTTGTCGTCTTCGGTCACCAGCCCGTCGGTGATTGTCCCGACGCCCCAGTCAAAGCGCGTGATACTCTCGACGGACGACAGGTCCTCGCTGTACCGCACGATCATGCCCGCGATGTCGGGGTTGGACCGGTCCAGATCACGGTCGGAGTCACCGCGCTCGTAGGGGTTCAGCCCACGGTGCGTGCCTTGGCCGAGCACTGTCGGTCTGGGCGAACGGGGAAACTCCGGCCCCCAGGCGTTGCCGAAGGCGACAATCGTGCCGTCCGACTGCCCCGCGGCGGTGAGGAATTCCTCGTGACTGTCCGTGCCGAAGTAGGTCGCCGCGATGGTATCGACATGGGGCCCCTCCTCGGCCCTTCTCATATAAGACTCATACCGCCCGCCGCCAAACGCCGGCATCGCCAGCGCAACGACAAGCAGACCGGCAACCGCGACGGCCGACACGCGGCCAAATCCAGGCCGCCGGCCGGTCGGTCTGAACATCTGATGCGTAATCATCATACCAGTACTCCTTGATTCTGCTTCTTCCGAAATTACCCGCGGCTGACCGCCGCCCGTATTGCTCGCCTGTGCACGGCTCGAACCGACACAGCATACCTTCTCATCGTCCAAATAGCGGCCGTCAGCCGCCAAATCGTCTCGCTCCTGTCACTACTCTTTGCCCCCGCCGGCACTCGATTACGCCGGTCGGCCGCCTCTATCCCGGTCCCGGCTCAACGACCGGCCCGTAGGACGGCTAGTCCACCACCATCAGGTAGGCGTTGGACTCCGGACTATCCTCGTTGTGTGGATAAATGGCGTTTTCGGTGGTTATCATCTCGCCGCTGGTCTCGGCTACCAGGGCGTAGCGCCCGTCGCGGACATCCACGCCGATTGCGCTGCCTCTGCCGAACACCACCCAGGTGTCCCGGCTGCGCCAGTCCGGGCTGGTGACAAGCAGGAAGGCCCCGGAGGCGTTTTCCGGGTCAACCAGCGTGTCGTTGATGTATATTTCGCCGCGGTTGGCGATATGCGAGGCGGCCACGCCGGTTACGTATGCCCGCCCCTCGGCGTCGGCTGCGATTCCTCGTGGCCGGATGGTATTGCCGCGGTTATTCTGCAGTCGGCTCAGCGCCCACTGGAGCCGCTCGACATTGCCGGTCGCGGGGTCGAACCGCGCGAAGACGGTTATGTGGTTGGCGGCCGTGTTGTACGGGTGCGTGTGACCGTCGATACGTATCATTTCCTCGCCGACTTCCAGGTCGCGGTCGAGATCGCGGGGGTCCTTGTTGAAGATAGAGTTGCCGCCGG
>PUND01000058.1 GCA_003551645.1 Phycisphaerae bacterium | reverse complement strand
TGGTGTCTGAAGCAAAGACGGTAATCGAGGTCTTCGTGCCATCACCCTGGACCATGTTAATGGTCTGCGGGTCCTGCACTAAGAAATTACCGCTGGCATCCCAGAAACGGTCGATGTCATAGAGCTGTGATTCTGCATAAGCAACATCACCGATTTGGGCTTCGCCTTCCAGGTCGCCGGCATCAACGGTCAGTTCGCCGACAACATCGTCTCCGAAGGTGATGGTCCAGGAGTTGCCGGGTTCGACGGACAGAACGTCAATTCCAGCTTCACTCAGAGCTGCTTCCACCTCTGCGGCTGTGGCATCGAAGGGGATATCAGCTGTTTCCAGGGTATCCTGGGCAATCAGCTCGTCCAGATCAGTTGGATCTACTGGGTCAGGTGTTGGGTCAGGTGTTGGATCGGGTGTTGGGTCAACTGGATCCTCTTCTGAAACCGGCGTCAGATCCTCTTGAAACAATAATGTCTGGGCATTGCCGAAGTTCAGGATGAAAGAGATACCTTTGTCGTCGTATGAGAAGTTTTCATCCGTTTCATCATAGTCTACAACCCCGGTAGTAATAACTTCGTTAGCTTCATTAAGGATTTCTACGGTCAAGGACCTGGTTCCGCCTTCGAGGGTGAACTTGCTAACGCTTTCGTCCAGACCATCAAAATCACTGCCGGTAGCAGATCCTTTGACGGTGAAGGGGTCGTCTGTCGCAGCATTATTTAATGCATCTTGAATCCCTTCAGCAGTGACATTATCCCCTGCTTGGATCGTGATTGTCTTATCGCCAGGATCAATTGCTACATTAACATTTTCGCCATTATCAGAATTATGAACTAACTCAACTTCATACCCATCATACTCACCGCTGCTGTCTGTAATAATGAAAGGGGTGCTGGTCCCGTTATCGCCCACCAGAAAACTGGTTTGGCCCACAGCGGGTGCTTCTTCCTGAAGGTTACTGCCGACAATACGAATAGAATGGGCGCCGTCCGGGAGATCGGCAGCATCGATTTCGATTACATCACCAGCAAATGCGGCATCGGATTCTTCACCGGCTAAGCTGGCGACGACTTCCTCTAAATCACTTATATCTGCAGCACTTTCTACATCAACATCCGGGTTTCCTGGGCTCTCGCCTTCGATGTGCCCGTTAACTTCCTTGAGGTTTACATTGTTAGGGGCATCCGCATCAACCCAGGCTATGAAGCGATCGTCTTGTTCATTAACGGCATTAGCCAGGGATTTTGCGACATGATCAGGATCATTCGCAACGCCCGGATCGCCAGTTGAAAAAACGATATCACCTGCAGTAGCAAATTCTGCTGGTGTATAGATGCCGTCAACACTTAAAGTAACGGTTGGCAGATCTTCATCGGAAAGTGCAGCGTTGATAGCAGTTTGCATTTCTTCTAGGGTGGCAGGTACATCACCGCTGAAGTTACTGGTTACGGTTATAGTTGAATCACCGGTATTTACAACAACCCCAACAGTAACTCCACCTGAAGGAATACCATCAACAAACTCTACCGTATAACCATTAAGCGCATCCCCATATTCATCGGCAGTGATCGTTAAATCACCAGTATCGACGCCTATATTTCCCGTAACTGTTGCTTTGACCCCACCGCCGCTGAAATCTGTGCCGAATTCATATGTTTCTCCATTAAAAGTAACCGTTTCATCGTCATTGAAGCCTGCATTGTCTATGGTGAAGTGGTACTCACCCGGCGTGCCTTCTTGGTGGTTCTTTGACCAGCCGGCAGTGGTAACTGTGATGTTTTCGAAGCCGTTATCTCCACTTACTTCATTTACGCTTCCGGTATTATTTGCTTCGTTATCATTGTTGGTAGCAGTGTCGTTGTTTACTCCGCCATTATTATTGTTGTCGTTGTTTACCCCGTCATTGTTATTGTTATTTTCTGCTGGGACAGATTCGTACCCGGTGAAGCTCAGGGTAAAGGTTCCGCCCTCGGCGTTTAAGAGGTTCACGGTTTTAACCAGGTTATCGCTGTCTACCAGATCCAGGTTGGACGCAGCATCGAGTCCGCTGAAGTTAACATTGAAGGTTCCATCAACATCGCCTTCGCTGACGGTCACTTCGCCTTCGTTATAGTCCAGGGACGCGATCATGACGGCCTGGATCTCGGCAGCCGTGGCGTCACCGTTAATGGTCACGTTGTTTTCACCGTCGGTGAGGGTGAAGACCCCGCCGTTACCGGCCAGGGCCGCGGCCCGCAGGTCGAGAAGGAAGTTTTCATCTCCCTCCGGTGCAGGGGCTTCTGGATCCCCAGCTTCACCATCGACTATGGTCGGCCCGCCGAAGAGCTCTGCTACGTTGTCACCGCTTACAGCAACGTCTTGCCCGTTCTCGTCAGCTCTAATAACCAGCTGATTATCTTCATTGAAAGAAGCTACCGCACCGGTTAATTCACCGTTGATGGCTGCTAGCAGTTGATCCTGATCGCTATAATCGGACATATTTAAATCGATCTGCTGAGCATCATCATCATTGACGGTAACGCTAAAGGAGTATACTTCATCAAGGTCGGCAATACCGTCGCTGGTTAAGGCCAGGCTGCCTTGTACTTCTCCAGGAAAGCCAACATCTTCACTAGGTACTGCCGTCTCGTCTACACCAAAGAAAATCCAATCGTCACCAGTTACGGTTATAGCTTCATTCATATTATCTGCTGTGATTTTGAGCATACCATTTGTTGTTAGGCTGGCTTCTGCATCTTGGCTAATCTGCCCATCGATCGCTGAAATAAAACTACCGGTGGTAGGATTATCTAATGCGGCAAATTCAATATTAATCGTATCAAGACCACTAGTACCTATAGTTAGATCAAAGCTGCTTTCAAAATCTGCAGCCGCGAGTTCTTGTATGTAGTCATTCGACCAGTGCTGGGTACCGGTGTGGGTAAAATTCGTACCTTCTGCATCTTCATAGTTAGCGTGATCACCAAAGAAGATTTCAGGATTATCGCCACCAAGAGTAAGTTCCGTTTGCGGATCTTGCCCTGTAATGGTACCGGTGATTACCAGGCTACCACCCTCTAAAGATGCAACCAGGCCCGCGCTCAACTGAAAGTTAATTTCATCACACAGCTCTTCTGCAGTTTGTGGAGCATCTCCTTCAGAAAAGTTTATAGAAACCTCTTGCTCTTCCTGGCCATTTTCTTGAACAGTAAACCCATACAATTCATCAAGACTAGCCACATACGCATCGGTGATTACAATCCCACCTTCAATGAAAGCCGGTTGATCGGGCTCACCCTCTGTAACCGTCGGCCCGCCGAACAGCCGGGCTGCATCATCACCGGACACGGCAACAGTTGATCCCTCACCTTCACTATCAGAGGTGATTACCATAAAGCCATCTGTGTTTATTGATGCAATGGCCCCGTATTCCTCCAGGCCTTGCCAGT
>PUND01000140.1 GCA_003551645.1 Phycisphaerae bacterium | reverse complement strand
CCTGTGCGGCAACGAGATACGGTTGTCTTGGACTACTCCGTTTATCGTCGCGCACAGGGTCTGCGCTCCACTCGTTCCGACCCTGCCGAAAGACCCCTCGAAAAAACCCCTCAGTTTGAGCCCGGAGCTATTGACAGCAGGCATGCGGATGGGTAGCATATAGTTAGAGCAGCAGTGCGATGCGCGTCGTTGAAAACGCTACTTGCTGCTCAAAAGCGACGGACAAAAGCACGGTTTGAGTAAACTTTGCCCCGTTCACAACTGGCCGGAGTGTGCCGGCCGGGCGGGTCTAGGCGGTTGCCATAATATATGAAGGATTGTTGCCGGGTTGGCGGCTGATAGTGTCGGAGGCCCGGTACGAGCCGGAGGTAGCGACTATGAGACGCAGACATGGCTTCACCTTAATCGAATTGCTGGTTGTGATCGCCATCATCGCATTGCTGGTGTCGATCCTCATGCCGGCTCTGGGCCGGGCGCGCGAATGGGCCAACCGCATTGCATGCGGGGCGAACCTCCGCGCGATCACCCAGTCACTCACCATGTACGCCCAGGACAATAACCAGCAGATGCCAGCCATGGGGCTGCGGAACTTCAGCGAGAGCAGAAGCCCGAGTTCGGAGAGTTCCATGTCCGACCTTTGGAACCAGGGCGAGAATATGGCCGATGTGCAGACCTGGTTTTTGCTGGTCCACGGCCAGTACGTTGACGATTCGGCCTTCGGCTGTCGGTCTGACGGTCTCTATGAACAGCTCGACCGCGCCGACGAAAACCTACGATTCGGTTGGAATAGCTGGAACAACATTTCCTACGGTTTCCAGCCGACCGCACGAGGCGACAATGGACGCAACGCCGCCTACCCCGGAGCTCCGGGTCAGGACCTCTCGGCGATGATACTTGCGGCTGACCGTCCGGGCGGTGGGACGAACAGGCATTCCCCCAACCACGGCGGGGAGGGCCAGCAGGTCGCTACCGGTACCGGCACGGTTAACTGGGTCAGTGGTGACCCCGATAACGATGCTTTACACGTAGGATATAACAGCAACCACATCTGGATAGTCGATATTGATTCGGATGGGGAGGTCGATCAGGACAATGACCTTGGCTGGCCTCCGCGGCACCCGAATGACACGATGCTCTACCACGGCGGCGATACGGATGATCCAGGCAACGGCAACGGCGACCCCGGCCCCGGTCCCGGCCCCGGTCCCGGCCCCGGTCCATAGTGATCTGATTACCGGCTGCACCGATCCCGGCCAAGGCCTTGGAGGGGGCTTTGAGGGTCGGATTTATGTCTGGCTAGATCCTGCGATAGTTGTGGACGGCCCAGTTTGGGCAGCTTGCAAAAATAGCGGATTACTTGATCAAGGGCCTCTGCCGGCAACAGCCGGCCGAGGCCCGATTCATCTGGTGGGAAACCAGCCCCGGCCGTGTCGCCGTCTCTGTGCCCGTCCCTGCGGAGTACTTGTCATAAGACCGGTTCCGGCCGGGGTTGCCCGCGGGCCAATGCGTTTGGCATATCTGGAAAGGGTCAGCCGTCCGGCGGCCCGGTAGCCAGGCGGGAAAACCATCCACGGGACACTGGAATGGTCATGGCCGCGAGGGAGAGGGCAATCAGCTCAGGACGGTCCTGATCAGCGATGCGACCCGATATGCTTCCCAAGAACGCTTGCCACCGCACTGGCAAATGCGTCCAGATCAGGCAAGACGTGTTCAGGGGGGCACTTTGCTTAAGTCCTGCCCAGGAAAAGCTTGCTTTACCGCCCGGTTGTTGTGTGGTTCGTCAAGGCAAACTCCATAAGAGTCAAGGGTGTTGCGGTGTACCTGTTCAGGGGGCGGGGTGGGTACCATCGACTGGTGCGTTCCTGCCCTAGACCGTATGCGAGGAAGCACCCTCCACCTGCTGCCGAGCGACAACAGGTTCACTATGATGCCTGACTGAGGCCCGCTGAGTATGCCCGCCTGAGACGCCGACGTTGCCGGTAGGGGCAGGGCGACAGAGGCCGTAGGGCGCGCACTTGCTTGCTCGCGAATTCGTCTGTGCGTTGCAATATAGGCGCCCGCGTGCAAGGAGTTGCATGCCGTACTCGATGCGCCCGCCTGCAACGAGTGGCACGCCCTACTCGAAGCTGCGTTTCAACTCCCGGACCACAATAGCGGCAGCGCATGAAAAAGGGGCCTGTGCCGGCGCCGGCCGACACAGACCCCTTGGTAAGCGTTCGACTTATGTCTCCAGTGCTTGCTTGTCCTGCTTGCGGATGGTCCACAGCGTCAGGCCGGTCAGGTCCTTCGGCTTGGTGGGGGTTATCAAGCTGAACAGGTAGCCGGTGACGATGCAGATGGTCATCGACAGCGTTCCGTACATGAAGAAGCTGATGCGGAAGCCGAACAACTGCGTCTCCAGGGCGACCATCATTATCGTCCCGAAAATGGTCCCTACGATCGCTCCGGCGGTGTTGGCGCGTTTTGTCAGCAGCGCCAGGACGATCACGCCTCCGAAGCCGCCGCCTATCAGGCCCATCAGCCGCGAGAACGCATCCCACAGCGAGGGCAGGTCGAAGCTGGCCATGTACATCGCCAGGGCGGTTCCGACTATGCCTGCTAAGACGGTCAGGACCCTGGCCACGTTCATCCGTTCGCGCTCCGTTGAGTCCTTGCGGAAGACATCGTAAAAGTCGCGCGTGATGACGGTGGCGACGACATTCATCCCGCTGTCAAGCGTGGACATGGCCGCGGCGAACAGGCCGGCGATAACCAGCCCGGCTACGCCTATGGGCAGTTGCTGCGAGACAAACAGCGGCATAATCGCGTCGGTGCTGAGCGTCGGGTTCAGGTCTCCGGGGTTCTGGTGGTAGAAGGCAAACAGGGCCGAACCAAGCCCGTAGAAAATCAGCGTTCCCGGCACGGACAGCACAGCCATGGTGATCATGCTCTTGCGGGCGGATTTGACGTCCTTGGTGGAGAACGCCCGCTGCATGCCCACCTGTCCTATCCTGCCGAACAGGTCCGCCCCCGCCCAGACCACGAAGACCCAGAAGGTGGGTACGGTGAAGTCCCAGGCGAAGTCGAAGGAGCGGAACTTGTTGAAGTCCATGCCTATTTCGACGACGCCGGCGAACCCGCCATCGACGCTGAAGCAGATGAGTACGAAGCTGAGTATGGCTCCGCCGAATATCACTATCACCTGTGCCAGGTCGGTCCAGATGACCGCACTGATGCCGCCGACGAGTGTGTAAATGGTCGCCAGGACGCCCATCACCGCGACGCTGGCGTAGATGTTCCATCCAGTCACGGCGGTCAGCGCCAAGGCCGGCAGCAGCAGCGTAACGCTCATCCTGCCGCCGAGCTGAAGCGCTACCAGAATCACCGTGTTCAACGTTCGGACGCTCTTGCCGAACCGCATCTCCATGTATTCCATCATGGTGGTGATGTTCAGCCCGCGCAGCAGCGGAACGAACGTATATGCGGCGATGAGCACCAGAATCGGCGGGAAGACCCCCAGGGCGACGTAGGACCAGTCCAGTGCGTACGTCCTGGCCGGTATCGCCATGAAGCTGATGGCGCTGATGCCGGTTGCGTAGATGCTGACGCCGGCGACCCACCAGGGGATTTTCCGCCCGCCGAGGAAGTAGTCGTCGGTGTCGCGGTCGCGCCGGGCGTAGGTCATGCCGATCCACATCAGCAGACCGATATAGATGCCGATGACGGCGAAGTCGATCCAACTGAAATGCCGCTTGTCGTACTCCAGAGCGACCCTTTCGACCGCGCCGGTGACTGCCTCCTCCACTGTCTGTCCGTCGTCGGCGGCGACCACCTCGCCGAGCTGCCGGTCTCCCAGCCAGATTAAGCCCGGGTCGGACTTGAACATCTGACCGCCGGGTATGTCCAGCTCCCCGGTCATGTCCAGCCAGGTCTCGGTGATGGTGTGGAAGCTGAAGATGCTGTTGGCGGCTTCACTGAGGGCCACCTCGTTAACAGTTCTGGCTCTGGTGGCGTCCTTTTCGGTCAGCGCCAGCAGATGCGACGGGCCTACCTCTACGGCCGAGTAGACGGCCAGGTCGGCCGGAAGGTCCTTCATGGCGTACCAGCCGTCACGCGTCTGGCTGCCGGGGGCGAACTGCCACGCCTCCGGCCGTTGCACAAAGCCCTCATCGTCCTCGCTCAACTGAAGCCCGCCGATGACGTACAGCACGTCCTTAAAGGGCCATTCGCTGTAGGATACCGCCAACATCGGCAGAATAACGCCGTCGGACAGCGGCGAAACCTCCTCACGCCGGCCTGTCTCGCGACACACGGACGTCAGGTTATGGACCACCTCCCAGTCCGGCGAGCGCTCCTTGGGATCTTCTCGCAGATACCACGCGAGCGTCCGTATGCGGTTTAGCACACCTCCTGTGTACTCGAGTTTCTGCGGCAGCAGGCAGCGATACACATTGTCGCTGAGCGTGCCCGGCTCATCCTCGTCAAACGGCACCGTGACTACCTCGGTGGTGTCTTTGGGCTTTTCTTCCGGCTCGGCCTGCGGCCGGTATCCGCCGACGAGATAGAGGTGGATATCGTCGTCGTAATGGTCCCGCATGACCGTAGCCGAGGCGAAGGCCAGGGGTTCGGGCAGGTGGTACTGGCCGACCCAGACCTGGTCTTCCTCGGACCATTCGGCGCCTTCGCTGACTCCCACTTCCGCCGGCTCATCTTCGGGCGGCGCGGTAAGGCGGAGGACGCGATTCGTCACGCCCTCACTGGTCCAGCCGCCCAGGCACAACAGGCCCTGTTCGCTGACCGCCGACGCTCCCCAGGCCGTCGGCTCAGGCAGCCGGGCGGAGGACTCTTCCCACTGCCAGTCGTCCACCTCGTCTTCGTCCTCCGGCTTGGGAGGCAGCACATAGATACTGTCAAGAAACGTGCTTTCCGAGAGGTCCCCGGATTCCGGCACGTCGGTCGCGCCCCCGGCGACGATAATGGTGCCGTCCAGGTCGCCTACGAAGGCCCCTTTGATGTCCTTGGGCAGAGACGGCAGGGCTTCGAGGTCCAGCGTGGCGTAGGTCTCGGTAAAATAACCCAAATCCGGCAGGTATTCTTCCCGGACGCTATCCTCGCCGTCATCGGCCTCCACCACCACGGCGGGAGCTTCGCTGTCCGGCGATTCCTCCGCGCCGGCCAAAGCGGGGGGCGTGACCAGCACCATAACAAGAACGACCCCCAGGGCGACTAAGAGCTTCTCGAAACGACTCATCAGGCATGCTCCTTCGCTGGTGTCAATAAACCTATGGGACCGGACAAGAGTTTATCGGCAAACCGCTTCGTTGGCAAGACAAGCTCAGGTGTCTTTTAGATCGCCGCCCAGCAGCTCATCCACGGCCCGGCGGACAAAGTCTCGGCCATGGTAATCTTCGTGCACAATACATCCGTTCCAGGCCACCACGTCCAGGTCAATGGTCCGCGGGCCGTAGGGGTCATGCGGGTTTCGCACTCTTCCGAGCCGGCCTTCGATGGTGTGCAACTGCCGCACCAACTCATCGCGGCCGAGCGGGGTCTCGATCAGGACCGCCCCGTTGAGAAAATCCGGCTGGTCGGTCCTGCCGATCGGCCGCGTCCACTCGGTATCGGAGCGGGCGAGCACGCCGAATAGTTCGCCGAGCAGCTCCAGGGCACGCTCGACGTTGTGTTGCGGTTCGACGTTCGAGCCGAAGCACACCACCGCCCGGTTCATTTCTGTTTCCCGCCCGAGCAGACCACCGAGACCGACTCGGCGAATCGCAGCGCATGGGGCTTGTCCACCTCCACCGTCGCCCGCAGCACCTTCTCATCGTCCAGCACGATGTCCAATACGTGTCGGGCGAGCTTCTCCAGCAGCTTGTAGCGACAGTACTGGACCTCATCCAGCAGACGCCGCTTGAGGGCCTTGTAGTCTACGCTGTCCGCGAGGTCGTCGGTTCGGGCGGCCTGGTCGCCGTCAAACTCCAACTCAACGTTGACCACGACCTCCTGTGGCTGCTTTTGCTCCCACTCGTATACGCCGACGATTGTCCTGAGCCGCAGATCCTTTATGCGTATCTTCATGTTCACCTCACCGCAGGTGTTCGCCGCCGTCAACGAAGATGCACTGGCCGGTAACGTAGTCGCTGTGCAGCAGATACAGAGCGGCCGAGACGATATCCTCGCATCGGCCCGGCCTGGCAAGCGGCACGCGCGACGCGAGCTTCTCCAGATATCCCTCCTCGGCGCCGGGCGGCGGAAGTATCAGCCCGGGGCAGACTCCGTTGACCCGGATATCCGGGGCTAGTTCCTTGGCCGTCAGGCGGGTAAGGTCCAGGAGGGCCTTCTTGGTAATGACGTACACCAGATGGCTGGTTAGCTCCTCGCTGACCTTGGTGTCCAGGAGGTTGATGATCCGCCCCCGCCGACAAAGGACGGCGAATTGCCTGGTCAGAAACAGCGGGGCCTTGAGGTTGACCGACATCAGCCGGTCGAAAAGCGACTCATCGGTCTCGGTCAGCGTAGCCCGTTCAAACAGCGATGCGTTGTTGACCAGCACGGACCAGCCGTCAAAGGTATCCCGGATACGCTCGGCCATCCGCTCGACCGCTGAGGTGTCCGAAAGCTCGCAGCGGAACGTCTCGCACCGTCTGCCCAGGCGGCGAATCTCCTCGGCCAGTTGCTCCGCCGCCTCGGCGGAGTGGTTGTAGTGGACGGCCACGTCATAACCGTCCCGCGCCAGGGCCAGCGAGATGGCCCGGCCGAGCCGCTTGGCGCCTCCGGTAACAAGGGCCGCTGGTTCCATCAGAAAAACTCCCGTCGAATCCGGTTCCTGTGATGGACAACTATCGCCGCCGGGGCGGGTAAAATCAACCTCCATTGCCGGCCGGCGGCGACCGGCGAAAATGCCGGAGACAAGCAGCGCCGGACATGTCGCGTTGATACACCTGCGCCTGATGCCCGAACAGCAACCCACACGTCAAGCATAGGAACGCTTAAGGCCAGTTGACGCAAATTGCCGGCCGGTGTAGCTTCGGCGGTTCAACAGGACAATCAGGAAACTCTACCTTCTGACAGGAGCTACCGTGGCAAAGAAAGACAGCAGCACGTTGAAGCTGGCCGTTATCGGACTGGGCATGGGGCGGGGGCATCTCGGCGACTACCAAGACTACGAACGTTCGGAGGTCGTCGCGGTGTGCGACAAGGACGCTCAGCGGCTCAAGGAACGAGGCGAGGCCGCAGGTATTGAGCCGGGGTGTTGCTACAGCGACTATCGCAAGCTGCTTCGCGACGCCGAAAAGCTGGGCCTTGACGCCGTCAGCGTGGCTCTGCCCAACGCGCTTCACGCGCCGGTTACCGTTGCCGCCGCGAAGGCGGGCCTGCACGTGCTGTGCGAAAAGCCCATGGCCACCACCGCCCGCGACGCCAGGCGGATGATCCGCGCCGCCGACGAGGCGAAGAAAAAGCTGATGATAAACTTCTCCTTTCGCTTCACCGACCAGTCGCAGGCGCTGAGACGTCTGGTCGACAGCGGCTCGGTAGGGGAGGTTTACTACGGCCGGACCGTCTGGCACCGCCGTCGCGGGCTGCCCGGCTTCGGCGGGTGGTTCGGACAGAAGGAACTCGCAGGAGGCGGGCCGATTATCGACCTCGGCGTTCACCGTCTGGATTTGGCGCTGTGGCTGATGGGCAACCCCACACCGGTGACCGTAAGCGCCTCGACCTACGGCGCTATCGGTCCGCAACTGGCCAGGAAAAAACGCAAGAAGTTCGACGTCGAAGACCTCGGCTGCGCACTGGTCCGATTCGACAACGGCGCCACGCTGATAGTCGAGGCGTCGTGGGCGGGGTTCTCCGAGAAGAAAGAGGATATGGTAACGCAGCTCTGGGGGAGCGAAGGCGGCATCATCCAGCGCAACATCGGCGAGGGCTACACCTTTGAGGCCCTGGCCTACGGCGAGAGCAACGGGGCGCTGTGGGAAAGCCGCCTCCAGCAGCCGCTGGAGAAATCATCCTCGGCCTACCGGGCGTTCGTGGACGCCGTCCTGGACGATACCCCGGTGCCGGCGCCAGCCGAACACGGCCTGCAGGTGCAGCTTATACTCGACGCCATATACAAATCCGCCACACAGCATCGCGAGGTGAAGGTACCCAAACCCGCCGGGCGGTAGGGCGGGTTAAACGCTCCGCTCTGCTCGCGCGGCCGGTCTGAAATGATCGACCGGAGAAGCAACATGGACCACGCGAGAAGATATCTGGTAGTAATTGAACGGGCCGAGGACGGCAGTTTCAGCGCTTATGTGCCCGATCTACCGGGCTGCGTCGCCGTGGGGCAGGACACGCCCGATTCGGCCAAGCGGCTTATCGCCGAGGCGGTCGAGGCGCACATCGGCGGCATGATCGAAGACGGCTTGCCGGTTCCCGAACCGACCAGCCGAGCTGAATATGTCGAGCCGGTCGCATGAGTGCGGCAACAGCCGTTCGGCACGCGCACCGTCTTTGCCGGCCCGTAACTATGCCGCCGTTAGAGCCCGCGATAACTACTACGGCAACGTCATGTTGTCGCGGTGCACGACCTCGTCGTAGGGTTTGTCGCCGAGGGCCTTTGCGATCTGGCTGGTCTTAAGCCCCATTATTTGCTGGACCTGCTCTGATGAGTAATTGGTAAGCCCGCGGGCGACCTCCGCACCGGATGAGTCCACGATGCTTACGGTATCGCCTTTGATGAACCTGCCGGCGACGGCCGATATCCCCGAAGGCAGCAAGCTCCTGCCCTGGCGCCTCAAAGCGCGTACCGCGCCGTCGTCGATGATGATTCTTCCGGCGGGTTTTGCCGCCTGGCCTATCCATCGTCTGCGGGAGGACATCTTCTTCTGGCCGGGCACGAACACCGTCCCCACTTGCTCGCCGGCAAGCAGTTTTCTCAGGACGTTCGGCGTCCGGGCGTTGGCGATTGCGACGGCCTCGCCGGCGCGGGTGACCATCCCCGCGGCCGACAGCTTACTGCTCATGCCCCCGGAGCCGCGTCGGCTGCGGTCAACGCCGGCCAGCGACAGGGCGTCTTCGTCCACGCCGTCGATCACCTCAACCACCTCGCCCTCGCGCAGCACGCCATCAACCACCGTCAGCAGCACCAGCACATCGGCCTGCACCATCGTCGCCACCAGGGCGGCGATTATGTCGTTGTCGCCGTAACGGATCTCATCCACCGCGACGGCGTCGTTTTCGTTGATAATCGCCACCGCCCCCAGCTCGGCCAGCGAGGCCAGCGTGTTGCGGATGTTCAGATACCGCGTGCGGTTCTCGAAGTCCTCCCGCGTCACCAGAACCTGCCCGACGCGGATGTCGTGGCGGGCGAAGGCGTCGTGGAAGGCGCGCATAAACTGTCCCTGTCCGACGGCCGCCGCCGCCTGGAGCATGGGCAGGGTCCTGGGCCGTCCGGGCAGGCCAAGCTCGCCCACGCCCGCGCCTATTGCCCCGCTGGCGACCAGCGACACGGACACGCCCGCGTGCATGGCCTCGGCGATCTGCCTGGAAAGAGACGAGATGACCTTGCGGTCCGGTTTGCCGTCGTCGCTGGTTATCGCGTCGGTGCCGACCTTCACCACCACGCGGCGTGCGGCCGCTATCACGTTCTTTCTCAGTGCCTTTGACGGCATATCAGCGTGTCTCCGCTATCCGCTCGCCGGCGATCGCGCCGGGCGCGACGGCCGGTGTGCGGCCGAGCACCTCACAGATCATCTCGACGTTGCGCCGCGTCGCTCCCTGGCGCGACCGGACGAACCGGCGGGCCTTCCGGCCGGCCTCGGCCGCCTCCGCCGGCGACGAAAGCCAGCCGCTCAGCCGGTCGATAAGCTCGTCGGCGTCGGCGACGCGGACGCAGCCGTTATCGGCCAGTTCGTCCGCCTGGGGAAAGTTGAATGTGTGCGGCCCGAATGCGGTCGGCTTGCCCAGGGCGGCCGCCTCTATCATGTCCGAACCGCCCATCGCCACCAGCGACCTGCCTACGAACACCGCATCGGCGAGCGAGTAGAACTTTCGCAGTTCGCCCATCGTGTCGCCAAGCAGAACGGCCTTTTCCGGCCGATCGTCTCCGGTGCCGTCCGGTCTTTGCGAGCGGCGGACAACAGGTCGGCCGGTCTGTTCTATCAGCCGGGCCACCTCGTCGAATCGCTCGGGCTTTCGCGGCACGATAGCCAGCACCGCCCCGGGAACCCGCCGCTCAAGCTCATCCAGGCGGTCCAGCAGAAGCTGCTCCTCGCCGGGGCCTGTCCCGCCGGCGACGACGAGCTTTTCCGCGCCGGTGAGTCCCATCGCGGCGGCGAGTTCGTCCCGGCCGGCTGCGTGGTCGGCGACGTCAGCGGTGTCGTACTTCATCATGCCGGTGATGTGCACCTTGTCCGGGGCGGTTCCCAGCGAGCGAAAACGCTCGGCGTATGCCTCGTCCTGCACTCCTATGGCCGTCAGTCGGTTGAAAAGCTTCTCGGCCAGTGGGCCGAGCTTCCGGTAGCCGGGGTAGCCCTTGTCACGGCTCATCCGGCCGTTGACCACCACTACGGGTATGCCCCTGCGGTTGCACGCGGCCAAGAAGTTCGGCCAGATGTCGCCCTCCATAAGCACCACCAGGTCGGGACGGACACGCCGCAGAGCACGAGCCACCGAAAGCGAAAAATCCATAGGCCAGTGAAACACCTTGTGGTCCGGCGCGAAGTGCTTCCGCGCGGCCGCGAAGCCGGTGTCTGTGGTCGATGAGACCACCACACGGTAGTCGGGCAGTTGGCTGTGAAGCTCTGCGACAAGCGATCGGGCGGCGTTGATCTCACCCAAGCTGACGCCGTGTACCCAGATGACCGGCTGCAGGCCGTATCGCCGCGGCGCCGCACCCAGTCGCTCGCCGACGCCGCCTCGGTATCGGCCGTGGCGGATCATCCGATACAGCCAAATCGGACTGATCGCGACAAGCCCGATGCCATATATTACGTCAAGTACAAGACCGGTCATGTTCGCAAGTATGCTTCGGCCGTCGTGGTGTGTCAATTGATGCCGAAACGGAAGCCGGTAACCGCCTGGCCGGGCGACGGGAGCCGGTAGTCAGCGGCCGGACTGCAAGCCACAAGCGGCAATCCGTAACCTGCAATGGGCACAGGCGGACATGAGCCGGCAAGGGGGTGCGCCGATGCCGCAAGGGCCTGCGGAACGTTGGTTCGACGGCTCAACAGTTTATCGGTTGAACTGTTAAACGGATAAACCGCCAGATCGCCCAGCTGCTACTTCCTGCCCTCGACGCCGCGGACGGTGTACTTCTCGATGGCCTCTGTCAGGTCCACGTCGTTGATGTTGGCCAGCGTGCACAGCCAGGCGAACACGTCGGCGAACTCCTCCACCTTGTTGGCGTGGTCGTCGCCGGCCAGGGCGGTCGCCAGCTCGCCGACTTCCTCCACGAACCACAGGAAAGTCCCCGGTGTGCCTCGGGCGCTGTCGGTGGCGTAGTAGTGCTTGCGTATGAAGTCCTGAAATTCCCTGATGGTCATGTTTGAATTCCGGTAGCCCCGTGTTACGGGCGGGGTCTGTCGCTCAATGGCCACGAGCATATCGCCCCGCCGGCGCGGCTTCAACGCCGCAGCGCCTCTTCGATAAGCTCCATGAGGTGGACCGCCGGACCGCCCGGCGATAGCTCCAACGGCCTTTCGGCCGCCCGGCCGCGAAGAATGCAAATCAAGGCGCAAAAAACAGGGCCGCGACCACACCGGCCGCGACCCGGAATGCTTCCGTCAACGCCGCGTTTACTGCTCGCTGATGGCGCTGACCGGGCAGGTGTCCACGCACGCGCCGCAATCGACGCAGGCGTCCTGGTCGATTGTGTACTTGTCCGAACCCTCCTGGATCGCCTCTGTGGGGCAGGCGTCAATGCACGAGCCACAGGTGGTGCAGTCGTCGATAATCTTGTAAGGCATAGCTCACTCCTCTCGCATATCCAAAAACCAATCGGCCGGGCGACCTCGCCCGGAACACGCCAACGAAGATGCGACATACTAGTTACACACCATGCGTCAGTTCAAGGGCCTTTCGGTGGCTTTGTGAATTCGTTCACGCGTGCGGTCGCCACCGGTGTATTCATGCGTTGACTTCCCAACCCGCACCGGACAAGTGGCTGGTGGCTCATGGCTCGTGGCTAATGGCTCGTGCCTTACCGTTCGGGACGATATACTGTCGCCATGCGTCGTCTGGTTGACCTGCACACACACAGCACGTTTTCCGACGGGCAATATGCCCCGGCTGACATCGTGCGCCTGGCCGATCGCCGCGGGCTGGCCGCGGTGGCGCTGACCGATCATGACACGCTCGCCGGGCTGCCCGATGCGCGACGGGCGGCCGAGGGGCTGCCCGATGTGCGTTTTGTGCCGGGCATAGAGGTTTCGGCGAAGCTCCCCCACGGCATGTTGCACATCATCGGGCTGGGCATCGACGAGCGGGCGCCGTCAATCGTCGAGCTAGCCCGTCGCCTGCGCCAGGCCCGGAACGACCGCAACCCTCGTATGGTGGAGCGGCTGCGGCGACTCGGCGTGCCCGTCGGCATGGAGGACATCCGGGCCGTCGCCGGCTCGGCCGGGGATGAGGAAGACCGCATCGTCGGGCGGCCGCACATGGCGGAGGCCATTCGGCGGAAGGGCTATGCCGAGACCGTGCAGGATGCCTTTGACAGGTACGTGGGCCGCGGCGGTGCGGCCTATCTGGACAAGGAGAAAATAGACCCCGGCGAGACGATATCGGCCATTCGCGATGCCGCCGGCGTGGCCGTGCTGGCCCATCCGCCGCAACTGGCCGTCGGCGACGATGATCTGGAGCCGGTCCTGCGGCGACTGATTGAGCAGGGGCTTAACGGCATCGAGGCCTATCACAGCGAGCATTCGCCTCGACAGACGCGGCTGTACCTGGAGCTTGCAAACCGCTACCGACTGTTCGTCGCCGGCGGGTCGGATTTCCACGGCCCGGTCAAGCCCGACGCGGCGCTGGGCAAACCACCGGTTCCGCTGGTGATGGTCGAGCCGCTGCTCTCGGCCGTCGGGGTTTGAGGTCCGAAACAAAGGCCCGAGACAAAAGCTTGCTTGCGGCGGGCACCGGCGGTAATGTCTCGAGCGACTGAGCGAGTACATCCACTCTTACACGGAAGGAAAGGAGATGGGCATGTTGAGGACACATTTGGTGCTGTTGGTGTGTTTAGCGCTGATGCTGTCGGCGCCGGCCGTCGGGTTCTGGACGGATGAGCACAAAATGCATGATCCCCAGGTGGCCGACTATGCGTCCGATACCGGCATGGCCGTCCGCGCCGAGGGACCGATTCGCTTGGCGGACGATTTTGAATGTACAGGGAGCGGGCCGATCACCGAAATCCACACCGACGTTTCATGGTGGCAGGACAGCGATAACATTGCCCCGCTGACCGGCGCGCATTTGGCTATCCGTGGGGCCGGTTCGGAGCCGGGCGATATCCTCTGGAGCATGTCATTCAGTGCCGAGGAGGTTGAAACCGACACCTGGATGCTGAACGAAGACGGGCTGGGTTGGTATGACCCCGCCACAGGCGTATACGATTCGGATTCACACTGGGGGGTTCACCGTCTGAGCTTCCATATCGACCCTGACAAGGCCTTCGATCAGACCGCCGGTGAAAACTACTGGCTGGAGGTGTCGCTAGAACTGGATGGCGATGGTCAGATTGGCTGGTGCAACACCAGCGACACGCGCGACGAAGCAAACAACGTCTGGGGCAACGGCGCCGTCTGGTGGGATGATGAAGCCGAACAATGGCGCCGGCTGGAATACCCCACCGGACATGACTGGGCGGACGACGAAATGGACCTGGCCTTCATCATCGTGCCCGAGCCGGCGACGCTGACACTGCTGGCCGCCGGCGCTGTCGCGGCGCTGATGCGGCGCAGAAGATAGTCGGGAATCGCGAGTCGCGAGTTGCGGATTGGACGGCTGTGGATTGCCGCCCTTGTGGTCGCCATGCGGCTGCCGGGGCGGCAGCCAAGCTGATGCAACGGGGCAGTGCGCCCGGTTTAACGGCTCCACCGCTCAACTGCTCAACTGAACCACAACGTCCTACACCCTTCGGACGACACCGACCACCACGCCCTGTATATCGGCGTCCTTGGTGTAGATGGGCTTGAAGTCGGGATTCGCCGGCTGGAGGCGGATGCGGCCGGCTTCCCTGTAGAACTTCTTCAGCGTCGCCTCGCCGTCCTCCAGCAGCGCGACGACCGTCTCACCGTTGCGCGGGGTGCCGCGGCGCTCGCAGATTACGAAGTCTCCATCGCGGATCTGCTCGTCTATCATGCTGTTGCCGGTAACCTGCAGTACGAACGTGTCCCTGGCTGCCTCGAACATCTCCTCCAGGTCCAGATGCTCGGTGTCCTCGACGGCCTCTATCGGCTCACCGGCGGCGATGCGCCCGGCCAGCGGCATTCGCGTGGGGCGGTCCTCGGGCAGAGTGAACTTCTCAGATACGCGCAAAGAGCGTGCCTTGTGCTTTGGGCCGCGCTCGATTACGCCTTTTTCCACCAGGGCGTTTACGTGTTCGAACACCGTGACCTTTGTGCACCCCAGATGGTCGCCGATCTGCTGCATGGTCGGGGAATAGCCCTCGCGACGGCGAAACTCCCTGATGTATCTGATTATCGCCATCTGCTTCGGTGTCAGCGTCTCTTCCATGTCTGCTCTCCCTGGCGGCCTCGGCCGTAAGCGCGAAGCCGCCGGCCGGCGACGGCCCGACCCGGACGGGCTGTATAGCCACCGCATCCAGCGGGGCCGAACGCTCGGCCAGCACAGCTTCGCGCGCTTCGCTGGTGCGCGGCCCCGCCTCCCCATCCGGGGCCGACACGCTCGTTATCAATCTCATCAATGCCCGTCCGGCCGCCGCCAGCAGCGATACTCGCCTGCCGGGGCGATTGATGCCATCGGGGCCTATGCTTACCAGCGGCGGATCGGCGGGCCGGGTCGTCTCCGCTATCGCCT